>JACQDK010000033.1 GCA_016201135.1 Actinomycetota bacterium
CCGGAAGATGTCGAGGGTGCCATCGCCTCACTCGAACGACGGGGTCTCGTACACCCGGAGGACGAGGCCGCCGGCAGGTGGCGCTTCGCGCACGCGCTCGTCCTCGAGGCTGCGTACCGCGGCCTCTCCAAGGAGCTGCGAGCCGATCTGCACGAGCGCCTCGCCGACTGGATGATCGAAGAGGACGCCGACCAGGCCGACGTCGACGAGTCCGTCGCTCGGCACCTCGAGCGCGCGCTGCATCTGCGGGAGGAGCTCGGCGCGCGCGATGAACACTCGGCCGCCCTGTCGGAGCCCGCCGGCGGACTGTTCGCCACCGCTGGATCGCGGGCCTTCGCCGCGCTCGACTACATCACGTCCCGCGATCTCCTCGGCCGGGCGGCGGCGCTCCTGCCCGAGCGCTCCCCTCGCCGCCTCGACCTCCTCCCGAACCTCGGGGCCGCCCTCGCGGATTCGGGGAGGACCGAGGAGACCGAGGGCCTGCTATCCGAAGCCGTCGAGCAGGCTCGCGCGGTGGGATCCGAGCGCGATGCGCTCCGCGCGAAGGTCCAGCTGCTGTCCAATCGGATCTACCGCTCGCCCACCGAGGCCGAGATCGAATCTGCCGCCGTGGAAACGCGGTCGGCGGCCGACGCGTTCGAGGTGTTGGACGACGACGACGGTCTGGCCGAGGCCGCGATCGTCGCCACGAACCTCGAGTTCATGCGTGGACGCTGCGCCGAGGCGGTGCTGTGGGCTTCCAAAGCCTTGCGGCATGCGCTCGCCGCCGGGCGCCCCAGGGAGGCGACCCAGGCTGCCGGCGACCTTTTCGGGATCACGATCCTCGGGCCCCTTCCATTCGATCGGTTCGCGGCGCCCGCCCGGGAGCTGCTATCGCACCGCGAGCCGATGTCCGGCAGCATCGGCCACGCCCTGATGGCGGTCGCCGCCCTCGCCGCCGGTGACGATCCCGGCTTCCACGAGCACGAGCGACGATGGCGGGACGTTCTCGACCGTCACGGGCTGGCATGGCTCGCAGCGGCCCATGGTATGGAGATCGCGATCGTCGAGATCTCCGTGGGCATGGCGGAGGCCGCCGAGCGGAGGCTCCGGGAGGCGCGGGAGTTCTTCGCGGCGATCGGCAACATCTGGTACACGAGCATCGTCGACGAGTTTCTGTGCGAAGCGGTCGGAGCGCAGGATCGGCCGCGCGAGTTCCTCCGGCTCGCCGATGCGTTCGAGGCCTCCGTCCTGGTCACCGACCTGCAGACCCTCACCAAGCGCCAACTGGTGCTCGCCCGGGCCCACCTGCTCCGTGGGTCCGCCGTCGAGGCGGAGGCCTCCGCGCGCCGTGGGCTCAAGCTCGTGGAGCCCACCGACCTAGTGCCCGAACACGCGAACGCGCTGCTCATGCTCGCCGAGGTCCTCGACGCGCGCGATCTGGGCGACGACGCCGCGGCGGCTCGACGCGAAGCCATCGCGAAGCTGCAAGCCAAGGGGAACCTGGCGGCGCTCGCCTACCTCGGCGGTAAGGCTTCGCCTTCGTAGAACGTGCGGGCGATCGGCCGTGACCGGGGTGAACGGCGAGAGATCGGAGGCCACGCAAACGTGGGCCGAGGAGCTTGAGGACTCAGACCGTGAGGAACTGCTGGTCGCCCGAAGGCCTGGCTTGACGCGCAACACATGCCAAGAGATGGCCATGACCAGGTGTGGGCACTACCCCTCTCAGTACGTGGGCACCCTGGCGGCGGCTGCCCATCCCCGCAGGTCACGGGGTTCCCGAGAACACCCCACCTACACCAACCGATCGACCAACCAACCCATCGGCCGACCAAGCCATGGTCTCGAAGATGGTGGCGACCTCGACCGGGAACCGACGGGGACGCGACTCGCACTCGCAGCGGGGGCCGGCGTGGTCCGGGTCATGCCGGGCCGCTTGCGGGGCCCGGCTCCGTCGGGTGACACTGCTCGCCATGACGCAAGAAGGTGTCCTCGTCCTCACCGGCTCCGACCTGTCGATCGAGGATGTGGTTCGCGTGGCTCGGGGCGGCATGTCCGTCGCGCTCGACCCGGGGGCCGCGGCGCGCCTGCGTGATGCGCGGGGGGTCGTGGAGCGCGTGCTCGCGCGAGACGAGGCGGTCTACGGGCTAACCACCGGCGTGGGGGTGCAGAAGCGGGTCCGGGTCGAGCCGGAGAGCATGACCTCGCCCCCATGGCTGACCTTGCCGCCGGCCTGCTCGAGGGCTTCGCGCTCGCTCCGGGGGAGGGGCTCGCTCTTCTTGACAACAACGCCTTCTCGACCGGGCTCGCCGCGCTCGCCACGTACGACGCCACGACCCTGCTCGGCGCCGCAGAGCTCGCCGGCGCGGCGAGCCTCGACGCGTTCGGCGCCAGCCTGGACATCCTGGATCCGGAGATCGGGCAGGCACGTCCGCTGGCGGGCCTGCTGGCGAGCCTCGACCGGCTCCGCGAGCACCTCGAGGGGAGCCGGCTCTGGGATCGGGCTCGAGCCCGCAACCTCCAGGATCCGCTCAGCTTCCGGACCCTGCCGCAGGTGCTGGGCGCCGGCCGGGACGCGCTCGTGTTCTCGCGCGCCCTGGTGACCTCGGAGCTCAACGCGTCGCAAGGCAACCCGATAGTGATCGCCCAGGAAGACCGGCTGGCCTCCGTCGGGAACTTCGACGGGTCCTCGCTCGCGATCGCGCTCGACCTGGCCCGGATCGGACTCGCTCCCACGCTCACGGTCTCCGCCGAGCGAACCATCAAGCTGCTCGACACGCAGTGGTCGGGCCTGACGACGGGGCTGGCGGCGGACCCGGATGGGTCCTCGGGCCTTTCGATCGTCGCGATCGCCAGCCAGTCGTTCGCGACCGAGGCACGGCTGCTCGCGCAACCGGTCTCCTTCGAGCTCGCGAGCTCGAGCCTGGCCGAGGGGATCGAGGACCGCACCTCGCTGGCGCCCCTGGGCGCGCGACGCCTGGCCGAGGTGGTCCAGCTCGGGAGCCGGGTCGTCGCCGCCGAGCTCGCTGTGGCCGCCCGCGCTGCGATGCTGCGCGACGAGCGACCGCTGGGGGCCGGCACCGAGCGGGTGATCGGTCTCGTCCGCGAACGTGCCCCCGGTGCGCTGCAAGGAACCCCGGCCACCCTCGACCCGCTTGCGGAAGCCGTGCGATCGGGCGCTGCCTCTTGACATCGGCGGCGAAGGTCCCGAACCTAGCCTGATTCGAGCCCAGGGGGGGACAGCATGACCCATCACGAGGAACTTCCGACCGCACCTGTCCTGTCGCGGAGACAGCTGCTCGCCCGGGGAGGGGCGCTCGGCGTCGGCTTGACCGCTTGGGGCTCGCTCCTCGCCGCCTGCTCCAAGAGTCCCACCCCCGCCCCACCCGCCGCCAGCGGCGCCTCGCCCGCTCCGATCACCGGCCAAGCGACCTTCAACAACTACCCGGGATGGATCGGGAAGACGGAGTTCGCCGACTTCGCGGCGGCGTTCCCGGGTGCGTCGATCAAGCAGAAGGCCGAGCCGACCGAGTCGATCGCGAGCGACGTCCTGTTCTTCAAGCAGAATCCCGGCGCGTTCGACTTCGGACTGGAGGACCAGTCCGCGGTGGGGCAGATGATCGCGGCGGACGTCCTCCAGGAAGTCGACTTCTCGAACATCCCCAACATCTCCAACGTCGACCAGTCGTTCCGCACCTCGTACTCGCACGGGATCCCGACCGACTACGGGAAGGTCGGGGTCGGCTACCGGAAGGACATCGTGACCGAGGGGATCACGAGCTGGGCCGACGTTTGGAACCTTGCGCCGAAGTACTCGGGCCAGATCACCTTCCTCAACCTCGATCGAGACTGCATGGGAAGCACCCTCAAGTACCTCGGCTACTCGGGGAACAGCACGGACCCCTCCGAGCTCGACAAGTGCAAGCAGGCGCTGATCCAGATCAAGCCGCACCTTCAGGCCCTGACGAACACGAACGTGGCGAACGGCCTGGTGAAGGGCACGCTCGCGATCGCGATGGACTGGGATTTCGACATCGCCATCGCGAACAAGAAGGAGCCGAACGTCACGTGGGTCGTGCCCGATGAGGGCGGCGTGGCCTACCTGGAAGGCTTGATCGCGGTCAAGGGCACCGACGTGCTGCCGGTCGTCGAGGCGTTCATGAACTTCCACCTCGACCCGAAGAACTACGCGAGCTTCGTGAACGCGACCGGCACGGCTTACATGGAGGCGGCGGCGACCCCGTACATCCACGAGTCGATCTCGAAGAACCCGATCCTGTACCCGGATCCCAATGTGCTTTCCCGGGTCGAGTACGAGAACTACCTGGGCGAGGCCACCGCCCTGTGGTCGAAGGTCTGGGACGAATTCAAGTCGGCCTAACGTCCCGCGAACGGCTGCCTTCGGAGCGAGGATCGCTCGCGCGACACCTGCTGCTCCTTCCCAGCCTGCTGTGGTTCGTGGCATTCTTCCTCGTGCCGCTGGTGCTCGTGGCGGTGCACTCGCTCGGGCAGGTCAGCCTGGTGACCTTCCAGATGCGGTTCGGCTGGACGCTCCAGAACTACCGAGATATCGGCGATCCCCTGTATCTGCACACCCTGGTTCGTTCCCTGGTGCTCGCGGTCTCCACGACGCTCCTATGCGCGCTGATCGGGTTCCCGCTCGCCTACTTCGCCAGTCGGCAACCGGAGCGCTGGCAGCGCCTGCTCCTGCTCCTCGTCATAGTGCCGTTCTGGACGAGCTTCGTCGTGCGGACGTACTCCCTCGTATACCTGTTGCAGAACGGTGGGCCGATCGATGCCTTCGCGCGAAGGCTCGGACTCGTCTCGAAACACCTCGATTTCCTGTACACGCCGGGCTCGATCGGGGTCGGGATGGTCTACTCGTACCTTCCGCTCATGATCCTGCCCATCTACGTTGCGCTGGACCGGGTCGGCCGGTCGGTGCTGGAGGCGGCCTCGGACATGGGCGCGAGTAGCGCCAGCACGTTCCGCCGCGTGGTGCTGCCGCTCGCGATGCCGGGTCTCGTCGCCGGCGCAACGATCGTCGGGATCTCGGCCACCGGCGAGTACGTGATCCCGGAGATCCTGGGCGGTGGGAAGACCTTGATGCTCGGCAACATCGTGGCCGACCAGTTCCTGAACGTCGGTAACTACCCGTTCGGGTCGGCGATCGCGATGGCGCTGCTCGGCGTGCTTGCGATCGCGCTCGTCGGAGCAGGGCGGGCACGGCGCTCCGGCGAGGCTACGGCATGAACATCCGCGGGCACCGAGTTTCAGCGGCGGTCTCGTTGCTCGTGATCCTCTTCTTGTGGGCCCCGCTTCTCATCGTCGTGTTGAACGCGTTCAACAAGGACGAACTGCTCGTAGGTTGGGCGGGCGCCACGCTCCGGTGGTTCCGTACGGCCCTGCACGACTCCGAGGCGCGCGATGCGCTGGGGCAGTCACTCGTCATCGGCGTGACGTCGACCACCATCTCGGTCCTCCTCGCCGTCACGGGAGCGATGTGGTGGCGGCGCGCGTCACGACGTGCTCGCCGCTGGTACGAGCTGCTCGTCCTGCTCAACGTGATCCTCCCGGAGGTGGTGTTCGCGAGCGCGATGTTCCTTTTGTTCGTGCGGCTCCACATCCAGCTCGGACTGCCCGCCGTGGTGATCGGACACACCGTCTGGAACACCGCCTATGCGATCTTGATCATCCAGGCACGGATGTCGGTGCTCGAGCCCGCGCTGGAGGAAGCCGCCGCCGATCTGGGCGCCGCCCGGTGGCAGGTGTTCCTGCGCGTGACGTTGCCGGGTCTACTGCCGGGCCTCCTCGTGGCAGGGCTGCTCGCGTTCACCTTCTCGTTCGACGACGTGGTGACGTCCTTCTTCATGGCGGGATCGTCGGTTAACACGCTGCCGCTCGAGCTGCTCGGCCTGATCCGGTTCCGCGTGACCCCCGAGGTGAACGCCATCGGAGCGGTCGCGATGCTCGTCACCGCCGGGACGGCGATGACCGGCTACGCGATCGCCTCGCGGGTGAACCGCGCCCGTCACGCTGGGGTGCCCTTCGGGTTCCGGTAGGCCGGGTCAGCAGAGCCGGCGCGGCACACTGCCTCGCCATCGATCCCTGTGCAGCACGCGGCCACCTTCACGCACGACCAGCCGGAGGTCGTACGTGAATACGCTCGCGTCGCAGCCGAACTCGCCCGTGGCGGTCGTGAGGACGTCGGAGCGCGCCGTCTTCACCCGGAACGTCGCTCGGCCCCCTGCCTTGGCACTCAAAGGGTCCGAAGGGTTAAGGAAGGCGTGATAGCTGCGGGCCTCCTCGACGCGGAGCCCCTCTTCGGGATGTTCGAACCCGTCCTCGTCGGACGCCTCGATACCGGAGGTGGCTTCGATGCCGTTGGCCACGGCGCGCCAGGTCGAGCGTGCCGGGAGCGACACGGATCCCGCCGCCGGACGGCCGCCGAAGAGCGCGCCGGTCGGCTCGTACGGACGGGCGTCGGAGGGCAGGCCGGGGAGCAGCAGCACGGCTCGCGGGCCACCGCCCACGTGCAATCGGATCGGGTCGGTGGTCGGGAGCGGCCACACGGTCGGCCAGTCGCTGCCGGCCACCGCCAGCCGGATCCGATGCCCCGCCGCGAACCGCCAGCCGGTCGCCTGGAGCTCGATCTCGATGTCCCCGATGCCCGCGAACAGGGTCGGCTCGGTCGAGCCGTCGCGGTGCGCGAGCGAGAGCGAGCCCCGTGTCACGAGCTGGGACGATCCGTCGGGTGCGACGTCGGCGAGCTTCAGGGCGACGATGGCACACGGCCCCGGGTGCTCCACCCGCAACCGAACCCGCGGCATTCCGAGGACGTCGAGGGCTCCTTCGAGCGGCTCTGAAGTGAACACCGCGGAGCGGGCTTCGTCGGGACGCTGGTCGAAGGGCAGGCCGTGGCCGGGCGGAGGTGGGCACCAGTTGCCGCTCATCGCGCCGACCGAGGGGTCGAACGGGCAGGCGACCACCGCGAACCCAGTGTCCGGCTCCGCAGCAAGGCCTCCGGCCGCGGTGAGGAAAAGGGAGGTCTCGTCCACCTCCTCGGGCCAGCGGTCGGTCCCCATCCAGGTCCCCGCGACCTCGGCGGGCGGCACCGCAGGACGGTCGTAACCGGTCAGGAAGAAGACCGTCCGGGGGCGCTCGGAGACGTCGGGCTCGGTTCGCGCGCTTGGATCGAGGTACCGGATGAACCAGCGAACGACCTCGTCAAGGAACGGGTATCGCGGACCTGGGATCCCGACGTCGGGCGTCGTGTGCATCCAAGGGCCTGCCAGAAGCTGCCAGGGGGCGCGGAGCTCTTTCGCGAGCCGCAACATCGCCGTGCGATAGCCGTCGCGCCACCCGGCGACCAGCAGGGCGGGGCACTCTATGCGGTCGTAGTCGGGCCGCGCCGAGCCGTTCCGCCAGTAGGGCCCGTCGTGCTGCTCCTCGAGCCAGCGAAGGATCCACGGCGGCGTGGCGCGCACGCGACGCAGCCATCGCTCCGTGAAGATCTCGTCGGCTTCCCCGGGGTCGGGCGTCGGCGGCAGCGCGTTCATCGCGAGGATGCGAAGGGGGTAGTGCGCGAGCTCGAGGGCGCAGAGACCGCCGCCGGCGAAGTGCATGTCGTCCGTGTACCTGTCGTCGGTGGCGTAGGTCGCGGCGATCGCCTTGAGAGCGGGGGGCCTGTTGCAGGCCAGCTGGATCGAGGAGAACCCGCCGTAGGAGACGCCCCAGCTCCCGACGTTCCCGTTCGACCAATCGCGTGACGCGATCCAGGCGACCGCGTCGACGCCGTCGAGCTGCTCGTCCAAGGTGTACTCGTCGGTGGCGATCCCCCCCGAGCTGCCGGTGCCGCGCACGTCCAGTCGGACGAGCGCGAGGCCATGCTCGGCCAGGAACGTGCCGTTCGCGCGATCCGTCGCGGCACGTGTGTCGTCCTTGCGGTACGGGAGATGCTCGAGGATCGCCGGGAAGCGACCGGGCCGGTTCGGGCGGTAGACGTCCGCGGAGAGCCGCACGCCGTCGCGGACGACGATGCCGGCGTCGCGCTCGAGCAGGATCTCGGCGTCGGCCAGCTCCCGGGTCTCCCGGGGCTCGGGTCGGTTCTCGAACGCAGGCATCAGCACCCCTCCTCCGAGACTGAGCGTCTCAGGCGCGTCAACCCTCGGCGGATAGCTCGCCGTCGGCCGAGCGCGTTCCCCCGCCATCGACGGTGTCAGTTGCCCAGGTATACGCTTCGAGGCCGAGCGCGACCAGGAGGGGATGTGCGCTGCAAGGCGTGTGGCAGTGAGAACCGACCCGGGCGGAAGTTCTGCTCGAACTACGGCGCGCCGCCGACCGCCCGGAGGAGGCGGCTCCGCTCCTGGACGAAGCACGGGAGGCCTTCGAGCGACTCGGAGCTGCGCCCTACCTCGATCGCCTCGCGAAAGTGGACCCGAAGTTGACGAGAGCCTGATCGAGACCGGTGTGGGAGGTCACATCCTTCGCCGATCCGCGCGGGAGGCGTCGCGCATGATCCGAACCTTGAGATCCGTGGTCCGGTTTCGGAGGCTCGAGTGGTCCCTGGCCGCCCGGCGATTGGCCAGGGCGGCAGACGTGGGGGATCTCCGGATCATCGCCAAGCGCCGGCTCCCCGCCGGCGTGTTCGACTACATCGACGGCGGCGCGGAAGACGAGCTGACGTCGAGGCGCAACAGGGCCGCCTACCAGCGTCTCGAGTTCCGCCCGCGGGTGCTCCGCGACGTCAGCTCCGTCGATCCCAGCACGACGCTGCTCGGCAAGCGGGTGCCGCTCCCGCTCGTCCTTGCGCCAACCGGCTTCACGCGGATCGCCGATCCCGATGGAGAGCTCGCCGTTGCCCGCGCGGCGGCGCGGGCTGGGATCCCGTACACCCTGTCGACGCTGGCCACGCGCTCCATCGAGGAGGTGGCAGGCGTTGCGAAGGGACCCCGCTGGTTCCAGGTCTACGTGTGGAAGGACCGAGGCCTGGTGAGGGAGCTCATCGAAAGGGCCCGCGCCGCGGGTTTCGAGGCGCTGATGCTGACGGTCGACAACGCCGTGCTCGGCCGTCGCGACCGCGACGTGCGGCGAGGCTTCTCCCTCCCTCCGAAGATCGGCTTGGACACGATCCTGGAGGGCATCGTTCATCCGGGTTGGACCTGGGCCTTCCTGCGAGCCGAACCGATCAGCTTCGCGAACGTTGTCGGTCGATCCGTCGGTGACGGAAGCGACCCGGTGACCCTGGCCGACTACATCAACGCGCAGTTCGATCCCGCTCTGTCGTGGGCCGACATCGATTGGATGCGCTCGGTCTGGGACGGTCCCATCGTCGTCAAAGGCATCCAGTGCGTCGAGGACGCCCTCCTCGCCGCCGAGGCCGGCGTAGACGCCATCGCCCTGTCGAACCATGGGGGACGGCAGCTGGACGGCGCGCCGCCCACCTTGGAGCTCCTGCCCTCGGTGGTCGAGTCGGTCGGAGGAAGGATCGAGATCCTCTGCGATGGCGGCGTTCGCCGTGGCTCGGACATCGTCAAGGCCGTCGCACTGGGCGCCCGCGGGTGCATGGCGGGCCGCGCGTACCTGTACGGCCTCGGCGCCGCGGGAGAGGCCGGCGTCGACCATGTGCTTCGCATCCTCGATGCCGACGTGCGGCGAACGATGGCTCTTTGCGGCGTGACCTCCGTGGCGGACCTGACCCCCGAGTTCGTGCGTCGGCGGGGATCCGTCTGACCCGTCACACCGGCGTCACACGGGCGTCACGCCGGGATTCAGCCGTACCTTCCGTAGAGCTCGCTCGCCGGGTCGAAGAACCCGCCCGCAGGCCTCGCGTGGGCGTGCCAGTGATCGGGGATCCGCCGGCGCTCGCCGTCGATCCAGAAGCCCTCGCCGCCGTAGCGCTCGGACGCCACGCGTTCGAGGTGCGAGAGCAGCCGGACCTCGTCCACAGCCTCGGGGAGCCCGTGCGTGCGCCACACGACCATGGGGGTCGCGCACACCAGACAGTCGGCCACCCAGCACTCGTCGTCCTCGTAGTGCCATGCGGTCGCCCGCTCCGCCGCGCAGAGCAGGCAGTTCTCAGCTGAAGAACGGTCCATCGAAGCTCGTCACCTCGTCGCCCGCGTGGATCCCGTGCTGCTCGAACCAGCCCGCGTTCGCCTCGATCGCGTAGGCGTAGGGGCGGCCTGCCCCGTAGGTCGGACAGGGGTCGGCTCTGCACGGTTCCATCTCGAGCACCGTCACGATCCGATCGTGGCTGACGAATGCAACCGAGAGCGGGATCAACGTGCCCTTCATCCAGAAGCTCGCCGTGGTGGGGCCCCGGAACATGAACGCCATGCCCTCGTCCGGAGGCAGCGAGGTGACCCCCATCAGCCCCTTCTGCCGCTCCTCCTGCGTCTGCGCGATCCTCACGGCGAGCGTTCCCTTCGAACCGAACTGGATGTGGCCCGAGACCGTGCCGTAGGCATCGACCGTGGGATAGCGGTCGCCGCAGGAGATGCCCAGCAGGGCCGCCGCGACGCTCACACCGAAGATCCACCGCATCCGTCGCATCCTCGCAGGTCACTTTCGGGCTCGTTCCAGGATATTCCGGCCTCAGGGATCCGGGCGTTCAGGAAGCCCCAGATCCCGCGGGCGTAACCGCGAGCGACCGAGCCGTGGCCGGAGTAGGTCAAGCCGGACGGGCGCGCCACCCGTAGACCCAGGGCGAGGTCGAAGCGTTCTCGGTCCCTCGCGGAAGGAGGAAAAGGTGCAGGACGCGAGATCGGCGCGGAAGAAGAGGGGTTTGCTCATCTCCCTCAGCGTCACCGCGCTTGTCGTGATCGCGGTCGTCATCGCTCTGGCGATGGGTGGCGGAGCGAGCGGGAGCGGTGGGTCGGTGACGAGCGGCCATCCGAGCCCCATGCAGACGAACGGTGGAACCACGGCTGGGGGCACCTCGACCGGAGGAAGTGGCACCGGCGGCAATGGTGGCTCCGGCGGCGGCGGCTCCGGCGGCGGCAGCAGCTCGTGGGGCTAGCCGACCGGTACGAACCGGTCCGAAGACGACGCATCCGCCCGGGGACGCCGCCCGCTCCCCGGGCGGATGCGTCCCTCCGTGGTGCATCGACGTCTCCCGCTCGGAAGGACGCCTTCGAGACCCCGCGCGCGGCGGGCTCATCCCACACGTCACCGCCGACCGACGGCCCCCACTTCGGCCCTCCCATCCACCCCGCCATCTTCTACGGCCTCGCCGTGAGCTCGGTCGGGGGGCCGCTGGCCCTCGGCGCGCTCAATGTGCCACAGGCCCTCGGCGACCTCAGATCCTCGTCCGGCCTCATCGTGCTCATCGGGATCGCGGCCTTCGCGTTCCCGGTGGTCGTGTGGCGCCGTTACTCACAGGAGATCGCCTCGTCCGGCGGCCTGTTCTCGTTCGTGGAGGCGGCCGCCGGGACGAAGGTGGCGCGCGTTCAGGGGATCATCTGGACGCTGAGCTACTTCCTGTATCTACCCGCCACGGTCGCCTTCGTCGTCTACGAGCTCCTCCCTGCGGCTTTCCCGCGCATCATTCGGGCCGGTCCATGGCTCGAGGTGGGGATACCGCTGGCTCTCGTCCTCGCATCGGGTGCATGGCGCCGGGGCACGCTCGCCGCCGTGGCGGTGGTTGGGGTCGCCCAGGTGGTCATCCTCGGCTTCCTCGTCGCGGCCCCCGCGACCCACTCGCTGCCGAGCGTGAACAGCTTCGCGGCCCACGCCTCTGCGCCGACCTTGCTGCTGAGGTCGGGGGCCGTGTCGCTGTTCTTCATCTGTGGCAGCCTGCCGCTCTTCCTGGGTGGCGAGGTCGCGAACGCGCGCGCGCTCATCCGTCGCGCCCTGCCTCTATCCGTGGCCGTGGGTGGCGTCTGCGTCCTCGCGGCCGCGGTGGCGCTGGCCCGGGTTCCGGCGGGGCTCCAGTCCGGTCCGTTCCCTGGCTGGTCGGCGGCGTATGCGATCGGCGGTCACGCGCTGGCCGTCGCGGTCGCGGTGGGGACCGCGGTCAGCATCCTCTCGCTCGTGCTGCTCGAGTTCGTGGCGTTGACCAGGCTGCTGCCCACGATGTTCGCGATCCGACCACAGACCGCTCACGTCGGCGTGGCGTCGGCGTTCGTGATCGGCGCCGCGGTCCTCCTCGTCGATCCCGTGAGGCTCTACGACCTGGCGCTGCCCCCCATGCTGCTCGCCCTGTTCGTCTCCCAGGGGATCGTCTTCGCCGCCTTCCCATGGTTCCGGCGGCGACTGGGACGGATACGTGTTTCGGACGTCACGGTCGCCGTCGGGGCCACCGCTCTGATGCTGGTGGGGTTGTACACCACCTTGCGCTCGGGCCTCGGGACGTGAACGGGGGGCGGTCCGGGATGTCACGAGGGTCGGTCGTCATCCGTGGTGCGGCGCTGAAGATCACGGTGATCCTCGCGACCCTCTTCACGGCCGGGGTGCACCTCTATCTGGCAGCCTCGTCGCGTCCGATACGCCCGCCGCTGCGATCGCTGTTCCTGCTGGCCGCGTTGGGCTACCTCGGCGCGTTGACCGCGCTGTACGCGCCCATCGCGGCTCTGGACGCAGTCAGGTGGCTCGCGCGGCTCGTCTTGCTCGGCGTGACCGTATCGTCGATCGCCGCCTACTTCGTGCTCGTGGGATCCCACTTCGATGCGCTCTCGCTCGCCGACAAGCTCGCAGAAGCCGTGCTGGCGGTCTCGTTGGTCCTCGATGGAGTGGCCGCGCGCGATGCGGAGGGTGGCCCGCGGACGCCGGTCGGTCTCTCTGGCTAGACTTGCCCGAGCGGATATCACGGTGCGTGGATGGTCGTCTGCCACGGTTTCTGGATCCCTCGCCGGAGTGCCGGAGCGCCGGAGTCGGGCCGGTAGAGAACCCGTTTTCGCTGGTCAGAGGCCTCTTCGAGGCCGACCCGGGAACGGATTTCGCCAATCTGGGAACGCGTCGACCCGTCCGGGTCAACCCGCCAACTATGTCGCAACGTTCTGCAACCGATCGCGACGAGATGCAACCGCGCCGAGACGCTCTGCACCCCAGGCTCACGCCGTGCATCACTTCGCCCCCGGCTCTTGCTCGATCGGTGAGGTAAGGGGGGTCGGATTTCGCTGGGAGGCGGGCATCGATCCTCCACCCGGGTCAAGTCCGCGCGCGGCCAGTTACCCGACGGAGGGGTTAGTCAGGCCAGGTGGGCCGGGTGCGCCCGGGGGCCATCCGATCGTGGCTCCGATCCCGCAACCTCGCGGGGCTTACTCCGCGGTCGGCTTCCCGAGCGCGGCTAGACGTGCGCGCCAGGTCGTGGTCCCTAGACGCGTTGCTGACGACGGAGACTGTCTGACGGTCGCCGGGCTCCTCTGCGGCAGCGGATACCTCCGGCTGCCACTCGCCCGAACCTAGGTGAGTTGCTTTCACCATCCTTTCACCGTCCCTTCACCTCGTGCGGAATAGGCTGGAGGAGGTATGAGAACCTGGGCAGTCGGGGTCGCCAGATGAGGGTCCTCGTGGTCGAGGACGAACCGAAGGTTGCGAGCGCGATGGGTCGTGGCCTTCGCAAGCACGGGTACGCTGTCGACGTCTTTGCCCATGGCGTCGATGCGCTCTCGATGGCGACCGAGTACGACTACGACGCGATCGTTCTCGATCTGATGATCCCCGGGATCGACGGTGTCGACGTTTGCACCGAGCTTCGCGCGCGCGGACGCTGGGCACCGGTCCTGATGCTTACGGCGCGCGGCAGTGTGCGGGACCGCATTCGCGGTCTGGACGCCGGCGCCGACGATTACCTGGTGAAGCCCTTCGCGTTCGGCGAACTCCTCGCGCGGCTGCGTGCGCTGATCCGCGGGCGCGCCGGCGAACGACCCGTCGTGTTGCAGGCAGCGGACATCGTGGTCGATCCCGCTCGCCACTCGGTGCAGCGCAGCGGCAGCGAGGTCGAACTCAGTCCACGCGAGTTCGCGCTCCTGGAGTTCTTCATGCACCACCCTGGGGAAGTCGTGACGAGAACCGAGATCCTCGAGCATGTGTGGGACTACGGCTACGACGGAGTATCCAACGTCGTGAACGTCTACGTCGGCCATCTGCGCAAGAAGCTCGAAGCGCCGTTCGGCCGGCCGCTTATCCGCACGGTACGCGGCGTGGGCTACGCACTGGAGCAGAGATGAGCCTGCCGATCAAGGTCCGGCTGACCGTGTGGTACCTAACGCTGCTGTCGGTGATCCTGACAGCATTCGGTTCATTCCTGTTCCTGCGGCTGAAGAACGATCTCATCGACGCGGTCGATCAGTCCCTCGAGTCGAGGGCCTCACAGATCTCGCTCGGGTATCAGGCAAGTGATCAGTCGAACTTCCAGGATGTGAGCGACGCCTCACTTCGGAGCCTCGCGCCGGCGGAGACGGCCGCGCAGCGGCTTTCGCCCACGGGCATCGTGCTGGATGCTACGGGAGACCCAGCAGTGACCGATCAGCCGATGATCGGTGTGCGGACGATCGCCGCCGCCTTGGAAGGCCGCCGGATCGTCGCGAGCGTGACGCTTGGCTCCGACGGAGAAGGGTTCCGCGTGCTCGCGCTCCGGCTGCCGCGACTCGGGGGGTCCTCCGTCTTGGTGGTTGCCAGCTCCCTGGAAGACGTCGGCTCGTCCGTTCACCGGCTGCTGGTCCTGTTCGCCACCGGGATCCCGGTCGCGTTGCTCCTCGCCGGTCTCGGAGGGTGGCTGATCGCACGCAAGGCACTTCGGCCCGTCGCACGGATGACGGCGGAGGCGCAAGAGATCCGGGCCGACCGCCTCGGGGACCGGATCGCGATCCCGTCAACCGCTGATGAGCTCCAGCGATTGGCGAGGACGCTCAACGACATGCTCGGGCGGTTGCAGGAAGGGGTCGAGAGCCAGCGCAGGTTCGTCGCGGACGCCTCGCACGACCTGCGGACTCCGCTCACCGTCATGGGATCCGAGATCGATGTCGGTCTCGAGAGCTCTCGCCTAGGAGAGAAGGGGGCACGGGCGCTGCTCGAGAGCAACCGCGAGGAGGTCGAGCGGATGTCGCGCATGGTCGACAACCTCCTCATGCTCGCGTCGATCGACGACGGACAACTTGAACTGCTCCGCTCTCCTACAGAACTGCAAGCCCTCGCCCACGAGGTCGTCGAGGAACTCCGGGGGCTCGCGTCCACCACTGGTGTGCGGATCAGCGCAAGCGGCGCCTCCGTATCGGTGATCGCGGACCCCGAACGACTGAAACAGGTCCTCACCAACCTCGTCGAGAACGCTGTGAAGTACGCCGGTACGGGCGCGCAGGTCCGCGTGTCGACCTGGCAGCGCGACGGCGAAGCGGGCTTCACCGTCTCGGACACAGGTCCTGGGATCCCGGTTCTTCCGCGTCGATGCCGCGAGGTTGTCTGCTCGCCAAGGCAGCGGGCTCGGGCTCGCGATCTGCAGGGACATCGTCGATGCACACGGCGGGCGCATCTGGGCTGATAGCACGGAAGGCGACGGCAGTTCGTTCTCCATAGCGCTCCCCGCAAGCTGAGGAAGTCGTTCCCGGCTTTCACCTTCCTGTTATGCGCCGCTTCCTATGCTCGAAGCAGATGAATCGGAAGGAGGTGAGATACATGAAGAAGAAGATCATGATCGGGGCAGTGGTTCCGCTGGTCGTCTCGCTTGGCCTGTGGTTCGCGATTGGATCCGCGTCGGCGGCTCGCACCACGCACACAGCTCCCGCGCAGCACCAGACAACGGTGCACACCAAGAACGCGGGGACCTCCACGCAGTCCGAGAACTCGGGTGGGACTGAGACCGAGAACTCGGGTGGGACTGAGACCGAGAACTCGGGTGGGACTGAGACCGAGAACTCGGGTGGGACTGAGACCGAGAACTCGGGTGGGACTGAGACCGAGGGTGCGGCGGACGCCGCTGCTCAGCACGCAGACTGCCTGAAGGTGGGGATCGACGACACCGTTACTCCAAACGTCCAGTACGACGACCAGACCGGTGCCTGCAGCCTCGACACCGGTACCGACAACGGCGGCAACTAGCCGATGTCCCAGCCGCGGCACCCCGCCCCGCGATCTCCATCAGGGAGACGCGGGGCGGGGACGACCGGCCCGCCCATCGCCGGACGGCCGGGTCCAGTTACTCGAGAGCGGCGAGGGTTCCTTCCAGCCTCTGAGACGCAAGAGGATCCACCGCGACCGGGCGAAGAACGGCCTGTACGCCTGGTACCAGGACTACGTCCTCCACGAGGCGTACGAGGAGGAACCGTGACGGTCAGGCTCCACGGCAACGAGGAGGACACCGCCCGCCGCTTCAACCGCACGGAGAACGTGCGGCCGATCCCTCCGTCCGACCCTGACTTCCCGGCGCCTTACTCCAGGGGCAACGACTCGGAGTCCCTGCACAGGGCGCTGGACGACACGATGCTCCTGGGACGTGCCCACAGCCTCGCCCACGTCCGCCAACAGGTCGAGGTCCTCGGCTGGGCTCTTCTCGTCAACTCCCTCACGCCGTCGCGCCACAAGCGGGCGTTACCCCTGGCCGCCTGGCAGGCCGACACTCGCGACGCCAACAAGCCTCCGCAGGGTGCAAACACGCCCTGCCGCCACTCATCGACGCGTCCAGCTACCTCCGACGCCGGTCGGTCTCTCTGGCTAGACTTGCCCGAGCGGATGTCAGGATGCGTGGATGGTCGTCTGCCACGTTGTCTGGATCCCTCGCCGGAGTAGCTCAGTCGGCAGAGCACCTCCATGGTAAGGAGGGGGTCAGGGGTTCGATTCCCCTCTCCGGCTCTCTGTGCCGTCGAAACGTGCCGCAGGCCATCCCCGCAGGTAGACTCGGGGGCCGAACACGGCGGCGTAGCTCAGAGGTAGAGCAAGCGGCTCATAATCGCTGTGTCGGTGGTTCGAGTCCACCCGCCGCTACCAGCGCCCCGACAGAGGACGAGCTAGGCACGGAGGAACGAAAGTGGCCAAGAAGAAGTTCGAGCGGACCAAGCCCCACGTGAACATCGGCACGATCGGGCACATCGACCACGGCAAGACCACCCTCACGGCCGCCATCACCAAGCGCCAGGCCGAGAAGGGCCTTGCCGACTACACCCCCTTCGACCAGATAGACAAGGCGCCTGAGGAGCGCGAGCGCGGCATCACGATCGCGATCGCCCACGTCGAGTACCAGACCGAGGCCCGGCACTACGCCCACGTGGACTGTCCCGGGCACGCCGACTACGTGAAGAACATGATCACAGGAGCCGCCCAGATGGACGGGGCGATCCTTGTGGTATCTGCCGCCGACGGCCCCATGCCCCAGACCCGCGAGCACGTGCTGCTTGCCCGCCAGGTGGGGGTCCCCTACATCGTGGTCGCCCTCAACAAGTGCGACATGGTCGATGACCCAGAGCTGCTGGACCTTGTGGAGCTGGAGGTCCGCGAGCTCCTTTCCTCCTACGAGTTCCCGGGCGATGACGTGCCTGTGGTCCAGATCTCAGCCCTGAAGGCCCTTGAGGGAGACGAGGCCTGGACTCAGAAGATCGATGAGCTCATGGCCGCCTGCGACACCTACATCCCAGAGCCCGTCCGCGACGTCGACAAGCCGTTCCTCATGGCGATCGAGGACGTCTTTTCGATCACCGGCCGGGGCACCGTGGTGACGGGCCGGGTCGAGCGCGGGGCCCTTCAGAAGATGTCCGAGGTAGAGATCGTAGGGATCCACGACACCAGAAAGACCACCGCGACCGACCTCGAGATGTTCCGAAAGCTCCTTGACGAGATAAGGGCAGGGGACAACGTGGGGGTCTTGCTCCGCGGGATCGACAAGGACCAGGTCGAGCGCGGCCAGGTGCTCGTAAAGCCCGGGTCCATCACCCCCCACACGAACTTCGAGGCCCAGGTCTACGTGCTCTCCAAGGAAGAGGGAGGGCGCCACACCCCCTTCTTCAACGGCTACCGTCCCCAGTTCTACTTCCGCACGACCGATGTAACCGGCACCGCGAACCTGCCAGGCGGCGTCGAGATGGTGATGCCCGGGGACAACGTGGAGATGACCGTCGAGCTCATCGCCCCGATCGCGATGGAGGAAGGCCTCCGCTTCGCGATCCGCGAGGGCGGCCGCACCGTGGGTGCCGGCCGCGTGACCAAGATCCTGAAGTAGGAGTACTGCCGCTGGGACCGGAAGCACACGCTTCACCGTGAAACGCGGTGAAGCGCTACTCGTCCGGGTCGGAGGTCCGCACCTTGCCGTGACGGATCGCGGCGACGATCGCCTCGAGCTTCGAGTGGACGCCGAGCTTCGTCAGCACGTTCTGGGTGTGCGTGCGCAGCGTGTGGGGGCTCATCCCGAGCGTCTGCGCCACCTCGGCCGCAGATCGTCCGTCGGCCAGGCTCTGAAGGATCTCCAGCTCGCGGGGCGTCAGTCGATCCAACCGCTTGGCGATGCCGCTGTCGCGGGCCCGCCGCCGGCGGAGCCGGCGCATCGAGGCCTCGACCTCGGTCGGCTCGTGCAGCGGCTCGCCACGGTGCGCCCGGCGGATCGCGTCGGCGAGCCCGCCCACTCCCTCGCTCTTGCGAAGGAACCCGCGTGCGCCCGCCTGAACGGCTCGGGCCAGGGACATCTCGTCGCCCTCGCCGGACAGGACGATGACGGCGGACGAGGGTGCCCGCTCCGTGATCCGCCTGGCCGCCTCGACCCCGTCCATGCCGGGCCTCTGCAGGTCGAGCAGCACGACGTCGGGTTCGCGCGAGGCGGCGGCTTCGACAGCGTCCTCGCCTTCGGTGACGACCTCGATCACGGTCAGGTCGTGCTCGGCGCCGAGGGCGATCTGGAGCGCCTCGCCGACAGCGAGCTGGTCGTCGGCGATGAGGATCTTGATAGAGGATCCGGCCTTCGCGGCGCGCTTCTGCTCGCGGGGGCCGTCGGCTCCGCGGGCGCCGCCGCCTTCGCTGGTGCCGCTGCCGGAGGCTCGAGCCATCGCACGGATGGTAGGCCGGGCCGGAGCCCGAATCACGTACCTCTGGAGGGTGATTTCCACCGATGGGCCGTCCGGCCGACGTTCCTCGGCTCCGCGGGCGTTCCTTGGCGCCGCGAGGACGCTCCGGTAGCGTGCCACGCGTGAACCCCGCGGTGGAGGGAAAGGTCTACCCCGAGATCGAGTTCGAGGTCTCTCCCGCGCGCGTCGCAGCGTTCCGAGGGGTCTTCGCAGAACCGCACGACGTGGTGCCCCCGACGTTCCTCACCGCGGCCGAGTTCGCGGCCTTCCCTGCCGTGATCTCGGATCCGGAGCTCGCGCTCGACTTCTCTCGGGTGATCCACGGAGAGCAGGAGTACGAGTGGCGCCGGCAGCCGCGATCGGGGGAGACGCTCAAGGTGCGCTCGCGGATCGCCTCCGCCAGGCAGCGGGCGGGGCTGGGGTTGCTCACGATCGAGACCGAGCTGTTCGACGCCGAGGGAGAGTCCGTGGTGGTGTGCCGCGCGACGATGATCGAACGGGGCGCGTGATGGTGCGCTTCGAGGAGATCGCCGCCGGCGACCAGCTACCGCGGTGCGAGCGGCTCGTGACGCGCGAGGACGTTAGGGCGTACGCGGTCGCCGGCGGCGATCCGAACCCCCTGCACCTGGACGATGCCGCGGCGAGGGCCGCTGGCTTCGATGGGATCATCGCCCACGGGATGTTCACGATGGGTCACCTGGCGCAGTGCCTCGTGGACTGGCTCGGCGATCCGGCCCCGATCGTCCGGCTCAAGGCGGCGTTCCGCGCCCCGGTGTTCATGGGGGAGACCATCGTCGCCGGAGGACAGGTGCGCTCGCTCGACCCGTCGACCCGGTCCGTCTCGCTCGAGCTCTGGGTGACCGTCGAGCGCGACGGCGCGATCGAACACCCGATCAGGAAGGCCGAGGCCGACCTCCGATTCCCGCCGACGTTGACGGAAGGCCCTACAGACGGGGCCCCACGTGCGGCCCTGAGGAAGGCCCTGCGGAAGGCCCTACGGGCGGTTCCGACCCATGCCCGAGATGGCCGAGATGGCGTCGCTCATCCGCTCGACCACGACCTGGACGTCGTTGCCGTAGCCCTCGTCGATCCGCACCGAGAGGCGGTCCATCTTCTGGGCGAGGATCTCGGCGACCTTGGCCATCGTCTCGACGGTCGACTGGGACTCGCGGTGGAGCTGCTCGGTCATCGCGCTCAGCTTCGAGTCGACGTCGGCCGCGAGGCTCGCCTGGAGCTCCTTCACCGCGCGGAGCGTCTGCCTCGAGGTGTCGGGCTCGCCCTCGGCCTCGGCGCGCACCAGGTGCTCCGCGATCACGCGGTTGTCCGAGCGCAGCACCTTGGCGAGCGCCATGATCTGCTCGTCGACGTGCGCCGCCATCCGCTCCTCCACGCCGGCCGTCGTCTCCTCGAGCGAGCTCCTCATGGACTCGATCGTGTCCAGGGAGGACGTCATCCGCTCCAGTGTCTGGTCGAACGTCGAGGAGACCGCGATGTCGGCGGCCTGGGCCGCTCGCCCGGCGACGGCCTCGGCGAGGCCCGCCATCTGCTCCTCGATCAGCGATGCGATCCGGCTCTCCTGCGCCTCGGCCGTCCGGTCGATGTGGCCCTTGAGGGCCTGCGAGTCCGATCGCACCAGCTGGGCGAGGCCGTACACGCGGGCCTCCAGGGCGTGCTGGAGCCGCGCGAGGGCAGCCGCCCCCTCCCGCTGCTCGATCCCGACGCGCTCGCCGGCGAGCCCGAACTGCTCGGCGAAGCCGCCGATCTCCCGGTGGAGCACCTCGCGGAGCTGGGACGCGACGTCCTCGTCGTGGACCGCGAAGGCCTCGGCGTGCCCCTCCACGCGCTGGGCGAGCAGCCCCACGGTCTCGGCGCCGCTCTGCACGTAGCCCTGCATCGCCTCGACGATGCGGGTCGTCTCGCGGGCGATCAGCTCGCCGTGCTCCTGGATCCGCACCTGGATCGCCTCGACCAGGGCCTTGTCGCGCTCGTCGAGGTGCTGGAAGGCCGAGGCGATGTGCCGCTCGACCAGCTCGAGCTGGTTGCGGACCGTCTCGACGCCGTGGATCGCGGGCGACTCCGCGACCTCGCGGATCGCGTGGACGCTCTCCTGCATCGACTCGCGCGTGGCGCGCGTGGCCTCGTCGACCCCCGTGAGGATGTCCTCGAAGCGGGCGGTGCGGACCGCGAGCGTCTGGAACCGCTCGTCCGAGGAGGCGATCAGGCTGCGGATCGCCTGGTCGCGCGAGAGGAACGAGATGATGCGCTCCTGGACCTCGGCGGTGTCGCCGCGCGAGGTGCGCCACATCTCCGTGGCGATCTCGCGCATGAGGGCGGCCGCCTGCTCCTCGATCGCCCGGAGCCCTTGCTCCAGGCGCTCTTCGACCGCCCGCTCCATCGAAAGGACCACGACGGACTGCTGCTGCGGCGGTGGTTCGGTGTTGGTTGGAACCGACCGACGCGAGAACCGGGCGCGACGACCCGAGCCCTCCGGCGGGTAGGCCGAACTGGTCTCCTGCATCACGAGCTCGCATTCCGGGGCCGGCGCGGCGCGTTTCACGGAAGTGTAGGCCAGGCACGGGGTCGGAACACGCAAGCTGGGCAGGAAAACCGGCGCTTCCTGCGGAGCTTTGGCGCGCCTTCGGAGGCACCCTATACTGGGTCGGTCCGACGTCACCCCGACAGCCCGGGGTGACGGGTTCGGAGGGGCGTAGCTCAACCTGGTAGAGCACCGGTCTCCAAAACCGGCGGTTGGGGGTTCGATTCCCTCCGCCCCTGCAAGGAGAATCCATGAACAGGCAGATGAAGCGGATGCAGGAACGCCAGGAGCGCCAGCAGCGCGCCTCCGTGGCCGACCGCCGCCAGCAGGCGGCCACTTCCGCTCGTCGCGCCGGCCCTTCCGGCGGCCGCGAGGGGCGCAAGCGCACCGGCGCCCGGCAGTTCCTGAAAGAGGTGCGCCAGGAGCTCAGCAAGGTCGACTGGCCGACCCGCAAGGAGCTGGGAACCTACACCGTCGTCGTGCTGGCAACGGTCGTCGTGCTGACGGCCTTCGTCTTCGCCCTCGACTATGGGTTCTCCAAGGCGATCGTGAACATCCTCGGCAACTAGGACCGAAGGACCCCGACGTGACCGAAGACACCATCGAGACCGTGACCTCGCTTCCCGAGGAGTCGCACGAGGAGGAGGCGGCCCGCGCCGACGAGGCGCCGGAGGCCGACGTGCCCGCGATGCCCGAAGCGGACGAGATGCCCGTCATCGAGGCGCTCGAGGCGCCGGCCGAGGCCCCGGTCGAGGCTCCCGCGATCGAGAACGAGGCCCAGGAGGCCGTCGAGGCCGAGACCGAGGTCGTCGACCAGGAGGTCGAGGCCACCGAGCCCGAGCCCGAGATCGAGGCCGCCGAGCCCGAGGTCGCCGAGCTCGAGCCCGCGCCCGAGACGCCGGTGCCCGGTGATCCCTTCCGTGGCCCCGGCGACTGGTACGTGGTGCACACGTACGCGGGCTACGAGAACAAGGTCAAGGCCAACCTCGAGTCCCGGATCCACACCATGCAGATGGAGGGGAAGATCTTCCGCGTCCACATCCCGATGGAAGACGTGATGGAGATCAAGTCCGGCAAGAAGCAGGTCGTGCAGAAGAAGGTCTTCCCGGGCTACCTGCTGGTGAAGATGATCTACGACAACGACTCCTGGTACGTGGTGCGCAACACGCCCGGCGTCACCGGGTTCGTGAGCGCCGGCACCGGCTCCAAGCCGACCCCCCTTTCCAAGCGCGAGGTCGAGAAGATCCTCGTGGTGAAGAAGGAGGAGGTGAAGCCGCAGTTCCGCCTCGGGTTCGAGGAGGGGGACGTGGTGCGGATCATCTCGGGGCCCTTCGCCGACTTCAACGGCACCATCAGCGAGATCAACGTGGACCAGAGCAAGCTCAAGGTCCTGGTGAACATCTTCGACCGGGAGACCCCGGTCGAGCTGGGCTTCGACCAGGTGTCGAAGGTCTAGGGGCTCACCGAGCCCGACAACCGAGAGTGCGGGAGGCCGCGACGCGGCCGCTAGGCACCGCAGGAGGTGGAACATGGCGAAGAAGAAGAAGGTCCTCGCCGCCGTCAAGCTCCAGATCAAGGCGGGTGCGGCTACGCCCGCGCCGCCCGTCGGCACGGCGCTCGGACAGCACGGCGTCAACATCATGGACTTCTGCCGGCAGTACAACGACGCCACGCAGCAGTTCGCCGGCCAGGTGATCCCGGTCGAGCTCACGATCTACGAGGACCGCTCGTTCACGTTCGTGCTGAAGCAGCCTCCGGCCGCGGAGCTGATCAAGCTCGCCGCCGGCATCGAGAAGGGCTCCGAGCGGCCCAACCGCGACAAGGTCGGCATGCTGACGCGCCAGCAGGTGCGCCAGATCGCCGAGCGGAAGATGGCCGACCTGAACGCGAACGACATCGAGATGGCGATGAACATCATCTCGGGCACCGCCCGCAGCATGGGCGTGGAGGTGGAGGCATGACCGGGCCGGGAAAGCGCTACCGCGAGGCGGAGGCGAAGGTCGACCGTGACCGGGAGTACGTCCCTTCCGAGGCGATCCGCGTCCTGAAGTCGCTGCCCGACGCGAGGTTCGACGAGACGGTCGAGGTTGCGTTCCGGCTAGGGATCGACCCGCGCAAGGCCGACCAGATGATCCGCGGCACGGTCTCGCTGCCGAACGGCACGGGCAAGTCGGTGCGCGTGGCGGCCTTCGCGGTCGGCGAGAAGGCGCGCGAGGCGGCCGAGGCCGGCGCCGACGTCGTCGGCGGCGAGGAGCTCCTCGAGGAGGTCATGAAGGGCAACTTCGACTTCGATGCTGCCGTCGCCACGCCCGACATGATGGCCGCGGTCGGCAAGGCCGGTCGCGTCCTTGGTCCGCGCGGTCTGATGCCGAACCCGAAGACCGGCACGGTCACGAACGACATCGCCAAGGCCGTGGCGGACATCAAGGGCGGCAAGGTCGAGTACCGCACCGACCGCACCGGCAACGTCCACCTCGTGGTCGGCAAGAAGTCCTTTGGCGAGCAGCAGCTGCTGGAGAACTACCTGACCGTCGTCGACGAGATCCTGCGTGCCAAGCCCTCCGCGGCCAAGGGCCGGTACATCAAGAGCCTGGCGGTCTCGACGACCATGGGCCCGAGCATCCGGATCGACCCGGTGCATCCGAAGGGGATCGAGCAGACCGCCACCGTCTGAGCGGGTCGCGCTAGTCGCTCAGGTCGGGCTCGAGGTCGGGGACGTCCAGGACCGGATCGTCTTCCGCCCGCTTCTCCAGGTTCTTCAGCTTGTAGTAGGCGCCCTGGCGGGTGATGCCGAGCGCCTCGGCGATGTCGTCCGCCGTCGCGTTGAGCAGCCGCGCCTTCAGGATCGCTTCCACCTCTACGGCGTCGAGGTAGCCGCGGATCTCGCGGACCGCGGCGAGCGCGAGCAGCGGGAAGTTCAAGTTCTCGACCTTGCGGACCAAGTTGCGCGGGAACTCCTCGGCAGCCATGGCCACAAGGTAAGACCGCGAGCGGTCCGCGACAAGGCGTCCGAGGAAAGTTGTTTGACAAGCTCCACACGTCGCGGCGACACGGAGACGTACGTAGATGGCCGCCGATGATGCCTCTGAATAGGGAAGATCGCGCCCCAAGCCTGAGATTTTCGGACGGCTCGTGCGGGAGCTGGTGGAAAGGGTATTGACACGATAAGGAACGGCGCTTACGTTGGGGCTCCCCTGAACGGGCTACGGGGAATAGGCTGGAACGGACGTGATTCGGAGGAGCGTCAAGTGAATACCCCCCTCAACGACCTAACCCGGTTCGCCTACGGGCCCTCACGGCGGTACCGAGTCAACCGGGTGGCGCGCAAGGCCTTCTCGGTCCTGATGCCGCTCTTCATGCTGGCGGGGCTCCTCGGTCCGACCACGTTCGCGTTCGCCGATACCACCGATCCGACGACGCAGACGGTCGCCACCGACACGACCTCTCCGAGCCCCACCGACACCACGAGTCCCACCGACACGACCAGCCCTGCCCCCGACCCGAGCCCCAGTGACACGACCTCTCCAAGCCCCGACCCGAGCCCCACGGACACCGCCAGCCCCACGGACACCGCCAGCCCCACGGACACCGCCAGCCCCACGGACACCGCCAGCCCCACCGACACCGCCAGCCCCACCGACACCGCCAGTCCCACCGACACCGCCAGCCCCGCGCACCCGAGTCCGACCGACTCCTCCGCGACGGTTCCGCCCGACTCGACCAGCCCGAGCTCCTCGCCCTCCGACTCCTCCTCTCCCTCCGTCCCGGCTGTGACCCTGATCGTCCGTCTGGTCCCCGGACTCACGAGCGCCGAGCAGGCCGACGCCATCGCCTCCGGCGGCGGCACCGAGGTTTCTGTGATCGACCCGCTGCGGATGCACGTCGTCGAGGTTCCCGGCGATGCCGTCGACGCCGCGATCACGGCCTACGAGGCCGACCCGCGCGTGCAGTCCGTCGATAAGGACATGGTCCGCGCGGCCGAAGCCACTCCGAACGATCCCGCGTACCCGGGCCAGTGGGCACTGCCCCAGATCTGGTGGGACCAGGCGTTCGGCTCCGTCGTTCCTTCGGGCTCGGCGACGGTCGCCGTGCTGGACACCGGCGTCGACGGCGTGGGCGACCTGTCACTCGTTCCGGGCTACTCCGCGTTCGGGAGCGATACCTCCGACCCGAACGGACACGGCACGTGGGTCGCGTCGATAGCGGCCGCGACGACGGACAACTACACAGGGATCGCCGGCGTCGCGTACGCGGGCACCTCGGTGATGCCGGTGCAGGTCCTCGGCGCCGACGGCACCGGTCAGGACTCGGACATCATCAACGGCGTCGTGTGGGCGACCGATCACGGCGCCGACGTCATCCTGATGTCGTTCTCGAACCCCGGGTACTCGCAGGCGCTACAGGACGCGATCACCTATGCGTGGAACCACGGTGTGGTCGTGGTGGCAGCGGTGGGCAACGACGGCAGCTCGTCGCCGACGTACCCCGCCGGCGACGCGGACGTTGTCGGCGTCTCGGCCACGGACCAGAACGACGCCCTGTGGACCGGGTCGAACTACGGCGCCGACACGTTCATCGCGGCCCCCGGTGTTGACGTCGCCGCGAACGACCTGACCGGAACGGTGTCGGTCACCGGTACGAGCGCCTCGGCCGCTATCGTTGCCGGCGCCGCCGCGCTGGTGAAGGCGAACGACCCGAGCGCGGCGAACGACGTGATCGTCGGGCGCTTGGCTCGCAACGCTGATCCCGCGGGAACGACGGACCAGACCGGCAACGGCCGCGTGAACCTTGCACGCACGCTCGCGGATACCTCTATAGAAGGTGTCACGCCCGCCGGCGCCCCCGGAGGGGGTCCGGTCGTGGGTCCGTACGTAACCGCGTCTAACTTCTCAACGATCAATGGCATCGTGTCTGACTCGGTGACTACCAACGCGATTACCGGCGCCACCGTAAGTGCATCTTGCGCAGGCTGCAATGGCTCTGGCAACGTGACGTATACGGGTGGTGGCACAAGTACCAACTCTACCGGTCAGTACTCCGTGAGCGGCTTCCAGTACGCAAGCAGCGGGCCAGCGACGATCACGGTTACGGCGTCGGCACCGGGCTACACGGCGGGCACTGGCTCTAGTGGGACCGTAACTTGCAGTAACAACGGTAACTGCTCTCCCTCGCCTGTAGCCAGAGACCTCACGCTCACCCCTGCAAACAACGCCTCAATCGCGGGCACCGTCTACAACGACCTCAACGGCAACGGCTCCCTCGACGGCGGCGAGGTCGGGATCAGCGGCGTCACCGTCACGCTTTCGGGGACCTCCTCTGGAACGACCACAACGGACGGGTCAGGCGCATTTGCCTTCTCCGCTCTCGCCGCTGGCACCTACAACGTCACCTACACAGTTCCGGCGAACTTCGTCAACACGGGGACTAGACCAATCAGCGGAATCGTCGTGGCTTCGGGGGCGACGGTCACCGGCAAGAACTTCTTCGCGCAGCAGCGCGACGGCTCGATCTCGGGCACCGTCTACAACGACCTCAACGGCAACGGCTCCCTCGACGGCGGCGAGGTCGGGATCAGCGGCGTCACCATCACCCTGACGGGTGGGACGCCTTCGGTCGGGACCCTCACGACCACCACGAACGGCTCCGGCGCCTACAGCTTCTCGAGCTTGCAGGCTGGCTCCTACTCGATCGACTACACGCCTCCCAGCGGGTTCGTGAACACCGGGACCAAGCCGCTTTCGGCGACGCTTTCGGCCGGCGGATCGGTCACCGGCAAGAACTTCTTCGCGCAGCAGCGCGACGGCTCGATCTCGGGCACCGTCTACAACGACCTCAACGGCAACGGCTCCCTCGACGGCGGCGAGGTCGGGATCAGCGGCGTCACCATCA
>JACQDK010000030.1 GCA_016201135.1 Actinomycetota bacterium
CGAGCGGGCGATCGACCGCGCGCGTCAGCAGGTGATGCAGCGGGGTGGAGGGGAGCATGGCGCCGTGCCGCCGGTGGCCCGGCGCGACGGAGGGCGCCAGCCGTCCCCGGTCGCCCACGAGCAGGATCGGCGCGCGCCAGCAGCCCAGCGCGTCCGCCTCCGCCTGCTTCAGGTCGAAGAGCTCGCGCGCCGCGCAGAGGTCCTTCACCATCACGGCAAGGGGCTTGTCGGGGCGGCGCTTGCGCTGGCGCAGGCGGGCCACCGCGGCGTCGCAGGTCGCGTCGCACGCGAGGTGGAACCCGCCCAGGCCCTTGACCGCGACGATGCGGCCGTCGGCGAGGAGCTCCGCCGCGCGCTCGACGGGGTCTCCCCGCATCGACCGTCCCCTCGGGTCCTCGAGGCAGAGCCGGGGTCCGCACGCGGGGCAGGCCACCGGCTCGGCGTGGAACCTGCGGTCGGCGGGGTCCTCGTACTCTCCCCGGCAGTCCTCGCACATCGGGAAGGCGCGCATGCTCGTGCGCTCCCGGTCGTAGGGCAGGCTCTCGATGATGGTGAAGCGCGGGCCGCAGTTGGTGCAGTTCACGAACGCGTACAGGTAGCGGCGGTCGGTGGGGTCGAACAGCTCCGAGAGGCACGGCGCGCAGGTCGCGACGTCGGGCGAGACGAGCCGCTCGCCCCAGGGGCCGTCGATGCTCTCGTCGACCGAGAAGCGATCCAGCCCGAGGGACTCCGCGGGCGAGACCGTCACGCGGTCGATGTGCGCGAGGGGCGGCGCCTCGAGGGCGAGCGCCTCGCAGAAGGCATCGAGCGCCTCGGAGGTTCCCTCCGCGTGGATCCGGACCACGCCGCTACAGTTGCGGACGCTGCCGGTCACGCCCAGGCGGCAGGCCAGCCGCCACACGAAGGGCCGGAAGCCGACGCCCTGGACCACGCCGCTCACCTCGACGGCCCGGGCCTCCCTCGTCGCGGATCGGCCGGTCACGCGTCCACCTCGCGGCTGAGCCGCGCGGCCTCGGCCACCACGCGCTCCACCAGCTCGTCCACGGCCGCCTCCACGGGCGGCGAGAGCGGGTGCCCGGCGGTCACGTCGCCGGCCTCGACGCCCAGGAACACGACCTTCGGCACCGGGCCCAGGGCAGCCGCGAGGCCGAGCGCTTCGGCGAGCCCGAGCCCGTGCGAGGAGAGCGATCCGCGGATCTCGGCCAGAAGCCCGTCGGGCCCCGGCTCGGCCCGCACCACGGCTCCCGGACGTCGCCCGCCTCCGGCCGTGCGAACCGCGTCGACCACGACGGCCGCGCGGGACGCCCGCACCAGGTCGACCACGCGGAACGCCGTGCCGGCCTCGACCACGTCGGCCTTCCCCCCGAGCCGCTCGCGCACCCGGCGGGCGACGATCAACCCCACCGCGTCGTCTCCGGCGCCCAGGTTCCCGCAGCCGATCACCCGGACCGCGGCCAATTCAGGTCCTTTCGATTTCCAGGCGAAGGAAGTGGGTCGCGCAAGAGATGCAGGGGTCGTAGTTGCGCACGACCATCTCGCAGAGCCGCTGAAGCTCCTCGTCAGAGCGATCCAGGACGCCCGGCACGAACGTCCTAAGGTCCGCCTCCATGTGCCGGAGGTTCTGCGCCGTGGGCGGCACGATCTTCGCCTCGACGATCGTCCCGTCCCCGGCCACGTCGTAGCGGTGGTAGAGGATCCCGCGCGGCGCCTCCGTGACCCACATCGCCCGGCCCGGACGGGGGCTCACCTCGGCGCAGGGGGGCTCCGGCGGCTCGTACCCGCGGATCAGGCGGATCGACTCCTCGATCGCGAGCGCCGTCTCGACCACGCGGGCGGCCATCGACAGGAACGGGTCCGGCTCGGGCGCATGGAGCCCCAGCCGGGCGGCGCACTCGCGAGCCACCGGCGTGAGCCTCTCCTCGTTCAGGTTCACGCGAGCGAGAGGTCCCACGAAGTAGGGCTCGCCCGAATCGGCCATCACGGAGTGCAGCGCGTTCGAGTGTGCGACGTGCTCCTCGCGCGTCTCGGCCTCGAAGGTCGTCGCATCGAACGCCCGTCCGTCCGTCGAGGCCAGTCCGCCCTCGTTGATCGCGTACTCGTCCGGGTGCACGAGCGCGACCATCTCGGCGGGGCGCGGGAGCGACGGGCGCTCGAGCCCGGCCGCGAAGTCGGCGATCCCGGGAAGCTCGGCGAGCGCGTCCTCGAGCCGGGAGAGGAACGGATCCAGGTCGAGGCGGCGGGGCGCCTTCGAGAACCCTCCGACCCGGGGTGAAACCGGGTGGATCTCGCGGCCCCCGATCGCGGCCATCAGGTCGTTCCCAACCCTCTTGATCCCGAGGGCCTTCTTCACGAGCTCCGGCTCGTGCGCGGCCATCTCGATGGCGTCGTGGTACCCGAGGAAGTCCGGCGCTGCCAGCAGGAACACATGCAGCACGTGCGACTCGATCCACTCGCCGAAGTAGAGGAGGCGCCTGAGCTCGCGCGTGCCGGCGGGCACCTGGACCTCGAACAGCTGCTCGAGGCCGTGGACCGCGCTCATCTGGTACGCGACGGGGCAGATCCCGCAGATCCGCGGCACGATGTCGGGCACCTCGGAGAAGTGCCGCCCCCGCAGGAACGACTCGAAGAACCGGGGCGGCTCGTAGATCTCCAGCCGCAGGTCCGCGATCTCGCCGTCCTCCAGGCGAAGGTGCAGAGCTCCCTCGCCCTCGACGCGGGCGATCACGGGAACCTCGACGCTCCTGTGAGTCACGTCGCGCTCGCCTCCTCCCGCTCGAGCCTCTCGGCCGTCTCGCGGAATGCCGGCGCGTACCCGGTGATGAACCGGAACTTCTCCGCCACCTGGACCGGCGACATCCCGAGCTCCAGGAACCGGCGCGCGAGCGCCTCGGTGTTCGGGGGCTGGGAGGGGCCGAAGCACCCGTAGCACCCGCGGGCGAACGCCGGACACAGGGCCCCGCAGCCGGTGCGGGTGACGGGGCCAAGGCACGGCTCGCCGCGCGCCACGACGACGCAGACGTAGCCGCGGCGCTTGCACTCGATGCACACGGGCGTCGTCGGCGGCCGCGGCACCGAGCCCTGGAGCAGCCACGCGATCGCGCCCAGGAGCTGGCCGCGGTCGACCGGGCATCCGGTGAGCTCGAGGTCCACCTTCACGTGCTCGGCAACCGGCGTGGACCTCTCGAGCGATCGCACGTACTCCGGGGTCGGGTAGACCTGTCGCACGACCTCGGCCAGGTCGCGCCCGTTGCGCAGGGCCTGGATCCCGCCGGAGGTCGCGCACGCGCCGATCGTCATCAGGAACCGCGAGACGGCACGGATCTCCTTGATCTGCTCGACCTGCTCCGGCGTGGAGATGGAGCCCTCGACGAGCGTGACGTCGTACGGCCCCTCCTCCAGGCGTGAGGACGCCTCGGCGAAGTTCGCGATCTCGATCGCGCCGGCGAGCTCCAGCAGCGCGTCCTCCGCGTCCAGCAGCTGGAGCTGGCAACCGTCGCAGGAGGCCATCTTGAACACGGCGACGCGCGGCTTCGGGCTCACAGCTCAGCCACCCCCATCAGCTCGCCGATCTCGTCGTAGCGGAAGATGGGCCCGTCGGCGCAGACGAAGTAGGGGCCCAGCTGGCAGTGACCACACAGCTTCACGCCGCAGTGCATGTTCCGCTCGATCGAGAGCCAGATCCGCCGGGCCGGCACGCCGAGCCCGAGCAGGTCGCGGACCGCGAAGCGCATCATGATCTCGGGACCGCAGGTGAAGACCGTCGTCACGCGGGGGTCGATCGAAGCCCTCGGGAACAGCGTCGTCACGACGCCCTCGCCGTACGGCCAGGTGTCGTCCGCGATGTCGACCGTGAGGTGCGTCTCGATCCCCCGGAACCGCAGCCACTGCGCCCACGCGTCGAGCTCGTGGCGGAACAGCATGTGCTCGGGCCCGCGGGCGCCGACCAGCACGATCACGCGCCGGAACGCCCCCCGGTCGCGGATCGCCCGGTAGATCGCCGGGCGAGCGGGCGCGAGCCCGAGACCTCCGGCAACGACCAGCAGGTTGCCGCCGCGCGCGGCCGACACCGGCCAGGGCCTGCCGAACGGGCCGCGGAGCGTGACTCGATCGCCGGGCCGGAGACCCTTGATCACGTTCGTCACGCGCCCCGTCGCCCTGATCGTGTGGGCGAGCCGCATCGGCCGGGCCGGGTCCGAGGACACCGAGATCGGGATCTCACCCACGCCGACCACTCCGAACATGTTGATCTGCCCGGGCTCGAACCGGTAGGCGCGGCGCACCACGGGATCGTCCAGCGTGAGCCAGTAGGTGTAGGTCTCGTAGGCCTCCTGCACCACGCGGCGCACGGTCGCGACGCGCGGCGCCACGCCGGCGAGGATCTCGGCCTCCGAGACGGCGCTCGCGCTCACGTCAAGGCTCACGCGACCACCTCTTCGGCCACGGCCACCTCGCCGTCGGTCACCCTGATCGCGGCGATCTCCTCGGTCACGTCGATCCCGACCGGACACCACGTGATACATCGCCCGCACCCCACGCATCCCGAGGTCCCGAACTGATCGATCCACGACGCGAACTTGTGGGTGAGCCACTGCCGGTATCGCGAGCGCGCGCTCTTGCGCACGTCGCCCGGGGCCATGTGGCTGAACTCCTCGCTGAAGCAGCTCGCCCACTCGCGCGTGCGCGTGGCCTCGGTCCCGTCGAGCGAGATGCCGTCGACGACGTCGTTGCAGAAGCACGTCGGGCAGACCATCGTGCAGTTCGTGCACGTGAGGCACCGCGAGGCCACCTGGTCCCACCTCGGATGCTCGCGGTTGCGGTACAGGAGGCCGGGCAGGTCGTCGGTCTCGAGCCGGCGTCCCATCCGCTCGCGGGCTCCGTCGGTCACGGCGGCGGCGGCCGCGGCCTCCGCGCCGGTCGCCTCGCGCGAGCCGAGCTCGCTCAGCAGCTCCTCGCCCCTGGCCGTGCCGGGCTCCACGGTGAACCCGCCGCCCAGCTCGGTGAGCGCGAGGTCGAACCCCGCGGCGCAGCGCGGGCCCGTTCCCATCGAGTCGCAGAAACACGTCCCCCCCGGGTGCCCGCAGTTGACGCCGACGTAGAAGCTCTCCTCACGGCGCTTGCGGTAGGCGGGGTCCGCGATCGCGAACACGCGGTCCTGCACCTCGATCGCGTGCAGGTCGCAGGAGCGAAGGCCGACGAACGCGTAGCGCACCTCCGGCAGGGGAGCCGGGTCCACCCGCAGCTCGCCCTCCAGGCGCGTGGCCGTGGAGAGCACCTCACGCGGGGGGAACAGGAATCGCTTCGCGGAGTCCGGGCCGTGCGACCACGCGAACAGCTGATGGTCGCCGGTGGCCTCCAGCCGGTAGGCGCCCGGACCCTGCGCCTCGCGGATGCCCCGGGGCAGATCCTTCGCCCCGTCGATCCTATCGAGCACGATCGCCCCGTCCCGGACCGTCGGACCTATCACGACGTACCCGCGAGCGGCCAGCAGCGCCATGAGCCGCCCGAAGCCCTCTTCGTCCAGGAATCGCATGCCGGAATCCTCTCCCTGCAGCGTCGCCGACGAACGCAACGGCTCTTACGGCCGAAGGCCCCCCAGGCGCCCGGACCTTCGGGCATGGCGGCCTCGGTCGCGTAGCCTGTCGGCCATGCCTGGGGCTCTGCTGACCGACCTGTACGAACTTAACATGGCCGCCAGCTACCTCCGGCGAGGGATGCGCGCCGATGCCACTTTCAGCCTGTACGTCCGCACCCTGCCCCCCGAGCGCGGGTTCCTGGTCGCCGCCGGGCTCGAGCCGTGCCTGGAGTTCCTGGAGTCCTTCTCGTTCACCGAGGAGGACCTGGCGTGGCTCGAGGGGCACGGCTTCGACCGCGTGGTGCTGGAGGCGTTCAGGGAACTGCGGTTCACCGGCCAGGTGTGGGCGATCCCCGAGGGCAGGATCGTCCGCGCGGACGAGCCGCTCCTGGAGGTGACGGCCCCCCTCCCCCAGGCCCAGCTCGCCGAGACCCTGCTGCTGAACCAGATCACCCTGCACACGACGGTGGCTTCCAAGGCCGCGCGCTACCGCCTCGCCGCGGGCGACGCCGACCTGGTGGACTTCGCGTTCCGGCGGACCCATGGCGTCGATGCCGCGATGGCGGTAGCGCGCGCCGCCGCGATCGTCGGGTTCGCCGCCACCTCGAACGTGGAGGCCGCGCGCCGGTACGGCCTCACCGCCGCGGGAACGATGGCGCACTCCTACGTCGAGGCGTTCGATACCGAGGCCGAGGCGTTCCTCGCGTTCGCGGAGGACTTCCCGCAGCGCGCCACGTTCCTGGTCGACACGTACGACACGCTCGAGGGGGTGCGCGCCGCGATCGAGACGATCCGCCGGCTGCACCTTTCGGACGGGCTCGGCGTGCGCCTGGACAGCGGGGACCTCGACCGGCTCTCGCGAGAGGCGCGCCGGCTCCTGGACGAGGCCGGGCTCGGGCAGGTGCGGATCTTCGCGAGCGGCGGGCTGGACGAGCTCCGGGTGGAAGAGCTGTCGCGCGCGGGCGTGCCGATCGACGCGTACGGGATCGGCACGCAGATGGGCGTGTCGGCCGACGCGCCGTTCGTGGACTCGGTCTACAAGCTCACCGAGTACGGCGGGCGTGCGGTGCTGAAGCTCTCGGCGGACAAGGCCACGACGCCGGGCAGGAAACAGGTGTTCCGCTCGCACGAGGGCGACGTGATCGGACTGCGGAACGAGGACCTTGCGGGCGAGCGGCTGCTGGTGCCGGTGATGGAGCGCGGGGCGCGAGTGGGGCCCACCGATGCGATCGGGAACATGCGGGAGCGGTTCGAGGCGGACCTCGCCGCGCTCCCGGAGGGGGCGAAACGACTCGTGCGCGCAGAGCCGCTCGACGCTCGCCACTCGGCGGCCCTCGCCTCTCTAGCGGCGGAGACCCGGGAGGACGCTCGGACCCGCGCGGGCCTGCCCGCGAACGACGTGGACGGTTGATGACGACGCCGACGGCCTCCGCCACGAGTCGCCCGATCATCAGCTCATGAGCGAGCGGGAAACCCGACCGGTTCGCGACCAGCTACCGGACCCATCCCGAAACTGCGCCGATAGAACCCCCAGTCGAACCAACTGCGAGCATGATTCCGATTAGGTGGCCGAGACGAAGTCGCCGATCCCGCCGCGAGCTCTCACTGGCCACTCGGGGTCTCGCAGGTAACTACGGCCCCGACCAAGTACCCTCCGTCCAAGAGCCGATCCAAGAAGATCTGACCTCCGCCTTCCTTCGCGAGCGATGCGATCACCTTCGTCCCGGGAGCCGCATCGGCCGCCTCGACCTGCGAGGTCACATCTTGAACGGTGGCCTCGCTCTGTATGAACGGTGGAACATCTGAGAGCTGGGCGATCGCCTCGGCGACGGTCACCCCTTTCGTTCCGCCGACATAATCGACCCACTGGTGGCGGACGACCTGATCCGAGCTGCAAGTAGCTGGTGGCGTGCGGGCCGGAGCACCGGCCAAGAATCCGAGGGCTACACTGCCCGCGGTCATCAGGCCCAGGATCGCTGTCCGTCTCTTCAACGTCATCCCTCCCGCACCGGGTCCGCCGGCGTTTCCGTCTTCCGCCTGGTTCGTCGGTGCCTTCTTACTAGGTGGGCCCGTTTCCGGGAGTCAGGTCACTCCCACCCTTCCCCTGGCGCCGAAAGAAGATGGCGGCCAGAGCGAAGCACGGTACCAAGGGGATCATCAGGAGGGGAAACGGGAGCCCGAGCGCGAGGATAGTTGCGACCCCGCAGATGACAGCACCCGCTAGAGGTCTCACACGGAAGAGCATGGCTCCGAACAGCGTGAGAGCTAGCACCAACACGATCAGGGTGCTCAAGGCTTCGTCCTTTCGATCGGCCCCGCCCTGAAGACGAGGCGTGACGTATCAGAGAAAACGTACCTTTGACTAGACGCGTGAGCAACACCGGCGCGCGGCAGGCGCTCGAGCCGTGGGAACGTGACGGAGTTCGGCTCACAAGCTTCATGCCGGCCCGTTTCGAGGCGGACGCCCGCATCTTCCACCCCGCCGAGGACATGGCGGGGGCGCATCGGTGGGCGAATCTTGGAGCCGAGCGCGGCGTCACCCTGTCGCCGGAGACCGGCTTCGCCGAGGTAATGGGCCTTCACGTGTACGGGGACCAGAACGAGTTGTGGGAGGGCAGGCTGGATGCGATGCCGAGCGAGGGCGCTGTCCCGCACGAGCAATGCCGGGTCCTAGGAGAGCTCCTCGCTTCGCACACGCAGACACCGGGCGTTTGCTGGTTCGGAGTCTGGACCGGATGGGGCGTGCTGTGGCCCGTGGCGCCGACGGCTGTCTTTCGCGAGATCCGAAGGCACCGGGTTCACGCGGCTTGGTGGCGAAGGATGCGGGCTCGCGCGAGTGCCCGTGCGCAGAATCGCCGCTCGCGAGCGATCCCACAGGTGCAGATGCCGCACGGCCGGGAGCAATTCCTCTTCCGCGGCAACGTGCGCGCGGCGTGCTCCTTCGAGCCGATGCCGGGAGACTACGTCTCGCCGAACGCCTGGTGGCCCGACGATCGCGCGTGGATGGTCGTCACCGAGGTGGACGACTTCACGTCGTACGTCGGCGGCACCCGCGAGGCGATCGACGCGATCCTCGCCTCATCCGATCTGGAGTCGATCGAGGTCCCTCACGACGTGAGGATCGTCAACTGGTGACGCTCAGGCGGTCGGGAGCCAGCTCGCCCTGGTCGCCTCGTACGCCGTGATCTCCGCCTCGTGGCGGAGCGTGAGGCCGATGTCGTCCAGGCCCTCGAGCAGGCGCCGGCGGGTGAAGTCATCGATCGCGAAGGACACCTCCAGCCCCGGCGCGCGCACCTGCTTCGCTTCGAGGTCCACCACGATCCGCGTCGACGGGTCCTTGAGCACCGCGTCCATCAGCGCACGGACCGCCTCCGCCGGAAGCTCCACCGGCAGCAGGCCGATCTTCGTGCAGTTGTTCCGGAAGATGTCGGCGAGGCTCGGCGCGACGACGGCCCTGAACCCCGCGTCCTCGATCGCCCACGGCGCGTGCTCGCGGCTGGAGCCGCAGCCGAAGTTCGGGCCGGCGAGCAGGATCGTGGCGCCGGCGTAGCGCGGGTCGTTCAGCACGAAGCTCGGGTCCTTCCGCCACTCTGCGAACAGGAACGGACCGAAGCCCGTGCGCTCGATCCGCTTCAGGTGCTCGGCGGGGATGATCTGGTCGGTGTCGACGTCGCTGCGATCGACCGGCAGCGCGGTTCCCTCGATGACGCGGATCGGCTCCATCAGCTCAGCTCCTCGGGGGTGCAGAAGTGCCCAGCGATCGCGGTGGCCGCGGCGACGGCGGGACTCACGAGGTGCGTTCGCCCGCCCTTTCCCTGCCGGCCCTCGAAGTTGCGGTTGCTCGTGCTGGCACTGCGGTCGCCCGGGCCCAGGACGTCGGGGTTCATGCCCAGGCACATCGAGCAGCCCGCGCCCCGCCACCCGAACCCGGCGCCCGCGAAGATCCGGTCGAGGCCCTCCTTCTCGGCCTCCATCTTCACGGCGACGCTCCCGGGGACGACGAGCGCGCGCAGCCCCTCGGCGACCTTCCGGCCGGCCACGACGCTCGCCGCGACCCGCAGGTCCTCGATGCGCGAGTTGGTGCACGAGCCGATGAAGATGGTGTTCGGGCGGATCTCGCGAACCGGAGTGCCGGGCCGAAGGTCCATGTACGCGAGCGCCCGGCGGGCCGCCTCCCGCTTGCCGGGGTCCTGGAACGAATCCGGGTCGGGCACGGCCTCGTCGATCGTGACCGACTGGGCCGGGTTCGTTCCCCAGCTCACGTATGGCCTCATCGCGGTCGCATCGATCGCGACCTGCCTGTCGAAGCTCGCGCCGGGGTTGGTGGGGAGCGATCTCCAGTCATCGAGCGCACGCTCCCAGTCCCTGCCCTTCGGCGCGTGGGCGCGGCCCTCGAGGTAGGTGAATGTGGTGTCGTCGGGGGCGACCATGCCGGCGCGCGCGCCGCCCTCGATCGACATGTTGCAGATCGTCATGCGGCCCTCCATCGACAGGGCCCGGATCGCGCTGCCCCGGTACTCGATCACGTGCCCGACGCCGCCGCCGGTGCCGATCCCGCTGATGATCGCCAGGATCACGTCCTTCGCGGCCACGCCGGGCGGCAGCTCTCCCTCGACCGTGACGGCCATCGTGCCGGGCTTCCTCTGTGGGAGCGACTGCGTGGCAAGGACGTGCTCGACCTCGGACGTGCCGATGCCGAAGGCGAGCGCGCCGAAAGCGCCGTGGGTGGAGGTGTGGGAGTCGCCGCAGACGATCACGAGGCCCGGCTGCGTGAAGCCCTGCTCGGGTCCGATCACGTGCACGATGCCCTGGCCGGGGGCGCCCCACGGGAAGAGCGTGATGCCGAACTCGTCGGCGTTCTTCGCGAGGGCCTCCATCTGGCGCGCGCTCACCCGATCGGTGACGGGACCCTCGGTCGTGGGGACGTTGTGGTCCATCGTGGCGACGGTGAGGTCGGGCCGGCGCACCGCGCGGCCGTGCAGGCGCAGCCCGTCGAACGCCTGGGGGCTGGTGACCTCGTGCACGAGGTGCAGGTCCACGTAGAGGAGGTCCGGCTCGCCCTCGGCGCGGCGCACCACGTGTCGCTCCCAGACCTTCTCGGCGATCGTCTGCGGCGTCTCCGGCATCTGCGGCCTCCGACTCGGCGCTCCAGCGTGTTCCGAATAGTGGAACTGTGGTACTAATATACGGAACATGAGTGTAACAGCCGACCGCACCGGCCGCGATGCCAAGATCGGCATCGCCGACACCGGCGTTGGCGTACTCGATCGCGCCGTCGCCATCCTCGAGGCGGTTGAGGCCGGGGCGCGCACGCTGGCCGCGGTCGTCCGCGCGACCGCCCTCTCCCGCACCACGGCCCACCGCCTGCTGACGTCCCTCGAGGCCCACCGGTTCCTGGAACGCGAGGGCGGGCGCGGCTACCGCCTCGGCTCGCGCCTGCTCCGGCTGGCCACCTCTTCCCTTCGCGAGATCCCTCTCCGCGACGTCGCGCACCGGTCGCTGGAGCGCCTGGCAGAGGTCACCGGCGAGAGCGCCCAGCTCTACGTCGCCTCGGCCGGCTCGCGTGTCTGCGTCGACTCGGTGCAGTCGACCAGCGAGCTCCGCACGATCGTCGACGTCGGCGCGGAGCTGCCCATGACGGCGGGGTCGGCGGGCAAGGTCTTCATGGCGTGGATGCCCGAGCCCGGGCGGCAGGCGATGGTGCGCAGGGCGAAGAAGGTCACCGAGCAGACGCCGGTGGCAGAAGACCTCGAGCGCGAGCTCCTGCTGGTCCGGCGTCGCGGTTGGGCCTCGAGCGCGGGTGAACGGCAACCGGGCGTCGGGTCGGTGAGCGCGCCGATCTTCGGCGCGAAGGACTTCCTGCTCGGCACCGTCTCGATCTCGGGGCCCACCTCTCGGATCGGAAGGATCAGCGCCAAGCGCTACGCGCCGGCCGTGGTGGCCGCGGCTCGCGAGATCGAGCGGGCCCTGGGCACCTCGATCTGACCGGCTACCAGGCGTACGCCTCGGGAGCGGGCCCCCCCGGCCCCGGGAAGATCTCGTCCAGCTTCGCGAGCACGTCGGGCGTCAGCTTCACGTCGAGCGCTCGCAGCGAGCTCTCGAGCTGCTCCACCGTGCGCGGGCCGACGATCGGCGCCGTCACGACCGGGTTCGACAGCAGCCACGCGAGCGCGACGTCGGAGGGACGCTCGCCCAGGTCGTCGCAGAGCGACTCCCACGCCGCGAGCTGCTCGCGAACGCGCGCCATCTCGTCGCGCATGTACTCCTCGTTGCGCCGGCCCTCGGTGACCTTGTGCAGCGCGCCGGCGAGCAGCCCCCCGGCGAGCGGGCTGTAGCAGATGAACCCCATGCCGTACTCCCTCACCGCCGGCAGCACCTCGAGCTCCACGGTGCGCTGGGTCAGGTTGTAGGGGCCCTGCTCCGAGACGAGCCCCAGGAAGTGGCGGTGCCGCGCGATCTCGTTCGCGCGGGCGATGTGCCATCCGGCGAAGTTGGAGGAGCCCACGTAGAGAACCTTCCCCTGCTGGACGAGGTTGTCCATCGCCTGCCAGACCTCGTCCCACCAGGCCTCGCGGTCGACGTGGTGCATCTGGTAGAGGTCGATGCGGTCGGTCTGAAGCCGCCGCAGCGAGTCCTCGCACGCCTTCCTGATGTGGCGCGCCGAGAGCCTCGAGTCGTTCGGCCAGTCGCTCATCTTGCCGTAGACCTTCGTCGCCAGGACCACCTTGTCGCGCCGTCCGGCGCCCTTGGCGAACCAGTCGCCGATGATCGTCTCGGTCGTGCCGACGCCGAGGTGGCGCCCGAACACGTTCGCGGTGTCGAAGAAGTTGATGCCGTGGCCGAGCGCCACGTCCATGATCTTGTGGCTGTCCTCCTCCGGCGTGTGCGGCCCGAAGTTCATCGTGCCCAGGCAGAGGCGCGAGACGAGGACGCCGAACCGTCCGAGGTGCGTGTACTCCATCCCGCCGAGTCTACGTCCCGCCGCCGCGCTCGGGACGTTCGAGAGCCTCAACCGCGCGCCGGGAGGGAGTCGAACCCCCAA
>JACQDK010000031.1 GCA_016201135.1 Actinomycetota bacterium
GCCCGCGCTCCGCCATCCGCGGATAGACCTCGCGGCTGTCCGGGACCGTCGGGTACTCCCCCACGATCGCGTCCTGCCACGCCGTGATGCCGAGCGAGTGCAGGTACGCCTGCGCCACGAGGATCCCCCGCTCGACGTCCTCGGGTGAGGTAGGCGGAACGACCCGCTTCACGAGCGACATCGCGCCCTCGTGCAGGGTGCCCTGCGGAGAGCCGTCGGGCATCCGCTCGATCCGGCCGTCGGGCGGGTCCGGCGTCGACGCGTCGACGCCCGCCAGCTCGAGCGCACGGCCGTTCACCCACACCGAGTGGTTGTCGCGGTTCGCCAGGAAGGCCGGGCGATCGGGGACGAGCCGGTCGAGCGCCTCGCGTGCGGGAGTCCCTCCCGGGAACACGTCCAGCGCCCATCCACCGCCGAGCACCCACGGCGCGTCGGGGTGTGAGTCCGCGTAGGCGCCGATGGCTTGCGCGTACGCGCCCATCGAGTGCACCTGGCTGAGGTCGCAGCGCAGGCGATCCAGGCCCCCGGCCGGGGCGTGCACGTGCGCATCCTGGAAGCCCGGCAGGAGCATCCGGCCGGCGAGGTCGATCACCTCGGTGCCCGGACCCGTGAGCCCCTTGACGTCGGCGTCGGTGCCGACCGCGGCGATCCGCCCGTCCCGCACGGCGACCGCCTGCGCCCACCGGCCGACGGCGTCCACCGTGTACACCGCCCCGTTCACGAGGACCAGATCCGCATGCGCGCCCATCCGCGAGATGCTCCCAGGTGCAGGCGCGGATGGGCATACGTCAGTTGACCGATGCCCGGTCCGGGCCCCGGCCCCTACGGTCGCCTAGGTTCGCGGCGCGCCGGAGGAGGCGTGCCGGAGAGGCGCGCCGCCGTGCGCCGGAGGAGGCAGCCGCGATGTGGCCCGACGGGATGCGGTGCGCCGTGTCCTTCACGTTCGACTTCGACGCAGAGGAGGTCTGGATCGGCGAGGATCCCGCGAACGCCGACAGGCCGGGCGTCCTGTCGCAGGGCACCTACGGAGCGAAGGTCGCCGTGCCGCTCATCCTGGACCTGCTTCGCGACCACGGCATAACCGCCACCTTCTTCATACCCGGGCGGGTGGCCGAACGGCATCCCGAGCGCGTGGAGCAGATCGTCGCGGCCGGCCACGAGGTCGCCCACCACGGCTACACCCACACCTCGCCGACGAAGCTCTCCCGCGAGGAGGAGGACGTCGAGCTCGCGAAGGGCCTCGACATCCTCCGGTCGTTCGGCGCGGAGGTGGTCGGCTACCGCTCCCCCTCGTGGGACTTCAGCGCCAACACCGAGGAGCTGTTGCAGCGCCACGGGTTCGCGTACTCCTCGAACTTCATGGACGACCTGAAGCCCTACCGGCGCGAGGGGACCTCGCTGGTCGAGGTCCCGATCCAGTGGACGCTCGACGATGCCGCCCACTTCTGGTTCGACGGCGCCACCTGGGTGAAGAAGATCTCGACCGCGGACGAGGTCCGGTCGATCTGGGAGGGCGAGTTCCGCGGGTACCACAGGCTGGGCGGCGCGTTCGTGCTGACGATGCACCCCCAGGTGATCGGGCGCCCGTACCGGCTGGAGCTCCTCGACGGCTTCATGAGGTTCGTTCGGAGTCACGAGGACGCGTGGATCACGACCTGCCGCGAGATCGCGGCGCGCGTGCCGTGACGGGCCGCGCGATCGTCACCGGCGGAGCCCGCGGTCTGGGCCGGGGGATCGCCGCTCGCCTCGTGCGCGAAGGCTGGAATGTGGCGCTCGTCGACATCGCCGCCGGCGTGGAGGCCACGGCGTCCGAGCTGGCCGCGACCCGCCCCGGCGCGGTCGTGACGGGGCTCATCGCCGACGTCTCCGACGGGTCCGCGTGCGACCGGGCGGTCTCCGAAGCCGTCGGCGCGCTCGGCGGGCTCGACGGGCTCGTGAACGACGCGGGCATCGGCGGCCCGACCACCGAAGTCGTCGACACCGACCCGGCCGAGTTCCGCCGGGTCCTCGAGGTGAACCTGGTCGGGACCTTCCTCATGTCGCGCGCCGCCGCGCGCGTGATGGTCGCCGCAGGAACGGGCGGCGCGATCGTGAACCTGGGCTCGATGTTCGGGCAGGTCGGTGGAGCCGGCGGGGCCGCCTACTGCGCGTCGAAGGGCGGGGTGGCGCTGCTCACGCACTCGCTCGCCTTGGAGCTCGCCCCGCACGCGATCCGCGTCAACACGATCGCGCCCGGCAACATGGCGACGGACATGCACTTCGACGACGTCCGCGCCACGGCTGCGGCGCGCGGCACGACCTTCGACGAGGAGCTCGAGCGCGTTCGAGAGACCGTGCCCCTCGGTCGCCACGGCACTCCCGAGGACATCGCCGGCGCGGTGGCGTGGCTGCTCTCCGACGGGGCGGCGTACGTGACCGGGCAGACGATCGGCGTGAACGGCGGGGTCGTGCTGACGTGAACGCGACTCGGGAGGCGGCGTGAAGGGAAGGCGCGCGCTGGTGACCGGCGGGGCCGGTGGGATCGGCTCGGCCGTCGCGCGCGAGCTGATCCTCCGCGGCGCGGCGGTGGCGCTGCTCGATCGGGACCCCGAGGGTCCGGTCGACCTGCTCGTGAACGCCGCGGGTATCTACCGGTTCCGCCCGGCGGTCGAGCTCGGCGTCGACGAGTGGGAGGAGGTGCTGGGGATCAACCTCCGCGGAACCTGGCTGGTCTCGCGCGAGGTTGCCCGCGAGCTGCTCGCCGGGGGCGGCGCCGGCTCCATCGTGAACATCTCCTCCACGGCGGGGCTCGTGGCCGACGCCGCCGAGCCGGCGGTCCACTACAACGCGAGCAAGGCGGGGGTGATCGCGCTCACCCGGCAATGCGCGGTCGAGTGGGCGCCGAGGATCCGCGTGAACGCCGTGTGCCCCGGCCTGATCGACACGCCGATGCTCCGGATCATGGACGACCCCGCCGCCGGGCAGCGGTACCTCGACACGATGGTGCCGCTCGGCCGCATAGGGCGACCCGAGGACGTGGCCCGCACGATCGCGTTCCTCGCGTCGGAGGACGCCGCGTACGTGACCGGCGCGGCCCTCCCGGTGGACGGCGGCGTCACGGCGCTGTAGGACTGGAGGCCGGATGGGATCCTTCCCTCACGTTCGCGTAGAAGGGCCGGCCCGCGAACGGGGCCGGCAGTACGGCGAGCAGGCCGCCGGCCGGGTCCGGCGCTCGATCGAGGCCTACGGGGAGGTCTTCCGCCATTACGCCGGATGGGGCTGGGAGACGGTCAAGGCGGAGGCCGCTCGCTACCGCGAGCCGATCGAGCGGTTCGGCGCGCGGTACCTCGAGGAGATCGCCGGGATCGCAGAGGGCGCCGGCGTCGGGTTCGAGGATGTGCTCGCCCTGAACGTCCGCACCGAGGTGATGTTCGCGGCGAAGGCCCGCGCCGCGGAGCTCGAGGGCCGCCGCGTGGGAGAGTGCAGCGCCTTCGCCGTGCTCCCCGAGGCGAGCGCCGGCGGCCACACGCTCATCGGGCAGAACTGGGACTGGCTCCTGCACTCGTTCGAGACGGTCGTGGTGCTGGAGACGCGCCAGGACGAGGGGCCCGACTTCGTCACGGTCGTCGAGGCCGGCCTGCTCGCGAAGACCGGCATGAACTCCTCGGGCATCGGCCTGGCGACGAACGCGCTCGTGACCGAGATCGACCGCGGCGAGCCGGGCGTGCCGTACCACCTGGTGCTGCGCGGGATCCTCGACTCGGAGAACATCTCCGACGCGCTCACCGTGGCGCAGCGGGGGTTCCGCTCGTCCTCGGCCAACTACCTCGTCGCCTCGGCCGACGGGCTCGCGGTTGACGTGGAAGCCGTGCCGGGCGACTTCTCGGCGCTCCACATCGTGTTCCCTACGGGAGGCGTGCTGCTGCACACGAACCACTTCCTCGCCCCGACGTTCGACCGCAAGGACGTGTCGCTCTGGGTGATGCCGGACAGCCCGTTCCGCCTGGAGCGTCTCCGGTCCGCGGTGGAGGGGGTGGGCGGAGGGCTCACGATAGACCACTTCCGCTCGTTCCTGGCCAACCACGCGAACCATCCCTCGGGGATCTGCTGCCACCCGGACGCCCGCATGGACCCTCACGACCAGGGCGCGACCGTCGCCTCGGTTCTGATGGACCTCGATCGCAAGACGATGTGGGTGGCCGACGGGCATCCTTGCTCGAGTCCCTACCGCGAGCTCGACTACGCGACCTTCCTGTCCAAGCCGTCGCCGGTCTCGACCGAGCGCCCGGCGATCCCCGCATGAAGCTCGGGTTCGGCCTCATCACGTGCCAGCGCTTCCCGGGCGAGACGCGGAGCGACGAGGAGCTCTACGCGGACGCGCTCGACTTGGCGGATCTCGCCGAGGAGCTCGGCTTCGACTCGGTGTGGGTGTCCGAGCACCACTTCGTCGACGACGCCTACCTGCCCTCGCTGATGCCGATGTGCGCGGCTATCGCGGCACGGACCTCCCGCGTCGAGATCGGCACCGGCCTCCTGCTCGCCCCGTTGCACGAGCCGCTCCGGCTCGCCGAGGACGCCGCGGTCGTCGACCTCCTGTCGCGCGGGCGGCTGATCCTCGGTCTTGGCCTCGGCTGGCGCGCCGAGGAGTTCGAGGCGCTCGGCGTGCCTCTCGAGGAGCGGGCAGTACGCCTGCAGGACACGGTCGCCGTGCTCCGCCAGGCGTGGTCGGGCGCGCCGGTGACGGGGGGCGAGCTGCTCACATATCCCGGTGTGCGCGCGACCCCGTCACCGGCGCGCGGCGGGCCGCCTATCTGGATCGGGGCGCTGGTCGAGCGGGCGGTGCGCCGGGCCGGCCGGATAGCCGACGGCCTGATGGCCACAGAAGTCACGCCCGCCACCCTCGCCGAGCAGGTCGCCTGGGCGCGCCAGGAGCGCGCGAGCGCCGGCGGGGATCCCGCGACGCTCGCAGTGGGCCTTCACCTGCCCACCTTCCCGTGGAAGGGCTCGGAGGAGGAAGCCTGGGAGCACGTCTGGCCGTTCCACCGGTACGTGGCCTGGAAGTACGACGACATGGACGGCGCCCGCGGCCGCGGCGGCCCGCCCCCGTCGCCGCCGCCGGCCTCGCGTGAGGAGGCGGCGTCCCTGCGGGAGGGCATCGTGTTGGGCACGCCCGAACGGGTGGCCGAGCAGGTTCGCGCCTTCGACGAGGCCGGCGGCGGCGATCTGCACTACGTCGCGCGCCTGTACTGGCCGGGCATGGATCCGGCGCTCCAGCGCGAGGTGATGCACCTTTGGGCTGAGGAGGTCGCGCCGCTCCTGCGATAGGCGGCAGGCGCCCGGCGTCGGGCGGTAGGCGTCGGGCGGTAGGCGTCGGGCGGTAGGCGTCGGACGGTAGGCGTCAGGCGAGCGCGCGAGCCGGCCACCACGAGGGCCGTTCGAACGAGGCCTCCGTGTAGGGCGGCGGCCCGAGGATCCGGTGCCGCGCGTGACGGACCTGAAGCACAAGGTGCGCCTGGCCGAGCGACGGGTCGAGCGTCATGTCCGGGTACGCCAGCGCGCTCTGGTCCTCGTCGAAGAAGTAGGCGCCGTTCACCCCTCGGTGGGCGCCCCGTCGCAGGTGCTGGGCGACCGCCTCGAAGTCCCGCGGGTTCCCCACCTCGGCCCACGCATGCGCGAGCAGGTGCACCTCGTCGTAGGCGATGCCCGCGTGGGACCGCCCCGGCGGGCGCCCGAACGCCTGCGCGAAGCGCCCGGCGAACCGGCTGCCGAGCGGATCGGAGTACGTCCCCGTCACGGTCGACCAGACGATCCCGTCGGCCGCCCGGCCGGCCAGCGTGAGGAACTCCGGGATCGACGGCGTGTACACGGCGTACACGAGCGACTCGATCGGCTCCGAGGCGAAGGCCCGCTGGAACCCCGCCAGCTCCCCAGGTAGGTAGTCGGCGATGAGCACCGCCCCGACCTCGGCCTCACGCAGGCGCGACGCCACCGTCGCCCAGTCCGCCCCCAGCTCCGGTACCCGCTCGACGAGCGCCACCGACCACCCCGCGCGCTCGACCGCCTCGAGCGTGTGCCGGGTGGACATCTGGCCTCCCTCGACCGGCGTCTCGACGATCTCCACCGTGCGACGGCGGGGGCTCCACCGACCCGATGCCGTGACCTCCTGAAGGAACCTGGCGAACCCGCGCCCGTAGTGGACCTCGGAGGGGCACACCTGGAAGACCCGCCGATACCGCCCGGGATCCTCGCGCACCAGGCGCAGCTGCTCCTCGGAGGTGATCGCGTGCAGGATCGGCGAGCCGTACTCCACGGCGACATCGAGAAGATCGTCGCCCTCGGTCAGCATGTAGCCCATCGTTATCGCGTCGACCTCGGCCTCCGCGAGCTCCTCGAACGCCTCCCGGATCCCCTCCGGCGAGAACATCTCCGCGTCCGCGACGACGAGCTCGATGCGCCGGCCGGCTATGCCGCCGCGGGAGTTCACCTCATCGATCGCGAGCGAGGCGCCGTTGCGCATCTCCAGCCCGTCCGACCAGGCCGGCCCGGACAGGGGGACCGCCGAGCCGAGCAGGAACGGGCGGCGGCGGAGCACCGGCGACGCGGCCCGATCTTCCTCCTCGCGGCCGTGTACGAGCCTCTCGATCGTGCCTATCGAGAGGGCTTCCATGCCCAGCCCGCCGGACGGGATAGGCAGGTGGAGCAGCCCACGGTCGACCGCCATCGCGGCGGCCCCGGTGCGGCTCCGCTGACCCAGCTTCATCAGGATGTGTTCGACATGGGTCGAGACGGTGCGCGCGCTGGCGCGCAGGCGCTCGGCGATCTCGCGGTTGTGGAGCCCCCCCGCGAGCAGCGTGAGCACGTCGAGCTCGCGATCGGTGAGCCCGAACGGCAGCGAGTCCCGGACGATCGTGACCAGCGCGCTCGGCGTCTGCGCCGAAGCTGTCGCCCGCTCGATCCGCACGCGCATCCACCCCTGGTCGGCGCGGTGCCAGAAGAAGCGCACCAGATCGGCGCCGGACGCGACGAGGGCTGCCCCGTATGCGACGAGCAGAGGCTCGGCCTCGAGCAGGCGACGGCCCGCGGCGCCGTCGCACTCCTCGACGTCGCCGGTGCGATGCACGATCGCCGAGGAAGGGTACTCGTGGGTCGGGATCGTGGGGCACCTCCTCGGGAAAGGACCGATTCTGGACGCCGGGCGCGCGTCCGTCCAGCCGGGATGCCTGGGAGCCATCCGTCAAATGACGGATGGAAGGCCCGGCTCACTGCGCCTACGGTGACCGCTTCCGGCGCCGCTCCCGGGCGGGGACGGGCCGGTGGATGCGGACGAGGCGACGTGCGTCGCCCATCTCCCGAGGGGGTAGCGGATGGCCGATCAGCAGTCGGGCGGAGGTTCCGGGGGCGGACGCGGGCTCAGCCGCCGAAAGTTCCTGCAGGGGGCCACGACCGCCGGCGTCGGCGGGCTCGTGGTCGGCGGGGCCGGCGGCTTCGTCGCGGGACGTGGGTCGAAGTCCTCCACGAACACGACCGGCGGGACGGGTGCTAGCACCGAGCCGATCCTGATCGGATCCGCCAGCCCGGTGACGGGCCCGTTCGCGAGCGACGGACAGCAGATGGTCCGAGGCCAGCAGCTCGCGATCGACGAGATCAACGCGAACGGGGGACTGCTCGGACGTCAGCTCAAGCTCCAGGTCCTGGACTCGAAGGCCCAGGAGCCCGACGTGATGAAGAACGTCCTCCAGAAGCTCGTCTCGCAGAACGTCGCGGCGATCTTCGCGGGGTTCACCACCTACACGTCGGTCGAGTTCCCGATCGTGGCCCAGGCGGGGATGCCGATGTTCCACGTGAACACCTGGCACGGCAACGTGGAGTACGTCCAGCAGAACAACATCACGAACATCTTCCAGGGTGACCCTTCGGAGACGTCCTACGGTTCGGGGTTCATCACCCTCGTGAACCAGTTCATCGACTCGGGAGCCTGGACGCCTTCGTCGAAGTCGACCTACGTCGTCACGAGCAACGACCCTTACTCCCTCGCGATCGCGAAGGCCTTCAAGGCCGGGATGGAGAAGCAGTGTTGGAAGACCCTCGGGTTCGAGCAGTACACGGTGCCGCAGGCCGACTACGGCGGCCAGCTCGTGAAGATCCGGAACAACCCTCCAGGCATCGTGTTCTTCAGCAGCTACGCGCCCGGCGACGAGGCCTCGTTCATCAAGCAGTTCGCCGAGTCGCCGACGCCCTCGCTCGTATACGAGCAGTACGCGCCGTCGATCCCGGAGTACCTCGACCTCGCGAAGGACGCCGCCAACGGAGTGCTGTGGTCGACGGTGGTCGGTGTGCTGGCGGGCGACGACCGCGCGAAGGCGTTCATCGACAAGTTCACGCAGAAGTTCAGCCGGCCACCGGGGTTCAGCAACGCCGGCGACCAGTACGACCTGGTGCACCTGTGGGCCGAGGCGGCCGCGGTCGCGGGCGATCCGTTCGACTTCGCGAAGGTGAACGCCGCCGTCGCGAACACCGTGTACCGGGGCACGTGCGGTGCGTACAGCTTCCTGCCGGGCACCCTCACTTGCTACCCGTATCCGGACGAGACACTGGACCCGTCGCTCGGGATGGCTCACCTCACGTTCCAGATCCAGAACGGTGAGCAGGTGCTGATCTCGCCGGACCCGTACACGACGGGCAAGTTCGAGCTGCCGAGCTGGCTCCGGTGACGGAAGGGACGTGATCGGAGCGACCGTCGCGGGCGAGGTCGCCCCCGCCGGCGCAGGCAGCTCCGCGCCGGCGCTGGAAGGCCGCGCGGTCTGCAAGAACTACGGCGGTCTGCGCGCGGTCATCGACGTGTCCTTCGGCGTGGCCCCGGGCGAGATCCTGGGGATCGTGGGGCCGAACGGCGCGGGCAAGACGACCCTCTTCGACGTGATCACCGGTCACACCTCGGCGACCAGCGGCGAGGTGATCCTGGAGGGCCGTCCGATCGTCGGCGAGAAGGTCCACACCCGTTGCGCCCTGGGGCTCGCGCGCACCTTCCAGCAGCCGACCGTCGCGGCTTCGCTCTCGGTGCTCGAGAATCTCTACCTGGCATCGTCTTTCCGTCGCCGGCGCGAGAACGGGGCGCAGGACGTGGCCGTCGCGGAGCGCTGGCTGGAGTTCGCGGGGCTCACCCACCGGGCGAGCGCGGAGGCCGGACCGCTAGGTGTCTTCGACAAGAAGCGGCTGATGCTCGCGACGGCGCTCGCCACGAACCCGATCGTGCTCCTGCTCGACGAGCCCTTCGGGGGGCTCAACCCGCAGGAGATCGACTCGGTGATGGGGCTGATAAGGGCGGTCCGCGACCAGGGACTCGCCGTCGTCTGTATCGAGCACGTCATGCGCGCGCTCACGGCGCTCGCCGACCGGGTCCTCGTGATGCACCACGGCGCGACCTTCTTCGAGGGCACCCCCGGCGAGATGCTCGCCGACGAGCGCGTGATCGAGGTGTACCTCGGATCGGCGCACGGAGGGCACACGTGACCGATGCCGCCCCGATCCTGGACGTGCGCGGCCTGTGGGCGGGCTACGGCGACTCCATCGTCGTCCGCGACCTGGATCTCTCGGTGGGGGCCGGGCAGACCGTGGTGATGATCGGCCCGAACGGGCACGGCAAGACGACCTTCCTGAGGGCCGTGTGCGGGCTGATCAGGCCCGTTCGTGGCGAGGTGTGGCTCGCCGGAGAGCGCGTGGACGGCCGGAACCCCGAGGCGATCGCCGGGATGGGACTGGTGCACGTGATGCAGGGCGACGGCCTGTTCTCCGACATGACGGTCGAGGAGAACCTGCTGATGGGGGCCTTCCCCACGACCTCGTGGGGAGCCAGGCAGGGGGCATTGGAGCGAGCGTACGGGCTCTTCCCTCTGCTGCGGGAACGGCGGGGACAGCGGGCACGCACCCTCTCCGGGGGCGAGCGGCGCCTGGTGGGGCTCGGCCGGGCCCTGATGCGCGAGGCCCGCATCCTGCTGATCGACGAGCCGTCGCTCGGACTTGCGCCGGTGATGATCGACACCGTCTACGGCGCGATCCGCGAGATCCGCGAGCGGCTCGGCACCACGATCCTGCTCGTCGAGGAGAACTTCACGCACATCGGCGGCGTGGCCGACGTCGTTCACGTGGTGGAGATGGGCGGGATCGTTCGGAGCGGCTCGCTCGAAGAGCTGTCGAACGATCGCACCGTCGTCGAGACGTACTTGGGCTCGCTGTAGGCAGGAGGAGGAGCCGTGTCCCAGATCGTCGCGATCCTCATCTCGACCCTGGTGCTGGGGTCGATCTACGGCCTCGTCGCGATAGGGATGACGCTGATCTACGGCACGCTCCGGATCCTCGACATGTCGCAGGGCTCGATGGTGATGATCGGCGGCTTCGTGGCCTGGGGCGTCCTCGTGGTGGCCAACTCTGACCCGGTCGTGGCCCTCGTGGCGGCGTTCGCCGCCACCTTCGTCCTGGGCACGTTCACTCAGCTCATCTCCGTCCAGCCGCTGATGAGCCGGCGCAGCGATCTCGACTTCGAGATGGTCACGTTCATCACGACCTTCGCGGTCGCGATCGTCTTCTCGAACCTTGCCCTGCAGATCTTCGGACCCTTCCAGAAGGACGTCCCCCCGGTCATCTCCGGCAGCGTCTCGATCATCGGGCAGAACCTCTCCTACCAGTCGCTCGCGATGGCGGTCACCTCGATCGTGCTGATGGGCGCCCTCGGACTGTTCCTCGCGCGCACAAGGTGGGGCCTGGCGATCAGGGCGGTCGCGCAGGACCTGGACGCCGCCAGGACGATGGGCGTGCCGGTCGGCAGGCTCTACCCGCTCACGATGGGGCTCGCCTCGGCTCTGGCGGGGATCGGCGGCGTGTTCCTGGGAGCGCAGTTCTTCGCTTCGCCGACCGCCGGCGACCTCCCGCTGCTGGAGGCTCTGATCGTCGTGATCTTCGGCGGCCTGGGGAGCCTCTCGGGGACGCTCTACGCCGCGTACGCGATCGGGTTCATCCAGTCGGCGGCCATCGTGACGATCGGTGAGACATGGACGCTCCCCGTGCTGTACGGGGTGATCCTTCTGGTCCTGATCTTCCGGCCGTACGGCCTGCGGGGGAACCCCTCGGAGGCTCGGCTGTGAACGACGCCTCGCGGGTCGGGAAGCTCCCGAAGCTGAGCGCCGGCTCGCGGCTCGGGATCGTCGCGCTGATCGCCATCGTTGCCGCGGTTCCGGTCGTCTACACGAACCACTACGTCCTGACCTTCCTCGTCACCGCGCTGATCACGCTGGTCCTGAACACGAGCTGGAACTTCGTGCTCGGCATCGCCGGCGTGTGGAACTTCGGCATGCTCGCGATCTACGCGATCGGCGCGTACAGCGAGGGGCTCGTGATGCTGCACACCGGCATGCCTGCCCCGATCGCGGTGCTCCTGGGCGGCGTGGCGGCCGGCGCGTTCTCGGTCCTGCTCGCGTTCCCGACGCTCCGGCTCTTCGGCATCTACACGTCGCTGCTCACGTTCTCTTTCGCCCAGGTCGTGCAGTTCGTGATCGTGAACGACCCGAAGGGGCTGACGGGGGGCAGCTTCGGCTTCCCCACGGTGAAGGGGCTGTATCCGAACCTGGGGCCTCTCGCGCAGCTCCGCGCCTACTACTGGACGGTGCTCGCGGTCGTGGTCGTCGCGACCTTCGCGGTGGCGTGGATCCGGAGCTCGCGCCTCGGCATCGCCCTCCGCACGATCCGCGACGCGCCGGCGTACGCGGCGGCGCGCGGCGTGAGCCCTCTCAAGTACCGGATGCTCGCGTTCGCGATCTCGGGGTTCATCGCTGGCGTGGCCGGCGGCCTGTACCTGAGCTACAACCAGAGCATCACGTCCTCGGTGATGGGGCTCACCCCTATGTCGATCGACGTTACGATGCTCGTGATCGGTGGGCTCGGGACGCTGTTCGGCCCGGTGATCGGAACCGGCCTGCTCACGTTCATCCAGCAGGCCCTAATCGACTACCCCGGGGTGCAGCTGTCGATCCTGGGGACGATCCTGCTCATCATCGTCGTGTTCGTCCCCGGAGGCCTCGTGGGGTTGATCTCGCGAACCCGCCGGCGCCTCTCGAACTGGGTCGAGGAGGACGAGACCGCGCTGCCGACAACGGAAGAGGCCGCTCGAAGCACCGAAGCCGGCACCTGACGCGCTACGGAAGCCGCGCGTCGGCGCGATCGGCGTCGCGAAGGCCTGGTGCGCGCCCTTCCGGGGGACCGTAGCCTCCGCCGCCGCTCGTCTCGACGCGCACGAGCGATCCTGCCTCCAGAGTGGTCGAGACCTTCGGCGGGACGGGCACCGGCCGGCCCTGGGGGTCGAACAGGAGGACGTTCGTCGGCGCCGCGTCGCCTCCGCCGCGGACGCCGCGCGGGCGGAACTCCGGGATCGTCTGCTCGCCGTAGAAGGTCGCGCGGTGCGGCCGGTCGAGCACTCGGTAGTCGCGGCGGATCCCCATCCCGCCCTCGAACGTCCCGGGTCCCTGGGACCCCGCGATCAGCTCCGTCCGCTCGATCCGAACCGAGTAGTTCGTCTCGGCCACCTCGACCGGCATCAGGCCGACGTTCGACATGTAGGTGTCGACGCCGTCGATCCCGTCGCCCCCGCGGTGCGCCCCCGTACCACCTCCGACGACGTCCGAGAGCACCGAGGCGTGTCCCGTCACGGGGGAGACGCTCTCGACGTTGATCCCGAAGAACGCGACCGAGGAGCCGCCGACGGCCTTCTCCGGCCATATCTCGGCGGCCGCGCGCACGATCGTGTCGGCCAGACGCTGACACGTGTTGTGCCTCACCGAGACCGCGGCCGGAGGTCGCGGATTCAGCACGTTGCCCAAGGGGCACACGACGTGAAGCGGACGCAGGACGCCCTCGTTCGAGCTGAGGTGCGGGTCGGTGAGCACACGGACCGCGTACACGAGGCCCGCGCGGGTGGACGCCCACGGAACGTTCAGCGCGCCGGCCACCTGCGGCGCGCAGCCCGAAAGGTCGATCGCGAGCTCGTCGCCGCGCTTGGAGAGCCGCACGTGGATCCTGGTGGGCGGACCACCGCGGCCGTCGTCGTCCATGAACCCCTCGGCCTCGCCCTCCCCGTCGGGGAGCTCGGCGAGCGCCGCCCGGACGGCGCGCTCGGCCGCATCGAGCGCCTGTCTGAAGACGGTTCGGACGGTCGGGGCGCCCCAGCGCTCGATGGTCTCCCGCAGGCGCGCGCTCCCCAGGAGGCACGCCGCGCGCTGCGCGCGCAGGTCCGAGATCGTGGAGAGAGGATCGCGGATGTTCTCCGTGAGGATCGAGATCACGTCGCGGTTCTCCCGCCCTGCGAGGTACAGCCGGACCGGAGCCAGCACGAGGCCCTCGGCGTAGACCTGCTCCAGCGCAGGCCCTTCCGTCCCGGGGTTCACGCCCCCAACGTCCAGATGGTGCGCGGTCGCCCCGGTCCACCCGAACAGGCGCCCCCCCACGAAGACCGGCGTGATGATGTTTATGTCTGGTGTGTGCATCGCGCCCAAGAACGGGTGGTTCGCCATGAACACGTCGCCGTCGGCGATCTCACTCCCCCACCTGGTGAGGATCGACTTCACCACGAGCGACATCGCACCGAGCTGCGCGGGTATGTAGTCGGCCTGCGCGACGAGGTCGCCGTCGGCGGCGAAGATCGCGCAAGAGAAGTCCTCCATGTCGCGGATGATCGGGCTGTAGGACGAGCGCTTCAGCACGCCGCCCATCTCCTCGGCGGCCGAGAGCAGCGCGGCGTGGACCAGCTCGAAGGTGATGGGATCCAAGGCGCGGCGCCGGGCAGCGGTCACCGCCCACCCTCCCGGATCCAGAGGTTCCCATGGAGGTCGACCCGCGCGCTCTGCCCGGAGAGCACGAGCGTCGTGGAGTCCATCTGCTCGACGATCGCCGGTCCCTGCACGCGGTTGCCGGCTCGGAGCAGGTCGCGGCGGTACACGGCCGCGCGGACGGCCCGCTGCTCCGACGGCAGCAGAAGGCGCCGCTCCCCCACCTTCGCGTCGGCGCGCGGGGCAGAGCCTCCGCGCGCCGCAGCCGGCGGTTCGGCGTGCGGCAGGCCGCCGAACGCCGAGAGGCGGAGCGCGACGAGCTCCACCGGCTCTTCCTGGCTCGCGTGACCGTACACGGAGCGGTGCTGCCGGTCGAAATCGCCGCGCAGCGCCCGCAGTCCGGCCCGGGAGATGTTGCGCAGCAGCACGTTCAGCTCGTAGCCCTGGCCGCGGTACCGGCAGTCGACGGAGGCCACCAGACGGACGCGCGACCGCGCCACTCCGTCCTCCCGCAACTGGCCGACGAGGTCGGCCGACGTATCGCAGTACCAGGCCAGGACATCCTGGAACCGCGCCGGGTCGTGTAGCGCGAGCACGGTGCGTGAGGCGTCGATCCGCAGGTCGGCCGCGACGAGCCCCGCCGCCGAGAAGAGCCCCGGATGCGGGGGAACGAGCACGCCCGCGAGCCCGAGCTCGCGCAGGATCAGCCCGGCATGCAGCGGCCCGGCTCCGCCGAACGCCACCATCGTGAAGCCGCGCGGGTCGATGCCGCGCTCCACGGACACGCGGCGGAGCGCGCGCGTGATGTGCGCCATCGTCACGGCGAGGATCCCTCGCGTCGCCTTGGCAACGGGCAGGCCGAGGTCGTCCGCGACGCGGCCCACGACCTCGCGGGCCGCGTCCTCGTCGAGCGCGAGGCGTCCGGCCAGATGTGTTCCGCCCGAGAGAGTCCCGGCCACCACGTGGGCGTCGGTGACGGTGGCGTCCTTCCCGCCCCGCGCGTACGCCGCCGGACCCGGATCGGCGCCCGCGCTCTCGGGCCCGACGCGGAGTCGGCCGGAGCGGTCCACTCTCACGATGCTCCCGCCCCCCGCGCCGAGCGTCTCGATGTTCACCGAGGGCGCGAGGATCGGGTGACCATCGATCCGCAGGCTGGGAACCACCGGCGGCGTGCCCCCCTCGACCAGGCACACGTCGAGCGAGGTGCCACCCATGTCGAGCGAGATCAGCTTGTCGAGCCCGTGACGAGCGCCGAGCGCCACCAGACCGGTGACCCCGCCGGCCGGGCCCGACAGCACCATCCGGTGCGCCTCGCGCTCGGCGCGCTCGGCCGGCGCGCACCCGCCGTTCGACTGCATCACCAGGAGCGGAGCACGCACGCCGAGGCCCTCCAGGCGCGACCGCGCCTCCAGCAGGTAGCGGCCGACCACGGGACGGAGCCCCGCGTTCAGCGCCGCCGTCGCCGTCCTCGGGTACTCGCGGAACTCGCGCGCGACCTCGGAGGAGAGCGTGACGGGCACGCCTGGGAGCCGCCGGCGCAGCGCGTCTCCCAGCTCGCGCTCGTGCCGGTCGTCCAGGTAGGAGAAGAGCAGCGCCACCGCCACCGCCTCGGGCTTGCGGGAGGCCACCTGCCGGACGGCCCGAGCTGCCTCGCGGTCGGTGAGCGGGGTCACGACGCCGCCGGAGGACATCCGCTCGTGAACCTCGAGGCGGTCCCTCCGGGGCACGAGCTCGGAGGGACGCTCCGGCTCCAGCGAATAGATGTCGGGACGGGTCCCGTCGCGGTAGCCCAGGACGTCGCGGAAACCCTCCGTGGCAAGCAGCACCACGCGCGCCATCCGGCCGGTCAGGACCGCGTTCGTCGCGACCGTCGTCCCGTGCGAGACCAGCGTGACGCCCTCTGGAGGAACACCCGCGGCCGCGAGCTCGACGACGGCGTCGACGAGCCCCCGCGAGGGATCCTCGGGGGTGGAGGGCACCTTCGCCACGCGGAGCGAGCCGCCCGAGCCGAACGCGACCGCGTCGGTGAACGTCCCCCCGATGTCGATCGCGACCACCCAGGTCTCGCTCACATGACCTCCGCCGCCCGTCGCTCGACGTTCCGGCCCGGGGAACGCTAGGCAGCCCGCGGCGGGGAAGAATCGGTCGAATGACGTATCGGCGCGCGGCCGGCGAGGCGCGCCGGCGGCGGCAGGGGGAACCGGCGTACGCACCCCGGCGCGACCAGGCGGCTGCTGCTGAACGTATCTGGGTGACGGTCATGTACCGAGCTACGTCAAGCGCCGACCCACGGAAGACTGGGGCGCAGCTCAGTCGCCCACGAAGACGAGGTAGAGGTGAGTGCCGGCCCGCACAGTCTCTGCCATCTCGATGACGCTCTCGACAACGGCGCGTTCATCGTTCGTCTCCGCATGAGACCTCAGCCTATGCAACTCGGGGATGACGCCCTCCATCTGGAACGTGTTGAACACCGTCTCACCGTACTCATCGAGGAATCGCAGATGCGTGAAGGACTCGTCAAGGGCCCGGCCGAGGACTCTGTTGAGAGGAGAGCCACCGCCGGTCATCGACCAAGACCGGCTTCCACCGAAGACGACCGACTCTGATCCGACAACTACGCCGAGCGATTGACCGCTGAAGCCGCGCTTCCCCGACATCCTGTCCATGTCGTCAGGGTATCCGACGAGGATGGCGGAATGAAACGCCTGGGCTCGACCTGCCGCCGCTGCACCAAACTGCAGTCGCGCCCCTCAGCATGAGGAGCCATCGGCTTCGGGAGCTCGCGTTGGTCCATCGATTGCTTCTGGACGTCTCGAGAGTGCGCTGATGTACCGCGCTCGCTCGATGTCCGACCGTGTCCTCCGTGTCACACTGAGGTCCGATGTCAGAACTGGTTGTCGGGCGCCAAGGTGAAGACCACATCGAGATTCGGGTTCTGCGGAGGACGCACCCGCAGGCCAATGACTACTGGGATGGCAATTGGGTCGAGAGCGAAATCGAGGTCGAAATAGGACCTTGGCACGCCACCTACCGGGCCCAGCTTCGCACCGAAGAGTTCTCGCGGTTTCGCGACCAGCTGCGCGAGATGTCCGAAGGGGCGCGGAAGGAAGCGTCCTTCGAGCCCATGGAGCCGTGGCTTCACTTGACCTTGGAGCTCGACG
>JACQDK010000034.1:0-10042 GCA_016201135.1 Actinomycetota bacterium
CCTGCACGAGGGGGGTGTCTCGACCGGCCGGTAGCGCGCGGCCACGATCCAGCACTCGCGGAGCATCTTCCGCTACTACAGGAAGCATCGGGCCGAGGGGTGGCGCCGCGCCCTGCTGCCGATGGCCTGGGCTGTGCTGCGCCTGCGCGCCGAGGTCGCCTGGCTCGTGGGGAGGTTGGGTCGCCGATGAAGGCCGTCGTGCTGGTGGGAGGCGAGGGCACCCGGCTGCGCCCCCTCACCGAGACCACCCCGAAGCCCCTGGTCCCCCTGATGGACCGAGCCTCGCTCGATTTCGTGCTGGATCACCTGGCGACCCACGGGGTTCTCCAGGTCGTCCTGTCCTCGCCCCACCTCGAGTCGACCTTCCATCCGTTCATCGAGGCCCGGCACGGTCGGCCCGAGATCGCTTGGGTGACCGAGTCGGAGCCTCTGGGCACAGGCGGCGCGATCGTGAACGCACTCGATCGGCTGACCCCCGGCGAGCCATTCTTCGCGCTGAACGGCGACATCCTCACCGACCTCGACCTCACCGCGATGCTCGCTTTCCATCGCGAACGAGGAGCGGTCGCCACGATCGCCCTTCATCGCGTCTCGGACGCCCGCCCGTTCGGGCTGGTCCCGACCGAGGCGGACGGGAGGGTGCGCGAGTTCCTCGAGAAGCCGTCCGATCCGGTCCCCGGCGACATCAACGCCGGAACGTACGTCCTGGAGCCCGAGGCTCTGGCGGGCTGGAAGCCGGGGGTGAACGTGTCGATCGAGCGGGATATCTTCCCGGCGGTGATCGCGTCGGGCCGGCCGGTGTTCGGCTTCGTTTCGGAGGCCTACTGGCTCGACCTGGGGACGCCGGAGAAGTACCTCCAGGCGCACTTCGACATGATGGAGGGCAAGGTGCACGGCGTCGTCTACCCGTCGCCGTACTTGGGGGCCGGCGCCGAGGTGGACCCGCGCGCGCACCTTGGGCGCAGGGTCGTGCTCGGACCCGGTGCCCGCGTTGGTGCCGAGGCACGGGTGGAAGACAGCGTGCTGCACCGCGGCGCGGTCGTGGGCGCTCGCGCCCTGGTGGCCGGCTCGATCCTCGGGCCCTCCTCGGAGGTAGGGCAGGGGGCCACGGTCACGGGGTCGGTCCTGGGGGAGGGAGCCCGCGTTCTCGCTGGTCAGACCGCGGCGGACGCCAGGGTCCCCTCCTCTTCGTAGCCCGGTCGAGCGACTCGAACGGCGAACCTTCCCGGCCGATGTGGTAGCGTGCGGACCTCTCCGCCCGAGCTGATGCGCAGGAAGACCCTCACCCTCGTCGCGCTGGCCCTCGCGGCAGCGCTCCTCCCCGCCACCTCCGGTTCCGGGGCCGGTTCGTTCACCTTCTTCGGGTCCGGGTTCGGGCACGGTCTCGGGCTGTCTCAGTGGGGAGCCTTCGGTCTCGCCCAGCGGGGCTGGTCTCCGGACGACATCCTCACGCACTTCTACTCGCACACGAAGGTGAAGCTCCAGGACTCCCCTCCGGGCGTTCTCCGCATAGGGCTCACCCAGGATCGGCAGAAGATCCGGCTGCGGGCCCTAGGCGGGGTGGTCACCCTCCGCGCGAAGGATCCCAAGAACGGCACGCTCGTGGGCGAGATCCCGGCAAAGGAGACCTGGACGGTCCGCGTGGTCGGCTCCCGCTACCGCGTGCTGGACGCGAACGGTGATCGGGTGGGCGGTCGCGATTGGGGCGGCCCCCTGCGGAACCTCTACGCGACCTACGCCGACGTGGGCGCGCGGGTGAGCGTTCCCGAGGGCGGCGGCACGTACAACCGTGGGTACCTGGAGTTCAACATCTACGGGTGCGGAGACGGCGCGTGCGCCCTCCGGCTGATCCTGCCGATCTCCCCCCAGGAGTACCTGTACGGCCTGGGCGAGGTCCCGAGCAGCTGGCCGGCGGCCGCGCTTCAGGCGCAGGCGGTAGCGGCCAGGAGCTACGCGTTCGCGAAAGCCGGCAACGGGCAACACCGCCCGGTGTGCAACTGCGCCCTGTACGACACCTCGGTCGACCAGGTCTACGTCGGATGGAGCAAGGAGAACGGTCCCGACGGCGACCTATGGGTCAGGGCGGTGGACAAGACCGACGATCAGGTCGTGACCTACAAGGGCACGACGATCGAGGCCTTCTACACCTCGTCCTCGGGCGGTTACACCGAGAACAGCGAGAACGTCTGGGGCACGGCGCTGCCCTGGCTGCGCGGCGTGTGCGATCCCGGCGACTACACGAGCTCGAACCCCAACCGCGTTTGGGACGTCACGTTCTCGGCCTCGGACGTCACGACGGCGCTCAAGCCCTACACGCAGGACATCGGTGAGGTCCAGGGCTTCAGCGACTTCCTGCGGGGCGTCTCCGGCAGGATCGAGACCGTCACGGTGGTGGGCGCCACGGGCACGGCCTCGATGACCGGATCGGAACTTCGGGCCGCACTGGGCCTGCGCGACGACCGGGTCTGGATCAACCGCGACAGGAACGTGACCGGGCAGATCCGGACGAAGTACGACCGGCTGATGTGCGCCCCGGGGCTCGCTGAGTCGCCCCTCGTGAAGGTGAACGGGGGCTCGCGGCAGCGGTTCAAGGTCGGGGCGATCTACCACAACACGGACGCGACGATCACGGTGTGGCTGAAGGGGCCGATCTACGACGAGTACACGGGCGTTGGGGGCGCGACCGGCGTGCTGGGTCTTCCCGCCACCGACCCCGTGTCGATCACCGGGTCGGGCTGCAGCGGCGGGTGCAGGCGCGTGGGCTTCGACAACGGGCGGATCTACTGGAAGGACGGCGTCGGAGCGCACGCCCTCTGGGGGCCGGTGCTCGCCAAGTACCTGGCGCTCGGCGGGGCGCGCAGCTCGCTCGGCTTCCCCACGTCGCGCGTCCAGGTGGCCGGCGACGGCTCGACCTCCGCCACGTTCGAGCACGGGACGATCTCGTGCACCGCGGATGGCGGGACCTGCAAGGTCAAGTAGCTACATGCGCGGCGGGAACGTGTAGCTCTTCGGGATCGGGTTGGGAAGCTGGCCGGGCGTCCCGAAGGCCACGACGATCTCCTGGTGCTCGACGAGCCGGATCTGGCGCGGGTCTCCAGTCGCAAGCTCTCCGTCGACGTAGACCTGGAGCTTCTCGTCGCCCTTCGCGCAGTAGCCGCCGAGGCAGTCCGGCGTGAGCTTCACTCCCCACACGACGAAGAACTCGCCGAGAGTGAACGGCCCCTGGGTGCTCGCCTCGACGTGGATCACCCCGCTGGCGTCGTGCGTGTGCAGCGGCGCGATGAAGCTGCCGTCGCTGGCGATGCCGATCTCCGCCGGCACGGGGACCTTCTTGCCGTTCACGTAGACGTCCAAGTGCTGGTGGATGTGGAGCACGTTCCCCTCGGAGGCGAGCGGCGGCAGGCCGACCGCTCCCAGGCGGGCCCTGAGGGCCGTTGGGTCCGAGCCCTTGCTCCAAGGCGCGTTCCCGTCCTGTAGTCCCGGGAGGCCGGTGGGGTCGACGGGCGACCCCGTCACGTACGAGGCCGCCGTGGTGGGCGAGCTGCTCCTTCCGAAGAACTGCAGCGCGATCACCGCCACGGCGACGAAGGCCGCCACCGCGGCGAATCGCACGAAGGTCGTGCGGCGGCGCGCGCGGCGGAGCTCGTGCTCGCGCCGGAGCCGGGCCTCCGCGCGCCGGGCCTTCTTCTCAGGCGTGTCTCGGTCCGGCGCCGGCCTCGGGCGCTTCGACGCCTCGGGCTCGGTCGTCCTGCGAGCCGGGGGCTTCCGCCTTCGCTTCTTGTTGGCCATCGCTAGAGGGCGGCGCCGGCCTCGGGGGCCTCGCCGGCGTACTTGCGTCCGGGATACGGGGGAGCCGAGTACTGGGACGTGAAGTCGAACGCCGCCGCGAGGTTCACCTGGCCGCAGGTCTCCAGGCGGTGCCAGGCCACGAGAGCCATCTGAACGCCGGAGGGGAGCCGGCCTGCGGCGCCCTGCTCCGGGTAGTCGAAGGGGGCGACGATCACGCGATCCTGCCCGACTTTCGCGTCGATGAGACGCTGGTCGAAGAAGTCCTTCACCTGCTTGGCCTGGGCCGGGGGGGCGTCCGGCGAGTACCAGACGATCGACGCGCCGTGTTCAAGGTCGTGGATCGCGCGGTAGATGTCGGGAGGCGTGTCGTAGACGCCGGCGGGCAACGGCCCGGGCGAAGAGCCGGTGTGCGGCCCGGACGTCGGCGGTCTCGACCGGTACGCGGAGAGCGGGGGATCGGTGGGGTCGTACTGGCTCCCGACGTGGTCGCGGTCGATCGCGGAGCCGTCGCCCTGCGAGGCCGCGGCCTGCGCCGCAGCGACGTCCCCAGTCACGTTCGCGGCATCGAACACCGGCACGGCCTGCACGCTCGTGCATGAGGCAGCCTTCTCCTGGTCCGCCGCACGCGCCAGCAGGTCCTTCGGCGAGGCTATAGCGCTGCCGCCGCCCTGGAGCGTCACGACGGCCACGATCGCCAGCGCCACTGCGATGGCAACGGCCACGACGACGAGCCGGTTCTTCCGCCGCCGCGCCATCTGGCGCTGGATCTCCTCGCGCCTCCGGCGAGCGTCCTCCTTCCGCTCGGCCTTCGTCATCCGACGGGGATCGGTGCCACCTCCAGCCACCTAGTCGCTCTCCTTGTCCTTCTTGGGCACCGGATACTTGAACTCGATCGGCTCCGCGTTGAGGCGGAGGGCAAGCTTACCGAGCGAGAGGATGATCAGGACCCCCACGGCCGTGATCAGGACGGCGTAGACGAGCTTCGCGACGGCCAGCGCCCCGGTCGAAGGGAACCAGGCGGCGAAGGCGGCCTGAAGGGCCTCGTTCCAGGCCAGGGCCACCACGACGCCGATCGCGGTCGAGACCATGGCGATCAGCGTCGCTGCGAACTCCTTCGAGAACCTCGTTGCCTTCCGGCCGGCCTTCACGATCGGCGCGGTCGGGTCGGAGTGCTCGGGCGGACGGTGATCCACGGCCAGCCAGCATAGCTGGGACGCACCGAGAACCGGCCGAACGGACCCTTGCCCCCGGCGCCCGGCGTGCCTATATTCGCGACGCCTTCCCCAAGCGCCTCGGCTGGCCTGTCGCCGGCCGGAGAGGGGGAGGCCCATGGCCAAGACCGAGAACGACAGGGTGGTACAGGTGGGCTCAACGGGTGGCCTGGACGGGTTCTTCAAGATCTCGGAGCGCGGCTCGACCGTTCGTACCGAGGTCGGGGCCGGCGTAACGACCTGGCTCACGATGGCCTACATCCTGTTCCTGAACCCGTTCATCCTCGGGCTCGTCAAGGACCACAACGGGGTCGGGCTGGATGCCGGACAGGTGCTGTCGGTCACGGCCCTCGTCGCCGGCGTGGCGACCCTCGCGATGGGGCTCTATGCGAACTACCCCTTCGCGCTCGCCGCCGGGCTCGGCTTGAACGGGTTCGTGGCATTCACGCTCGTCGCGACGCTGGGGCTGTCCTGGCCCGAGGCGATGGGCGTGATCGTGCTGGAGGGCGCGATCATCACGGTCCTCGTGCTCACGAACGTCCGCAAGATGATCATGGACGCGATCTCGATGGACCTGAAGCGAGCGATCGGCATCGGCATCGGCATGTTCATCGCGCTGATAGGGCTGGTCAACGGCGGCATCGTCATCAAGGGCGACGCCACGCCCGTCACGCTGAACCCCGACCTCAAGAGCCTCAAGGTCCTCGTGTTCGTCGTGGGTCTCGGGCTCGCCGCGACGCTCGTCTCCAGGAAGGTCAGGGGCGGTCTGTTGATCGCGATCTTGGGGTCGACGGTCCTCGCGATCATCATCAACCAGGGGTTCGGCGACTCGAAGATCTGGGCGAACGGGATCGCGCACATCCCCTCGAAGTGGGTCTCCGCGCCGCACTTCGACCTCCTGGGGAAGTTCTCCTTCGGGTTCTTCTCGGTGCTCGGCATCGGGACGACCATCGCGGCCGTGCTGTCGGTCATGCTGTCCGACTTCTTCGACACGATGGGTACCGTGACGGGCCTGGGCGCCGAAGCCGGGCTGCTCGACGAGGACGGCAAGCTTCCCGACATCAAGAAGACGCTGCTGGTCGACTCGCTCGCCGCGGTCGCCGGCGGGGTTTCGTCTGCGTCGTCCAACACGACCTACATCGAGAGCGCGTCGGGCATAGCGGATGGCGGCCGGACCGGGCTCACGGCGGCGGTCGCCGGCGTGCTGTTCCTGGCTTGTCTGATCTTCTCGTCGATCGCGGGCGTGATACCGGCCGAGGCCACGGCCCCCGTGCTCGTGGTGGTCGGGTTCTTCATGATGCAGGGCGTCGGTGAGATCGACTGGCGCGATCCCGCGATCGGCATACCCTCGTTCCTGACGATCGCGCTGATGCCGTTCACGTACTCGATCACGAACGGCGTGGGCGCCGGGTTCCTCGCCTACACGGTCATCAGGATCCTGCAGGGGAAGTTCCGTGAGGTGCACCCCCTGATGTACGTGGTGTCGGCCGTCTTCGCCTGGTACTTCTTCCACGGCCTGATCGCGTAGGACCCGCGCGACGCATCGAGGTAGCCCCGGGGCTCGTCCCCGGGGCTACCTTCCGCTCACTTTGCGGCCCCGGAGCACCCCAACGCCTTTCTCGTGGCTCCCCGTGGGGTCCGGTGACCCAGAGAGGACCCTCCTTGGGGATCCACAGGGGTTCGAGTGAGGCACCTACGAGATCGTGGACGGCTGGCCGTTCGCCAGCGAGGACGAGGCGCTGGAAGCGCTCGGCTTATTGGAGCCTCGAGCGTCTACGTGGATGAGTGCTCCACCGAGAACTGCGAGGACCGCACCTCCCGACGACACCCAGAAGCCGTACTGCACCTGCAGCAGTTTCACCGCAACGACGGGAGAGGCAGACCCGCCGCGCAGGTCCGCCCAACGCACGGCTAGAAGGACGCCGAGTGCCAAGCCGACGATCAGCGGAAGGCCGAAGCGTCTCAGCACAGGAACGGAAGCCAGATTCGCGATCCCCAAGCAAACGGCGAGGACTCCCAGGACGAACACGTCCCGCCCACCCACCGACCATCCGCGCTGCGGGGGGAATAGGGGTCCCACCAGCCCTGCGATCGACACCACTTGCACCCAAGGAAGGAAGACTCCGGTGGCCGTCGTCGCGCCTCCCAGGACGAGAAGGAGACCGCCCGGGCGCGCGCGCCACCGACGAGGGGCCCACGGACGTCTCGTCCGAGTCTTGTCCACCAATCGGATGCTAGCCCGGTAGGGGCAAGCGGGGTAGGGGCGCCTCCCGGTGAATGGACCAGCGCTTAGGTTCCGTCCTCGCGAGAAGAAGGAAGAAGTAGGTCATCCTCCGGGTCTCCAGGGAGCCGATCCAGCGCACCAGCCACCCCAGCCCGACGGCCCGGACGTACTTGCTACTCCCCGGACGCTGAATAGCGGGGGCTCGTGCTTGCAGCGCGCTTGCAGGAGGTCACGACACCAGAGCTATCCCAGCGCACGTCGGTACACTCCTGAACACGGGTGCGGTACGTCAGTACATCCCGATACACGCCCGTCCGGGGCTCGTCCCCGGGGCTACCCGTATCTCAGGTGCTCCGCGAGATCGATCGACGGGCGGGGCGAGGGAGCCCCGCCCTCGGGCATCGGACCAGCCGCCACCGTGCCCAGCGCGAACCACTCGGCGCCCATCCGCAGGGCCGCTCGTGCCTCCTGCTGGCAGAACAGGGACGAGGACAGCCAGCACGATGCGACGCCCTGCGCGTGCAGCGCTAGCAGCAGCGACTGGATCGCGGCACCGCCGGAGAGCAGGAACATCTCCTGCTCTGCGTGGGACCTCTCGGGGTCGGGGTAGTCGTGCGAGCCCCGGAACCGGATCCAAGGCACGATCAGCACGGGCGCCGCGCCGAGGACGGCGTCGCTCCTTTCGAGCCGGCGCGCGATCGTGGGCTCGTCGGCACCGTCGGCCTCGAGGTCTGCGCGCCAGGCTTCGGCCATGGCGCCGAGGTATCGGCGCTTGGCGGGCGGGGAGTCGATCGCGAGGAACAGCCAGGGTCGGGTGTGGTGCGGGGCCGGCGATGTGCACGCGGCGCGGACCGCCTCCTCGAGGACCGCGCGCGGCACCTCGCCGGCCCCGAACGAGCGGATCGTGCGGCGGGCCGAGATCGACACGAGCGGCGATTCTCGGAACAGGTCCTCGTCGGCCGGGCGCACCAGGTCCGAGGCCCGTCCGTGGGGAGCCGCGGTCTCAACCCCGCGGACGAGCACCGCGGGCACCCGCGACGCCTTGTCGATCACGAGCCCGCTGGCGGCGGCGACCTCGTCGGCGAGGGCGACGATCGTCGCCTCGAGCTCGCGCCCGAAGTGGTCGGTGGTGGCGCGCAGATCGACGAGGGCCGGGAGCCCGGCGCACCCGATCGCCACGTTCACGAGCCCGATCCGCCACGGGCGCCCGAACGTGTCCGTGACCACGACGCCGAGGCGTCCGAGCCCGAGCCGCCCCGCCAGCTCGGTGCGGATCCGCTCGGCGCTCGCGTCCGGGTCCTCCGGGAGCAGCGACACGAAGCCGCCCCTCACGTTCGAGGCGTCGACGCCCGCGTTCGCGCACACGAAGCCGTGACGGGTCTCGGCGATCAGCAGATCACCGCGGCGGGCTACGACCCGCGCGGTCTCCCGCTCGACCCACGCGGTTCGCTCCGTGCCGGGAACGACCCGCCCCTCGGCCTTGGACACGATCTTCTGGGTGACGACCAGCACGTCGCCCTCGCGCGCGCCCAGCGCGCGGAGCGGCTCGGCGAGCATCGCGCCGAGGTCGTCTCCGGGCCCGACCTCCGGGAGGCCCTCGACCGGGATCAGCTCGATCGTCACCCGGCGACCAGCTCCAACGCCGTGCGCGCGAGAGCCTCGGCCACCACGTCGGCCGTCATCACCGTGTCGGTTACCGCCACGCGCAGGCCGAGATCCCGGATCCTCGGCGCTAGGTCGCGGTCGCGATCGTCGATGACCCACCCGGCGAGCAGCCCGTCGTACGCGCGCGCGGCGCCCAGGGCGGTCACCTCGAGGCCGACCGCCGGCATGAGGCGGTCGGCCATGCCCGCGAGCGGAGCGCCGCCGACGATCGGCGATACGCCGACCACGGCCTCCCGGCGCGAGGCCACGGCCTCCCGGACCCCCGGCACCGCCAGTATCGGACCGATCGAAACCACGGGGTTCGACGGGCACAGGACCAGGAGGTCGGCCTGGCCGATCGCTTCGAGAACGCCCGGCGCCGGCCGCGCCGTCCCGGCACCCTCGAACCGCACCGCCTTCACGCCGTCGCCAGCGCGGCGCCGCACCCAGTACTCCTGGAAGTGGAGGTCGAGCGGGCTCCCGTTCGCGTCGAGCGCGTCGATCCGGGTCGTGACGGCGTCGTCCGTCATCGGGAGCAGTAGCGCGAGGATCCCGAACCGCTCCGCCACTCGCCGGGTGATCTCCGAGAGCGGAACGCCGGCCGCAAGGAGCGGGGAGCGGAACAGGTGGGTGGCAAGGTCGAGGTCCCCCAGGTTGAACCACGCGTCGGGCGCCCCGAAGCCGCGCAGCTCCCCGGTGGCGCGGAAGGTCTCCTCGCGCCGGCCCCAGCCCCGTTCCCTGTCGAAGACGTCGCCGAGCCAGTAGGTGACCGAGTCGAGGTCGGGGGAGACGTGCAGGCCGTGCATGCGCACGTCGTCTCCGGTGTTGATCACCACCGTGACGTCCTCGGGCGGGACGGCGCGCACGAGCCCACGTAGGAACTTCCCCGCGCCGATCCCTCCGGCGAGCGCCGTGACCTTCACGGCATCCATCATGGCGCGGTACCGCTCCGCCGACCATGGAGGCCGCGGCTCTCCCGCCTTTCCCCGGGTGACGGATCGACCCGTCGTGAGACGAGCCGGGATCCGGAGGGCCCCGCGACCCAGCCGCGGGCGATGCGGTTGTGCATCCTGCCCGGCGGCCGTAGATTCCCAGCGCCATGAGCGATCTGTCCCACCGGATCAGGCGAGCGCTGGCGCGCGCCGAGCAGGGGAAGGCGCTCTCGCTCGAGGAG
>JACQDK010000034.1:10051-16964 GCA_016201135.1 Actinomycetota bacterium
CGCTCGAGGAGACCGAGGCCCTGCTCGGCGCGCGCGGCGAGGACCTCGCGAGGCTCTCGGGGATCGCCGCGGGCCTCAGGGATCTGGGCCACGGCGACGTCGTCACCTACTCCCGAAAGGTCTTCGTCCCGCTCACGATGCTCTGCCGGGACCACTGCCACTACTGCACGTTCGCCAAACCGCCCGCGAAGATCGAGGAGCCCTTCCTCGCGCCGGAGCAGGTCGTCGCGATCGCCGAGGCGGGCCGCCGGATGGGATGCAAGGAGGCGCTCTTCACTCTGGGTGACAAGCCCGAGGACCGGTATCCGGTCGCCCGCGGATGGCTCGCCGCCCGCGGGTACGGCTCCACGCTCGACTACCTCCGCGCGGTAGCGATACGCGTGATCGAGGAGACCGGGCTGCTACCTCACCTGAACCCGGGCGTCATGACCTACGAGGAGATGGCGCGCCTGAAGCACGTCTCGGCGTCGATGGGCATCATGCTCGAGACGTCGTCGGAGCGGCTCAGCCTCAAGAAAGGACCGCACTTCGCCTCCCCGGACAAGGTGCCGGCGGTCCGCCTCCGCACGATCGAGGACGCCGGGCGACTCGCGATCCCGTTCACCTCGGGCATCCTGGTCGGGATCGGGGAGACGCTCCGCGAGCGGGCGGAGTCGCTGCTTTCTCTCCGGGACGTCCATCGACGCTACGGCCACGTGCAGGAGATCATCGTCCAGAACTTCCGGGCCAAGCCCGGCACGGCGATGAGCGCTGCGCCCGAGCCGACGGCCGACGAGTTCGTGGCGACCGTCGCCGTCGCCCGGATCGTCTTCGGACCGCGGATGCACGTGCAGGCGCCGCCCAACCTGTCGGACCTCGAGGAGCGCCTGAGGTTGCTCGGCGCGGGGATCGACGATTGGGGGGGCGTCTCGCCCCTCACCCCGGACCACGTGAACCCCGAGCGGCCGTGGCCGCAGATCGAGCGGCTGGCCGAGACGACCGCCGCGCGGGGCAAGACGCTACGCGAGCGCCTCGCGATCCACCCTGAGTTCGCGACCCGCCCCGATCCGTACCTGGCGGGGAAGATGCGCGCCCCGGTGGCAGCGCTGGCGGGTCCGGACGGGCTTGCGATCGAGGGTTCCCGCCCGGAGCCGATCGCGTGGCAGGACCCCGACGTGCAGTGGAAGCCGCGTGAGATAGCCCTCACGTTCGCCAAGGGTCCGGACGCGGGTCTGCGCCCCGACGCCGACGCCGTGTACGGGGGTCTCGGCGAGCTGCCCGAGCCGACGCGCGCATGGCACGCGGCCGGAGCGGTCCCCGCGCGCGTGGATGCCGAGATCAGGGCCGCGCTCCGCAAGGCCGAGCGCCACGAGCCGGTCAGCGACGAGGGTGCCCTGGCCCTGTTCCGGGCCGAGGGCCCCTCCCTGGCGGCGCTCGCGCGCGTGGCCGACGACCTGCGGGCCGAGGCGGTCGGGGACGTCGTGACCTACGTGATCAACCGGAACATCAACTTCACGAACGTGTGCTACGTGGGGTGCCGCTTTTGCGCCTTCGCCCAGCGCGAGGTGGACCGGGAGTCGTACACGCTCACCCTCTCGGAGGTGGCCGACCGAGCCGAGGAGGCCTGGAGCTCGGGGGCCTCGGAGGTCTGCATGCAGGGAGGGATCCATCCCGACCTGCCCGGCACCTTCTACTTCGACCTGCTGGACGCCGTGAAGGCGCGCGTGCCGGATATCCACATCCACGCTTTCAGCCCCATGGAGGTCATGAACGGCGCCACGAAGCTCGGGATCTCCTTCCGGGAGTTCCTCCAGGAGTGCCTCCGGCGGGGCCTCGGCTCGATCCCCGGCACGGCCGCGGAGATCCTCGACGACGACGTCCGCTGGCTCCTGACGAAGGGGAAGCTGCCCGCCGACGCCTGGGAGGAGATCGTCAAGACCGCCCACGCCGTCGGCCTCCGATCGTCCTCCACCATCATGTATGGCCACGTGGACGCGCCGCCGCACTGGGTCTTCCACATCCGGCGGATCGCGCGGATCCAATCCGAGACGGGCGGCTTCACGGAGTTCGTGCCGCTCCCCTTCGTGCACCAGAACGCGCCGATCTACCTCGCCGGCAAGGCACGTCCCGGCGCCTCGCTGGAGGAGAACCTGCGGATGCACTCCGTCGCGCGCATCCTGCTCGACGGGTTCGTCCCCAACGTCCAGGTCTCGTGGGTGAAGCTCGGAACGGCTGTGTCCCAAGCGCTCCTACAGGCCGGGGCGAACGACTTCGGCGGCACGCTGATGGAGGAGACGATCAGCCGGATGGCCGGCGCGCAGTGGGGCATCCGCATGGAGCCGTCGGAGCTCGACGACGCGATCCGCACGATCGGCCGGATCCCCGCGGTGCGCTCGACTACCTACGAGAAGGTCGTTCCGCGGCCCGAACCGTCAATGTCATTGACGGAATAGGTCAACCTGGTTTACCTCGAAGAAAACCCGGGAGAGCGCTTGCAACCCGGGTTCCTGCTCGGAATCATCGGTCTTGATGGTGCGCGAAGGGGCGGGGGGCATCGTCGAAAAACCTCTTGTCATGGGGGTCGTCGATGCCTCAGAATCACATCGGTGTGATTTCGGGGGGAGACGAGCGTGCACCATTACATCCCATGGCAGGAGCGAGCGAGGTGTCGCGACTACGACCCGGAGATCTTCTTCCCCGAGAAGGGAGGCTCATCGAGGGAGGCCAAGAGGATCTGCGGTGAGTGTCCCGTTCGGATCGAGTGCCTGAACTATGCGCTCCGACGCGACGAGCGGTACGGGGTGTGGGGGGGCATGAGCGAACGGGAGCGTCGGCGCCTGAAGCGCATGGCGTCCTGAGGCAAGCCCTGAAAGGGGGGACAGAATGGCAGTAGCGAAGAAGAGCACGGCTCGGAAGAAGACCGCTGCTCGCAAGCCCGCGGCCAGGAAGTCCGCGGCGAAGAAGAGCACGGCTCGGAAGAAGACCGCTGCTCGCAAGCCCGCGGCCAGAGAAGACCGCTGCTCGCAAGCCCGCGGCCAGGAAGTCCGCGGCGAAGAAGAGCACGGCTCGGAAGAAGACCGCTGCTCGCAAGCCCGCCGCCAAGAAGTCGGCGGCACGCAAGTCCGCCGCCAAGAAGCGCTGACGGCGATCGCACGCGTTTCACGAAGGGGGGTCGTTAGGGCCCCCCTTCCGTTTCTGCGGGCGCCTGCCGTGCTAGGCTCCGCGCCGCGCGACGCGCATCCTCATGGCTGGAATCTCCACCGGATCGGATCCCTCTGGACGTCGCACGCCGGCCGTGCTCGTCGTCCTGATCGTGCGCGACGGGGCCGCGTGGCTCCGCGAGTGCCTCCAGGCGCTCGCCGCGCAGACCTACCGACCGCTGGCCGTCCTGGCCGTCGACGACGCTTCGACGGACGGTTCCGGAGAGCTCCTGGAGCAGGCCCTTGGGTCCAAGCGCGTCCTCGGGCTCACAGAGCCGCAAGGGATCGCCGGATCGGTCCGCGCTGCCCTGGAGTTGAGCGCTGCGCGCGAGGCCGACTACCTGCTGGTCCTGCATGACGACACCGCTCTGGACCCCGACGCCATCGCGCGCCTGGTCGAGGCCGCCAACCTCGAGGGAGTGGAGCGGGTCGGCGTCGTCGGCCCGAAGGTGGTGGACTGGGACAACCCGCGGATCCTCCGCGAGGTGGGACGCTCGACGGACCGCTTCGGGCATCCCTACACGCCCTTGCAGGACGGTGAGCTCGACCAGGGACAGTTCGACCGCGTGCTCGAGGTCCTGTTCGTGTCATCGATCGCGATGCTGGTCTCGCAGGAGTGCCTGAAGCGGATCGGCCCGCCGGACGAGCGGTTCGCCTCGCACCACGAGGACCTGGACTTCTGTTGGCGGGCCCGCCTGGCCGGCTTCCGCGTTCTGATGACCCCGCTGGCGCGGGCACGGCACATGGCGGCCACCTCGCGCGGCCGGCGGAGGACCGAGCGGGAGGGACGGAGCGAGCGCTACTTCGGCGACCGCGCTGCGCTGGCGTCGATGCTCAAGAACTACGGCCTGAGGTCCCTGCTCCTGCTCCTGCCGCTCTACGGCGTCCTGGGTGTCGGGCGGCTGCTATGGCTCTTGCTGTCGCGCAGGTTCGAGGACGCGGTGGAGCTGCTCGAGGCCTGGGGCTGGAACGCACTCCACCTGCGTGGGACGCTCGCAAGGCGGATCAGTGCCCAGAAGACCCGGGCCGTCTCCGATCGCTCCATCCGCAGGTTCATGGAATCTGCCGGCGTGCGGCTGCCGCGATGGTTCGACACGGCGAGCAGGATCCTGGCGGAGCAGCGCGAGCTGGAGGAGGAGGACGCGGGGGAGCCGGTCCGCAGACGCCTCCGGCATCAGGGTGCCTCGTTCGTGCGCGCGCATCCGGTCATCGTGGCGACCTTCTTCGGCGTGGTGATCGCCGCGGTCGGGTTCCGGGGGCTCTTCTCGCCCGACCTCCTGGTCGGCGGCGCGCTCCCCACGTTCCCGGCGCATCCCGACGGGTTCTTCCGGGAGCTGTTGTCGGGCGTGCGGACCACGGGCTTCGGCGGCACGAGCCCCGCGAGCCCAGCGCTCGGCGTGCTGGGCGGACTCTCGACCCTGCTGTTCTCGAGCGGTGCGCTCTCGCAGAAGGCGGTGCTGGTGGGTGGGGGAGCGCTCGGCGCCACCTTCTCGTACCGGGCGCTCGCGCGCCAGACGGGGAGCCCGTTCGCCGCGGTCGCCGGCGCCGGCGCCTACGCCCTGTCCGCCGTGGTGCTGTGGGCCTACTCCGAGGGAAGGGTCGGGCTGCTCGTCGCGGTCGCCGTCGTGCCCGTTCTGATGGACCGGCTGGAGGTGGCCTTCTCGGCCGATCCTCCTTCGAACAGAACGCGGTTCGTCGTCGGCCTCGGGCTCATCATCGCGGTCGGCGTCGCGTTCGAGCCGGGCCTCGTCCCGGTCAGCGCCCTGCTGCTGGTGGTGCAGCTCGTCGGCGGCCGGCGCAGGGGGAGGGGTCTCGGTCTGGCTGCGTCGGGCGTGGCCGTCGGAGCGGCGCTCCTGTTCCCGATCCTGCCCGGTCTCGCCGCGGGCGGCGGGCGCGCGCTCTGGTCCTCGATCGGGCCGGCGGACATGACCCGGCTCGCGCGCTTCGTCCTGGGTCCGGCGCCCGGAGGCGCGCTCTCCGCCTGGTTCCTGCCCATCGCCGCAGTGCTTGCGCTCGGCGTCGTTCGAGGAAGCCATCGCGCCCGCGCCAACCGCCACGCGATGGTCGGGGTTGCAGCCGTCTTCCTCGCGTGGGCCTCGGCAGCGGGCTGGCTTCCCATGGCCCTGTCGAACGCCCCCGCGTACACGGTCCTGGGAGCCTGCGCGGCCGCTTCGGTGGTCGGGCACGGCGTGGCGTCTGTGTTGGGCGTTCGCTCGGAGGCGTTCGGGTTCCGGCAGATGGGCGCGGGCGCGCTCGCGGTGGTACTGGCCGGGGGGATCGCGCTGCAGGCGATGATCGCGATGGTCGGGGGATGGGCGATCGGCGGTCCCGAGAAGACTCCGCCCGCCTGGGCAGTCGTGCGGTCGGCCTCCGGGGGCGACTACCGAGTCCTGTGGCTCGGCGCGGACGACGGCGCTCGCCTCCCTGCGCCCGCCGGCGATCCGCAGGGGATCTTGCAGAACGGAGAGTCCTCGCTGCGGTACGCGGTTACCGGACCGAGCGGCGCCACGGTGCTCGACCTGGCGAGGGCGTCCACCGGCCCCGCCGACGCCGAGCTGCGGACGGCGGTCGGTGAGATCGTCACGGGTGCGACCCGGCACGGAGGAGCCCTTCTTGCGCCGCTCGGCGTCAGGTACGTCGTCGCGGCGGGCGGCGATCTCTCCCCCGACGTTCGGGCCCGGCTCGACGAGCAGATCGATCTCGACGTGCAGCAGGCGTCGGGGCTCACGATCTACAGCAACGCCCGCGTGCTACCCGTTGCCGGTGAGATCCCCGTCGGAGGCGCCGCGGGGCTTCCGCCGCCGGCATCGCTCGTGGACGAGATGCAGCTGCCGCTGTTGGCTCCCCAGGAGCTCGCCCACGTCACGGGCGGTTGGGAGGGTATGGGTCCGGGGGGCGTCGTGTTCGTGTCTTCTCAGTACGACCCGGGATGGCGCCTCGATGGCGGCGGCTCGTCGGTCCAGCCTCGACGTGCCTTCGGATGGGCGATGTCGTTCGACGCGCCCGCCGGCGAAGTGAGGGTGCGCTACCGGAACCAGTGGGTCCGGAGCCTGGAGATCACGGTGCTGGCCGCGCTGTGGGCCGCAGCGCTCTGGGTGACGAGGAAGCCGTCGGCGCGATGAGGTCCCGCGTGCAGATCCTCGTCGCCGTCCTCGTGGCCGGTCTAATGGTGGCCGGCGGCACGTTCCTCGATCGGCAGGTAGGCCTCCGGACACGGTCGCAGCTCCCGCGATCGAGCGTGACCTCCGGGGCTTGGTTCTGCCCGCACGGTGGCGGGCCGAAGGGATGGAACGTCACGCTCGAAGTGGCGAACCCGGGCCAGAGCGCCGTGACGATCCGGGTCACGTCGATCGGTGACGGGAAGCCCGGCCTTCCGGCGTCGTTCACCGTGGAGCCGGGGAGCACCCTCGCCGTCCCTGCATCGGCCGACGGCCGCGCCGCGTCGAGCACGGTCGAGTACTTCGGCGGATGGGTGGCGGTCGGATGGGTCTCGCGCGCGGGAGGAGGCGAGAGTGGCGTCGCGGCCGAGCCCTGCACCGAGCGGACCGCCTCTCGGTGGTTCGCGCCCGACGGGGACACGACCGAGGGTCAGGACGCGTACCTGATCGTGATGAATCCGTTCTCGGCCAAAGCGATATTCGACGTGGTGGTGACCACGACGGACCAGGCGCCGGTCCGCACATCCGACCTCACCGACGTGCCCCTGTCGCCCGACCGCGCGGTGGCCATCCACC
>JACQDK010000035.1 GCA_016201135.1 Actinomycetota bacterium
GGGTGAGCTCGGGCACGGCAGCGTCCTTTCGTCGTTGAACGGACGCTACGTGCCCCTCCTCGTGCGGTGGGGGATTTCACCTCGGGACTGGCTCGCGGGCGACGCTAACGGTTCCCGCGTAGTTGCGCCGTGCTCTAGCATCCCGATAGCGGGTCGGATCGTCTCCGAACTCGCCGAGCACCCGGGCGCCGAGGGTGGATCCGAGTCCTGGCAGGCTGAGGATGATCTCGGCGTCCGGGTGTTGCTCAAAAGCCCCGTGCAGGTCCTGCTCCAACCCGGTGATCTGCACGTTCAGCCCCGCGATCAGCCCGACGAGCGAGGACGTGATCACGCCGTAGGTGCGTTCCAGACCCGCCGAGGCCCGCAGCTGCTCGGACCGGAGCCCCTGGTGGATCTTCGAGGCCCGGGCATCGACGTTTCGCTGGCGACCGGCTCGGCGAAGCGCCGCGGCGATCTTGGACCGGGGCAAGCGCCGTCCGAGCTCGGGCGTCGGTGCGAGCTCAAGCACGGCGATCGCATCGGGTGAGGCGAGTTCGGTGCCGAAGGCCATCAGCGCGGCAGGATAGAACTCTCGAAGCGCTGAGCGCAGGCGGTTCACGTGGCGCTGGCGCTCCCAGATGAAGCTCTGGTGGGTACGCGCGAGCAGCTTGATCCCCTCGGCGAGCTCGCCGTCCCCCGCCACCGGTCGGTGGTTGTGCCGGTCGGTGCGCACGATGTCGGCGAGCACCTTCGCATCGCCGGGGTCGGACTTCGCACCCGAGCTCGTGTGTCGATCCCGGTAGCGGTCCACCGACAGCGGGTTGATCGCGAACACCCGATAGCCGGCGGCCACCAGGGCCCCCACGAGCAGCCCCCGGTCGGTCTCGATCCCGATGATCACCTCCTCGGGCTCCTCGGCGTGCTCGGCGAGGGCCTCGTGCAGCTTCGCCACACCCTCGATGCCCTCTGGTACTCGGGCCCGAGCGAGCGGCCTCCAGTCCACATCGACGACTGCGGCACGACATCCCACCAGCCGTTGGCTCCTCACCTGCCGGCGGGGGCACGATCTACCGATAGGGCTCGAAACCCTGACTCGTTTCGGTGCTCACCCGCCGGCGGCTCGGAGAGGAGTCTCCCTCGGCACCTCTCTCCAGCGCCATTAGACTCGGAACCTCTCCTTACGAAAGGCGGCTCCAGCATGACCACCGCGACGTTCGTCACCAGCAGAGGCTCGTTCACCGTGCAACTCATGCCCGACCACGCGCCGAAGACCGTCGAGAACTTCGTGGCCCTCGCGACCGGCGGCCGCGAATGGCAGGACCCGCGCGACGGGCGCACGAAGACCGAGCCCCTCTACGAGGGAACCATCTTTCACCGCGTGATCGACGGCTTCATGGTCCAGGGCGGGGACCCCGCGGGCACGGGGATGGGCGGCCCCGGCTATGACTTCGAGGACGAGTGCCCCCCCGACGGCCCCAAGTTCTCGAAGCCGGGCCTGCTCGCGATGGCGAACGCCGGTCCCAACACGAACGGGTCCCAGTTCTTCCTGACGGTCGCCCCGACGCCGTGGCTCACCGGGAAGCACACGATCTTCGGCGAGGTGGCCGAGGGCTACGACGTGGTCGAGGCGATCTCGAAGGTCGGCACCGGCGGCATGGACCGTCCGCTGGAAGACGTCGTCCTTCAGCGCGTCCAGATCGCCGAGTAGCCGCAGAGCCGCATAGCGGGCCGGAGCGATCCGGCGTAGGAACCTCAGGAGCCGAGGACGCCGATCGAGCCGGGGAGCCAGAACTCCACGACCGCTCCGCCCTCGGGCGCCGCCTCCAGCCTCCACCGCCCACCCGCAACCTCCGCGCGCTCGCGCATCTCCACGAGGTCGACCCGACCCGGCTCCGGCTGCGGCGCCTCTCCGGAGTCGGAGCCGTCGTCCCGCACGCGGACGAGGAGGCCGTCGTCCCGATGCTCGAGGGAGATCCACACGCGCGTCGCCGTGGCGCGCTTCTGAACGTCGTGCAATGCATCCAGGATCATGCGGAAGGCAAGCGCCCGGATCTCGGGCGAGGGCTCGACCTGGAGGCGATCCTCCACCACGCAGCCGAGCGACGACTCTATCTCCCGGCTCCGGCACAGCGCGCGGAGCGCGGCCGCCAAGCCGTCCCGCTCGAGCGCGGACGGGTGCAGCTCGAACATCATCCCCTGGAGCCGGGAGATGGCATCGCCGACCGCCGCGGCCGAGGCCTCGATAGCCCGGGCGGTCTCGGGATCGTCCCCGATCTTGCGGCGGAGCGTCTCCAGACGAAGCGACGCGGCGGTCATCTGCTGGATCGAGTCGCTCTGGAGCCTCTCTGCGAGGCGGGCCCGTTCGTCCACCTCGGCCGCCAGGAGTCTTGCGGCCAGGCGGCGCCGTGCCGTGTCGGATCGACGCAGAAGGTCCAGGCTCTCCCGGAGCTCCTGATCGGCGCGGCGCCGCTCCGTGACGTCGCGGGTGATCGCGATCATGGAGGCTATGTTGCCGCCCGCGTCGCGCAGCGGAGCGGCGCTCGACTCGAACCACCTCCGCGTGCCCTTCAGCCCGACGATCTCGAACTCGAGGTTGCCCGCCTCGCCCGCGATGGCCCTCCTGATGAGGGCATCGAACGCGTCGCGATGCTCCTCCGCGACGAGACCGAGTATCGGGCGGCCGACGACCTGCTCGGCGGAGTCGGCTTCGATCATGTCCAGCCCCGCCCGGTTCATCTGTAGCAGCGTCCCGTCGGGGGCGACGACCTTCACGCACTCGGGCTCCGTCTCGATGATCGCCGACAGCAGGTTCTGCCGCTCGACGACCTGGGTCTCGGAGCGGCTCCGCCCGACGGCGGCGCCGAGCGCTCCCGCCGCCGCGCGCAACACGTCCAGCTCCGCCTGCTCCCACTCCCGCGTCTCGCCGCAGATCTCGAAGCTCAGATACCCCCACCAGTCGCCGTCCACGAAGACCGGGACGGCGGCGAGTGAGTCGATGCCGAGCGTCTCCAGCAGCGGGCGCTCGGCCGGAGGCGCGTCGGCCGCTCGCTCGACCAGGATCGAACGCCCCGAGAGAGCCGCGGCCCATCGCTCGAACCCCCCTCCCTGCCAGGGGAAGTCCTGGTTGATCGGGAGCGCGATCTCACTCGAGACGCCGGGCGCGGTCCACTCGGCCTTCCCGCTCGTCAGCAGCGAGCCGTCGGCGGCCCGGTGGTTCTCGAAGAGGATCACGCGCTCGACGCCGGCCGCCTCGCCGAGGCTCCGAAGGACCTCGGGGAGGATCGACTCCCAGCCACCGGACTCCAGGAACCGCTCCGCCGCGAACGCCACGGCCCCCAGGATCCGGTCGCGGCGCCGGAGGCTCTCCTCGGCCGCCCGGCGCTCGGTGATGTCGATGGACGTCCCCTCGTACCCCACGACGTTCCCCCGCTCGTCCAGACGCGTGCGGACGTTCTCGGAGACCCACAGGACGGACCCGTCGGCCCGCAGGACCCGGTACTCGTAGCCGAACACGGCGCCCTCGCGGGCGAGGCGGGCCTGGAACGCGTCTCGCCCGGGGGAGTCCACGTAGAGGGCCCGGACGTCGGGCACGGCGGCTATCAGCTCCGCCGGCGTTCCGTAGCCGAGCATGCGGGCCAGTGCGCGGTTCGCGTCGAGGTAGCGGCCGTCGGTGGTGGTCACGAAGATCCCGGCGATCGCGTTGTCGAACACCGACCGGTATCGCGCCTCCGCCGCCTCGAGCGCACGCTCCGTGTCGCGCCGGGAGGACACGTCCCGGAGGGCCGCCACGACAAGGAGGGAGTCGTCCGCGGCCAGGGGGGCCAGGCTGACGTCGACCGGGACCTCGGTGCCGTCCCGGCGGACGAGCAAGAGGTGCTTCGCGGCTCCCATCGACCGCGTCTGGGGAGCTTCGAAGAAGCCGAGCCGGTCGGCGACGTGCGTCTCCCGCAGCCGGGGAGGAACCAGGTCCTCGACCGAGAGCGCCAGGAGCTCGCCGCGCTCGTAGCCGGTCAGCTCGCATGCCTGCCCGTTGGCGAAGACGACGCGACCGTCCCGTCCGGATACCACGATCGCGTCGGGCAGGGTGTCGAGGACGGCCCAAGCCGATCCTCCCAAGCGTGTGATCGGAGGAAGGTCCCCCATAGGATCCCTTGCCGCCGATGCCATCCGCGCCTTCCCTCGCCGCAGGTTCCGGGCATCCTGCCACGGGAAGCGGGCCCTGCCATGGAGGAGGATCCCTACCGGACCGTCTATCTCGACCGGGCTTCTATGTTATGCCCCGACAGCGTCGAGCGCTGGCGCTCACCTGCTCTCGTGCCCTATGCTTGCTGTTTCCTTTGAATCGCCGTTCAACGCATCGGCCGGGCGGCACCGCCGTGGAGGGAGAGCAGGGATGAAGGAACTGGTGACGTCGATCCCCAAGCTGCACGCGGGCGACCGGCTGCTCTGCGGACCGGGACCCTCCAACGTGCACCCCCAGGTGCTCGAGGCCATGCGCCAGCCGATCAACGGGCACCTGGATCCGGACCTGTGGAACGTGCTGCTGGACCTGGTCGAGGGCCTGAAAGCGCTCTGGCGCAGGCTCGACGGGGTCTCGCTCTGCTTGAGCGCCTCCGGCACCTCGGGCATGGAGGCCGGCATCGCGAACCTCACGGAGCCCGGCGACAAGGTGATCGTGATACACGCGGGGTTCTTCGGAGCGCGGATCGCCGAGATGGCGCGTCGGGCCCAGACCGAGCTGGTCGAGCTCACCGCCCCGCTCGGGCAGATCGTGCCCCTGGACCAGGTCCAGGAGGCTCTGAAGGCCAATCACGACACGAAGCTGGTCGGGGTCGTGCACGCCGAGACGTCCACGGGCGTCCGATACCCGCTGGAGAAGCTCGCGCACGTGATACGCGCGACGGCGCCCGACGCGCTGCTGCTGGCCGACTGCGTAACCTCGCTCGGCGGCGAGCCCGTCGAGACCGCCGCGTGGGACGTCGACTACGCGTACTCCTGCTCGCAGAAGTCGCTGGGCTGCCCTCCCGGGCTCTCGCCGTTCAGCATCTCGGAGCGGGGCCTGGACCGGATCCGCAAGCGCCAGCACCCCGTGTCGTTCTCGTTCGACATCGACCTGCTCGCCAAGTACTGGCTCGACCGGCCGGCCCCCTACCACCACACGATGCCGATCCTTCAGTACTACGCGCTGTACGAGGGGATCCGGCTCGCGCTCGAGGAGGGCCTGGAGGCCCGGTGGGCGCGCCACGAGGACGCGGGCCGCTACTTCCAGCAGCAGATGCGCGATCGTGGCTACACGTTCCTGTCGGACCCCGATCACCAGCTGTGGGAGCTCTCAGCGGTGAACGTCCCGGAGGACGTCGACGGCAAGCAGGTCCAGTCTCGGTTCCTGCGGGAGCTCGGGATCGAGATCGGCGGCGGGCTCGGACCCGGCGCTCCCCCGATCTGGCGCGTCGGCCTGATGGGCGTGAACGCGAACCGCGAAGCCGCCGACCGGGTGCTCGCCGCGTTCGACGCCGTGCTGCCGCGGTAGGGACGAGATGGCGGACAGAGCGCGGCTGCACCGGAGCGAGCTCGCGGTGCCGGGCACGAACCTTCGGGCGATGCAGAAGGCGCCCTCGCTCGGCGCCGACCTCGTCTTCCTGGACCTGGAGGACGCCGTCGCGCCCGACGACAAGGAGCAGGCGCGCGCGAACGTGATAGAGGCGCTCCGCGCCCACGACTGGAGCGGGTGCGCGGTGAGCGTGCGGATCAACGGCCTCGACACGCACTGGTGCTATCGCGACGTGGTGGAGGTGGTCGAAGCCTGTGGTGACGTGCTCGACACCGTCCTGGTCCCCAAGGTGGGATCGCCCTCGGACGTGGAGTTCGTCGCCACGCTGCTGGACCAGATCGAGGCGGCCCGCGGCTTTCCCCCCGGCAGGATCGGGATCCACGTTCTGATCGAGACCGCCCGCGGGATGGCGAACGTAGAGGCGATCGCGCGGGCGCGGCCCGACCGGCTGGAGGCGATGGTGTTCGGCGTGGCCGACTACGCCGCCAGCGTCCAGGCTCGCACCACCAACATCGGCGGTGCGAACCCCGACTACGCGATGCTCACGGACGCGCTCGGGGACTCGGGCCGCCGCGAGTCGCACTGGGGCGACCAGTGGCACTTCGGTATCTCGCGGATCGTGGCGGCCTGCCGGGCCGAGGGACTCCGCCCGATCGACGGACCGTTCGGGGACCTCGAGGACGCCGACGGGTACCGGGCGGCGGCGCGCAGGGCGGCGGCGCTCGGTTGCGAGGGCAAGTGGGCGATCCACCCTTCGCAGGTCGCCCTGGCCAACGAGGTGTTCACGCCGTCTGCGAACGAGGTCGACCGCGCGGAGCGGATCCTCGCGGCGATGGAGGAGGCGGCGAAGGAGGGCAAGGGAGCGGTCTCGCTCGACGGCCGCCTGATAGACGCCGCGTCGATCCGCATGGCGGAGAACCTGGTGCGGAAGGTGGGGCAGATGCGCGCCCGCTGAGGGCCGCACGGAGCGCGCGGCCGCCGTCGGTCGCGCCGGAGATGCGGGGACCCGCGTTCGGGCCCGCGGAGGTAAGGATGAACATCCACGAGTACCAGGCGAAGGAGCTGCTCCGCGCCTACGGGGTTCCGGTTCCGCCGGGCGAGGTCGTGTACAGCAACCGCGCGGCCGCGCGCGTGGCCGAGGAGCTGGGCGGGAGCCGCTGGGTCGTGAAGGCCCAGATCCACGCGGGCGGGCGCGGCAAGGCCGGCGGGGTGAAGCTCGCCAACACCCCGCAGAAGGTCGCCGAGCTCGCCGACCAGATGATCGGCCGGCGGCTGGCGACGGCCCAGACCGATCAGGAGGGCCAGCTCGTTCAGCGCGTGCTGGTCGAGCGCGCGTCGAAGATCGAGCGCGAGTTCTACCTGTCGCTGATCGTGGACCGCGTCTCGCAGCGGATCGTGGTGATCGCCTCCGCCGAGGGGGGTGTGGACGTCGAGGAGGTGGCGGCCTCGAACCCCGACGCGATGCACAAGGAGTACGTGGACCCCGGCGTCGGCCTGCTCGACTTCCAGTGCCGCAAGATCGCGACCGCGATCGGCTTGGCGAGCCGCGCTGCCTCGTTCACGCGGCTGATGAAGCGGATCTACCGGCTGTTCCGCGACAAGGACTGCCTGCTGCTCGAGATCAACCCGTTCATCGTGAGCGAGGACGGCGACCTGCTGGCACTTGACGGCAAGATGTCGTTCGACGACAACGCGCTCTTCCGCCAGGGAGAGATCGTTGAGCTGCGGGACTTCGACGAGGAGGACCCGAAGGAGGTCGAGGCCTTCGGCCACGGGCTCAACTACATCGCGCTCGACGGGTCGGTCGGCTGCATCGTGAACGGCGCCGGGCTCGCGATGGCCACGATGGACGCCATCGTGCTGCACGGAGGGCGCCCGGCGAACTTCCTGGACGTAGGGGGCGGCGCCTCGGCCGAGAAGGTTGCGAACGCGTTCCGGATAGTCCTGAAGGACCCCAACGTGAAGGCGATCCTCGTGAACATCTTCGCGGGGATCAACCGCTGCGACTGGATCGCGCAGGGGGTGGTGCAGGCGACCCGGGACCAGCGGATCGAGGTGCCGATCGTGGTGCGGCTCGCGGGCACCAACGTGGAGGAGGGCCGCAAGATCCTGGACGAGAGCGGCCTGGACCTGATCCAGGCCGAGGACCTCGACGACGCCGCGGTCAAGGCCGTCGCCTCGCTGGACGGCGCGGTGGCAGGGGGGGTGCTCCAGTGAGCGTCTACGTGGACAAGGACTCTCCGGTCGTCATCCAGGGCTTCACCGGCCAGCACGCGACCTTCCACGCCGAGGAGGCGATGAAGTTCGGCACGAAGGTGGTCGGGGGCGTCACGCCCGGCAAGGGCGGCTCCACGCACCTGGGGCTGCCGGTGTTCAACAGCGTCGAGGAGGCGGTTCGCGAGACAGGAGCGACCGTGTCGGGCATCTTCGTGCCGCCGCAGCTCGCGACCGACTCGCTGCTCGAGGCCGCGGAGGCCGGGGTCGAGATCGCGGTGATCATCGCCGACGGCGTCCCGGTGCAGGACATGGTGCGCACGAAGCGCTACCTCGCGGGGCGTTCGACCACGATCATCGGACCGAACTCCCCCGGCATCATCACGCCCGGCGAGTGCAAGGTCGGGATCATGCCCTCCCACATCTACTCGAAGGGACGGATCGGAGTGGTGTCCCGCTCGGGCACGCTGAACTACGAGGCCGTGTCGCAGATGACGGCTCGAGGGCTGGGCCAGTCGACGTGCGTCGGCATCGGCGGGGATCCCGTCAACGGAACGGACTTCAAGACCGTCCTGGAGGAGTTCCAGCGGGACTCCGAGACGGACGTGGTCGTGATGATCGGCGAGATCGGCGGCCAGCAGGAGGTGGAGGCCGCGCGGTGGGCCGCGCAGCACATGACGAAGCCGCTCGTGTGCTTCATCGCGGGCGTGTCGGCCCCGCGCGGGCGGCGGATGGGCCATGCCGGCGCGGTGATCGCGGGCGACTCGGACACCGCCACCGCGAAGCTGGACGCGATCGAGGAGATGGGCCACCACACCGTGCGGAACCCCGCCGACATCGGCGAAGCGGTGCTGAGGGCGCTGAAAGAAACCGGGTAGCGGGTCGATGATCAGGCCATACACTCGCCCTGGATGAGGCGCGCAGCGCTGATCGCCGTTCTGGTGGCCCTGCGGGTCGTCCTGATCCTCGTGGGCCTCTCGACGATCCCTGCGGACGGGCGAACGGCACTCGGGAACGACGCGCGCCGGTTCCTGGAGATCGCTCGCTCGCCCGGCGTCCCCTACGAGGACTTCCAGGTCGAGGTTCCTCCAATCTCGGTCGCGGCGATCCGTGGGCTCGCGACGTCCGCGCAGAACCCGAGGGTGCTGGCAGCCCGCCTCGTGTGGGCGATGCTCGCCTGTGAGCTCTGCGCCGCGGCGCTGCTCGCATGGGCGTGGGGGCTCGACGTGGCGACGCGCTACCTCGTCCTCGGCCTCCCGGTCGCCTTCTTCATCTACTTCAGGCTCGACCTGCTCTCGGTGCTTCTCGCGGTCGCGGGACTTGCGCTCGCCCGGCGCGGCAGACCCGGATCCGGCGGGTTCTCGCTCGTCGCCGGAGCGTTCACCAAGATCTGGCCGGCGTTCCTGCTTCCAGCCCTCGCCGTCAGACGATCCTGGCGAGGGCTGGCGTGGGCGGCGGCAACGGGCGTCGCCGGCCTCCTCGCGTGGGTCCTCGCGTTCGGGACGGACGGCCCCAGGCAGGTGCTCACGTTCCGAGGCGCCACGGGCTGGGGGGTCGAGAGCACGATCGGACTCCCTCTCTGGACGTTCGGGCACGACCGGGTGCGCTTCGAATCGGGCGCCTTCCGAGTCGGTCACGCTCCGGTGACGGCGCGGATGCTCCTGCTGCTCGCGACGATCGCAATCCTCACTTGGGTCTGGTACCGGGCGACCGAAGCCACCCTCGATGGCGCCGCTCCAGTGGCAGCGCTGGCGGCCGTCCTGTTGCTGTCACCTCAGACCTCGTTGCAGTGGATCGTGTGGCTGTTCCCGTGGATCGCCGTGAGCGGCGATCGGAGGCTGCGCACGTGGGCGCTCTTCGCGGGCGCGTCGGCCACCGGCGTGTACCTGGCCGCGACCGTCGGCGGCAACCTCGGCTCCACCGTGGGCATCGGATTGGAGTTCCTGCGGGTCGCGGCAATCTTCGCGATGTTCTTCATCGCGTGCAGAGAGCTACGGATGCGGGCGCAGGTCGCATAGCCTTCGAGACGCCGTCGGCGCGTGACTCGATGCGCGTCAGCCGGCCAGGTTCGTCACCGGTTCCTCGAGCCCGCCGGCTCGTGAAGGAGAGGCCCCCAAGAGCCAATCCGCAGCCAGAGCGACGCAGAGCCCGTCCCGGGCAACGAGGAGGATCTTGATGAGCAGCACGTAGAGGTGCGTCGCCTGCCCGTACCCGTATATGAACCAGAGGGTGCCGGTCAGCAGAGCGATCGCGAACGTCACGCGTTCGGAACGACGGCCGTCCGCCTGCGTCCCCGCTATCGCCGCCCACGGAATCAACCACAACACGTACTGGACCGAGAAGAGGGGCGAGAGGACGAGCAGGGTCGCGACGGCCGTCAACGCGGCGCGACCCTCGGGAAGCGGCCTGTCCCTGGCCCGACGCCATGTTGCCGCGATCAGGCTGGCCGTCAGGGCGCCCAGCACCGGTCGGGCCCATCCCGCGATACGGCCGATCCGCAGCGTGCCGCCCGCGTGCTGCAACGGGGCGCCGCGATCCCGCCCGCGCCGAAGGAGTGCGAGCGACGCGGTCGCGAGCAGCACGGTCACCGCATCGAACCGGATGTACATCACCAGGAACAGCGGCATGCCGAGGGCGAGGTAGGACAGCCGGGCCCGGGACCCCCAGATCCGTGCGATGATCGCGGCCGTTGCAAGGTCGCTGGCGAGAGCGACGACGATGAGCCGCGTCGCCGTGGCCGCAAGTCCGCTCCCGCCGATCGCGAGGACGAACGCGAGCTCGAGTGGGGCGTATTCGACGGGGAAGTCCCTGTATGGCGTGCCGGGCGACGTGGCGATCTGCTCGAACCGCTGCACCTCGTCGTAAGGCACCTGCTCGGTGCGCGCATGAACGATCATCATGATGGCTACCACCACGCGCAAAGCGACGAGCAGGATCGTCGCTCGTCGCTGTCGAGCAGCGGACTTCGCCGGTCGTTCCTCGATCTGCGCCCTCTCCCCACTCAACAGCGTGCAACGCTATCCGGTGGGCGCCGCTATAGCGACGACGCGCCGAGAGGCCGCGGGCCCCGGGTCACCCCTGGGCGCTCCGACCGAAGGTGAGAGCCTGGACACTAGCCGGCGCTGCCCGGTCCCGTGAGCTGCACGTCGCCCTTGGTGGTAATCACGAACACCTGCCAGTTGTAGTAGACGAGGAAGCTCGCCGGATCGCGCATCATCTGCTTGGCGTACAGCCACACGGCCTTCACGTAGCTCTTCGACGGGTTGTAATGCCAGAGCGCCCCCCGATAGTCGCCCGGCGCGCCCGAGGCCGCCAGGTAGTTCGCCGCGCCCAGGATCGCGTCGTGCGGGTCCAGGACGTTGCCCCCCAACCCGTAGGCCTTCCACGTGGGGCCGATGAACTGCATCGGCCCGCGCGCGCTCGCCGAGCTCGGCGAACGCACCCGGTCGAAGCGCGTTTCTACGAAGTTGACCGCCGCGAGCACCTGCCAAGCGACGCCGAACCGGGCCTGGGCCTCGTCGTAGGCGGCGCGGAGCTCGGCAGCAGGATCGGGAGGGGCCGTCCTGAAGTCCGGTGGGTGCGCGCTGGGCGTAATGGTGGAACGGAGCGATGCGCCCGCCTCGACGTTCGCGCGGGCCTCGCGGGCGAGCGGGCCCGAGAGCAGCGACAGCGTCGATGCCGCCAGGTCGGGCGAGCCCGAGAGCAGGCCGTAGAGCCGCTGCTGGTGCAGCGCGAGCAGCTGCACGTCCTCGGGCGGCGGCGCCCCAAGGTCCGTCCATCCCCGGAGCGCCGCCCGAAGCCGAGCGGTCGTGAGCGTGAGATCCGCAGCCAGCGTCGCCGGGTCGCGGGAGAGCTCCCCGTGCGGATCCAGATACGAGGACCCTGCGGGAACGGACACCCCCGAGCTCGGGGACACGGGGGTGGCTGGCGATCCTCCCGAATGGCAGGCCCCGGCGAGCAGAGTCAGGGCCAGGGCGAGCGCGGCGGCAGCGACGACGGGGCGTCTCGGCAGCGGATGGAGGGGCCTGCGCGGATGGATCGGCATGATCCCTGACCATATCGCGGTCGGCGGCGCCGGTCCCGGGGTGTCGGGGACCCTCGACCCTTCCCGCGACCCGCCGCACGTGACAGCTTCCGGGGCGGTAGCCCTCCCGGGCGGCGGGGAGGTGAGGGGAGGCCGGCCCGGGGGTATCCCCCATCTCTGCAAGGAGGCGTGCGATGGAGATCGGGCTGTTCATCCGGTACGGCAAGCTGGTCCCCGGGCGCGAGGAACAGGCGATCGCGCTCTTCGACGAGGCCACGAACCTCTTCAAGGAGCGGATGATGAAGGGCGACGTGACCTTCTTCGAGCCCTTCTTCTTCCAGACGAGCGACCGGGAGGAGGAGACCGGGTTCATGATCTTGAAGGGCCCGGCGCCGGAGATCTTCCGCCTGATGGAGGACCCGCGGTACCTCATGCTGGTCGGGAAGGCCATGCTGCTCGTCGAGCACTTCCAGGTCGACCTTCTCACGGTCGGCGACGGCATCCGCGACCAGCTGGAACGAGCCACCAAGGTCCGCGCCGAGCTCGGGATCTGAGGTGAGGGCCCGCGCGGGCGTCGAAAGACGCCCGCGCGGGCCCTACGCCCTTCCCGCCGGGGCCGGCCGCCCGCGGCGGCCGGCCCTCATGCGTTCCTGCTGCGAGAGGAGCGCCTTGCGGAGGCGCACGTGGCGCGGCGTCACCTCGACACACTCGTCCTCGCGGATGAACTCAAGCGCCTGCTCTAGCGAGAGCTCCCGCTTCGGGATCAGCCGCACCAGCTCCTCGGAAGTCGACTGGCGCATGTTCGTGAGCTTCTTCTCCCTGGTGGCGTTCACGTCCATGTCCTCAGCTCGAACGTTCTCGCCCACGATCATCCCCTCGTAGACCTCCTCGCCCGGGCCCACGAAGAGCGACCCCCGCTCCTGGAGGTTCATCAGGGCGAAGGCGGTCGTCATCCCGCGCCGGTCCGACACCAGTGACCCCGTCGGGCGCGTCCGCAGGTCCCCGTGCCAGGGCTCGTATCCGTCGAACACGTGGTGGAGCTGGCCGGTGCCCCGAGTCTCGGTCATGAACTCGGTCCGGAACCCGATCAGACCCCGGGCCGGCACCACGTACTCCATCCGGATCCAGCCGGTCCCGTGGTTGACCATCTCGACCAGTCGGCCCTTGCGGAGCGCGAACAGCTGCGAGATCACGCCCAGGTAGTCCTCGGGCGAGTCGATCGCGACCCGCTCAACAGGCTCGTGCAGCTTGCCGTCGACCTGCCTGGTGACGACCTGGGGCTTGCCGACGTTCAGCTCGAAGCCCTCGCGGCGCATCACCTCGACGAGCACCGCGAGCTGGAGCTCGCCCCTGCCCTGCACCTCCCAGACCTCGGGCCGCTCCGTGGAGCGCACCCGGATCGAGACGTTGCCGACCGTCTCGGCGTCCAGGCGCCCCTTCACGAGACGCGCCGTGAGCTTCTCGCCGTCCTTTCCCGACAGCGGCGAGGTGTTGATGCCGATCGTCATCGAGAGCGAGGGCTCGTCCACGCGGGTGACGGGCAGCGGCCGCGGGTCGTCGGCGTCTGCGAGCGTCTCGCCGATCGTTACCTCGGAGATGCCGGCGACCGCGATGATCTCCCCGGGCCCCGCCTCCTCGGCCTCGACGCGGTCCAGCGCCTCGGTCACGTAGAGCTCACCGATCTTGGCCGCCTCGATCGTTCCGTCGGAGCGGCACCAGGCGACCGCCTGTCCGCGCCGGACCGTTCCGTTCCGCACGCGGCAGAGCGCCAGGCGCCCCAGGTAGGGCGAGGCGTCCAGGTTCGTCACAAGAGCCTGGAGCGGGTGCCCCTCCTCGTACTCGGGCGCCGGGATCCTGGCGACGAGCGTCTCGAAGAGCGGCTCGAGGTCCTCGGCGAGCTCGTCCGGCGACGTTCCGCACCGCCCTCGCCGGGCGTCGCAGTAAAGGATCGGGAAGTCGATCTGGTGCTCGTCGGCGTCAAGGTCCAGGAAGAGCTCCTCGACCTCGTGAACGACCTCCTTCACGCGCGCGTCCGGCCGGTCGACCTTGTTCACGACGAGGATCACCGGAAGCCGGGCCTCGAGCGCCTTGCGCAGCACGAACCGCGTCTGAGGCAGGGGGCCCTCGGAGGCGTCCACCAGCAGCAGGACCCCGTCCACCATCGGGAGCCCGCGCTCGACCTCCCCGCCGAAGTCCGCGTGGCCCGGCGTGTCGACGATGTTCACCTTCACGCCGCCATAGCGGACGGCCGTGTTCTTGGCGAGGCCACGTGGGCCACGATGGCAACGTTTCGGATGTCGTCGCGAGAGGGCATGGGCGTCCAATGCTCCGGAAGGGGACCCCTTCAGTGTACGCGCCGACCTGGGTCGACCGGCGGACCGCCGGGGAGCTCTCGGGGATGCGTCCCTCGATCTCGGTCCGCGAAATGTTCGGCAGCGGCTTGGCCCTCGAGACCCGTTTGCCGACATACCCTTCGCAGATGCGCGGCGGCGACCGGAGTCGGCTCTTCCTGGCGAGCTTCCTCATGCTCTTCGTGGAGCTCGTCCTGATCCGGTGGCTCGGCGCCTACGTCGTCTACCTGTCGTACTTCTCGAACTTCGTTCTGCTGGGATCGTTCCTCGGCATCGGGATCGGCTTCATCCGGGGGCCGCGCGGCGACTGGTTCAAGTGGTCGCCCGTGCTGCTGGCCTCGACCCTTGCGCTGTCGCGGATCTTCCCGGTATCGATCGACCGCACCGGCGGACAGATCCTCTTCTTCGGCACGTTCCATCGGTCCGGGCTCCCCGTATGGATCACGCTCCCGGTGGTCTTCGTGATCGTGGCCGCGACGATGGCCGCGATCGGCCAGGGAGTAGCCGTGCGGTTCGCGAGGTTCCCTCCACTCGAGGCCTACCGCCTGGACATCCTCGGCAGCATCGCGGGCATCGCCACCTTCTCGCTGATGTCGCTAGCCGGCGCCCCTCCCGTCGCCTGGTGCGCCGTGATCGCCGCGATCTTCATCGCGGTGCTGCGACCCTCCATCAGCATGCTTCAGGTCGTGGCGCTGGCAACCCTCTTGCTGATCTCCGGACGAGACCTGCTCGATGCAGGGGTCACGTGGTCGCCCTACTACCGGATCACGTACGGCGAGATCGGCACCGGTGCGGTCGAGGTGCTGGTGAACGGCATCCCGCATCAGACGATCACCACGATCGAGCTACGGCGCCAGACCGAACCGACCTACTTCATCCCGTACGAGCGCGCGGTCGGGAATCCCCTCGATCGCGTGCTGATCGTCGGCGCGGGGACGGGGACCGACGTGGCCATCGCCCTCTCGGAGGGCGCGAAGCACGTGGACGCCGTCGAGATCGACCCCAAGCTCTTCCGGCTGGGGAAGGACCTGAACCCCGGGCACCCGTACCAGGACCCCCGAGTCTCCGTGCACGTCGGGGACGGGCGAGCCTTCCTCGAGCAGACGGACGGCACCTACGACCTGATCCTGTTCGCCCTGCCCGATTCGCTGACGCTCGTCTCGGGCCAGTCCTCACTCCGCCTGGAGAGCTACCTGTTCACCGAGGAAGCCATGCAGGCCGCCAGGGACCGGCTCGCGCCCGGCGGCGTGTTCGCGATGTACAACTACTACCGGACGCCCTGGCTGGTCGACCGTCTCGCCAACACCCTGGACGAGGTGTACGGGCACCCGCCGTGCTTCGACTCCTCGCAACGGGTCGGGTACCTGGCGCTCCTGACGACCAGCATCGACAGCGCGGCAGTTGACTGCCCGCGGCCCTGGGCTCCCCTGGACCCACCGGTCACGGCGCCGGCGACCGACGACCGTCCCTTCGTCTACCTGCGCACGGCCTCGATCCCCCCGCTGTACACGGTCGCGCTCTCGCTGATCCTGCTCGCGTCGGTGATCGCGGTGCGCGCGGTGTCGGGTCCGTTCGGATCGATGCGGGCCTACGCGGACCTCTTCTTCATGGGCGTCGCCTTCCTGCTGCTCGAGACGAAGAACGTCGTGCAGTTCGCGCTGCTGTTCGGCACGACGTGGTTCGTGAACGCGCTCGTGTTCGGGGGCATCCTCGTGACCGTGCTGATGGCCATCGAGGTCGCCAAGCGCGTGCGCCTGCGACGGCCGGCGCGGCTCTACGGCCTGCTCGCCGTCGCTGTGGCCGTGGCCTACCTCGTCCCCGTCGAACGCCTGCTCGACCTCGGCACCGTTCCACGGTTCCTGATCGCGACGGCGCTGGCCTTCGCCCCGATCTTCTTCGCGAACCTGGTCTTCGCGGAGCGGTTCCAGAACGTCGAGAGCTCCACCTCGGCCTTCGGCGCGAACCTGCTGGGCGCGATGGTGGGCGGCTGTCTCGAGTACGGGGCCCTCGTGATCGGGTACCGTGCCCTCCTGATCGTGGCCGCGGCGCTCTACGGGCTCGCGTTCCTGACCGGCCGGAAGTTCCTGCGCGCGCCGGCAGGCGCGCCCGGCTCGAACCGTTCGTAAGTGTCGAGGCCCTGCTCGACCTGGCCGCATGATGGAAGGAGGATGAAGGTGGACCAGCATCCCGGTGTGTTCGTCTCGAAGACCTCGACGGGCGAGTGGGAGCCCGACCCCGACGTGCCCGGAAGCGAGATGCACGGGCTCGTGCACGCCGACGGAGTACGGGCCGGGCTCACGCGCTTCACGAGCGTGGATGGCCCGGTGCCGTGGACGCCCGAGCAGCGAGAGGTCGCGTTGATCCTGGAGGGGTCGGTGCGGATCGAGATCACGGACGGCGGCACGCTGGATCTTGAGGTGGGCGACCTGTTCTCGCTGCCGCCCGGAGTCGAGACGACCTGGCACATCACGGTGCCGTTCAAGGAGATGTGGGTGCTGGTTTCGGACTGAGCCCTCACACATTGGAGGGAACGGCGCACCACGTCGACTCCCGAGCGCAGGATCCGGATCGTGCGCCTAATCCGGCCCCCACATGCGGAAGGCGTATGAGCCAACCGGTGTCGGGATGCGGTCCGGATGCCCCGTAGGCCATCCGAGCGACGGCACGACGTACACGCCGATTCGTGGCTTCGTCACCCCGTTGCAGGGCCCTCCTTCGACCGCCACGACGGGGTGGCCGCTGCCGGTCCACCCGAGCGCGATCGACTCCGGAGCGTCGGCCGGCGAAGACGAGCCCGTCAGGACAGACCATCCCGCCGAAGCCCGGATCACCGCGACGGGCAGCGAACATTCGGCGAGCTCCTCCTTCCATTCGCCGAGCAGGACGAACCGGTCGGGTGACTGGTACGTCCAGAGCCAGCGACCGGATGAACCGGGCGGGCCGGGCATGTGAACCTTTTGCGCTCTAATCCTCACCCTGCCGCGGTGGAGCTGACGTGCGCCGACGAGCAGGAGGTACTTCACCCCCCGTCGCACCAGGACCACGGTGCCTGGGGGGCTGACCGCGTCGGCCATCGTGAAGTCGCGAAGGCGAGCAATCCTTCGACCCGCGATGGAGAGCAGGTCCACTCCGAAAGCCCCGGACCTGGACCATTCGGCGACGATCCCCTTCGTCGGGAGCCGCGGGAGCCGGATGACCGTAGCCGCTGAAGGTGGAGGGCTCGGTGAGACAGCAACCTGCTGCTCGGGCGAAAGCCCGGTCCGTCGCGACGGGGTCGTTCGGACTGGCGCCGCTGCAGAGCAGGAGGCGAGAGCAAGGACGACCACAGCGGCGCACGCAACGATGGCGCGCGCGCTCATGCTGCTCGTCCGACGTCTCCGCAGGTCGGAACGTCCACGTCTCATTGTGCCCCGGATCGGCGCAGCCGGTTGGAGGCGCTTGCTCCGGAAACGCCCACCGCTGCGCGGCTGTTGCCCGGTCGTCGAGTGGCAGCCCAGGACACTCGTCGGAGGCGCGCCATCGCCGAAGACAAGTTCTGGACCGAGGAGCTCAAGATCAAGGGGCGACGCCCTGCCCTCCGAGATGAGGGGACTCGTGCGGGAGGGCAACGTCCGGCGCGTGGTCATCAAGGGCGAGGACGGGAGGACGCTCGTCGAGATCCCGATGACGGTCGGAAGGCCGGCTGAGCCCGGCCACTCCTCAGGCCGCGGACCCCTCCAGATCCGGCGAGTACTCCCCCGAGCGCGCGAGGCCGTTCATCCTCGCCCGGTGGCGGAGGGCCTGCTGCGCGGCCTCCACGTTGGCTTCCTTGCCGCCCCACGCCTTGAGCGCGGGCGACTGGAGCGCACGCCCGTAGCTGAAGCTCAGCTCCCACGGCTGGCCACCCTGCCTGTTCATCTCGTTCAGCCGGACCGTCGCGTCCTCGTCCGACATCCCTCCGGAGAGGAACACCACACCCGGGACCCCGGCGGGGACCTCCGCCCTGAGCGTGCGCACCGTCGCCTCGGCGACCTCACGGTGCGAGGCCTGACCGGCGCACCCCTTGCCGCACACCACCATGTTCACCTTGAGGAGGGTTCCCGGAAGGTCCAGGCGCTGGTCGGCCATCTCGGTGTAGAGCGCGCGGAGGGTCCGCCTGGTCGCCGTCTCGCACAGATCGATGTGGTGATCGCCGTCCATCAGGACCTCGGGCTCGACTATCGGGACGATGCCGGCCTCCTGGCAGAGGGCCGCGTACCGAGCCATCGCGTGCGCGTTCGCCCGGAGGGCGAAGTCCGTGGGGAGGCGCTCTCCGATGTACACGGTGGCGCGCCACTTCGCGAACCTGGCGCCCAGGGCCCGGTACTCGGCGAGGCGCTCGCGGAGGCCGTCGAGCCCCTCGGTTACCGTCTCGCCGGGGTAGAGCGCGAGCGGCTTCGCGCCGGTGTCGACCTTGATGCCCGGGATCACGCCCGCCGCCTCGAGCACCTCGACGAAGGGCCTACCGTCGTCGGCGGCCTGACGGATCGTCTCGTCGTACAGGATCACGCCGCTGATGTGGTCGGCGAGCCCGGAGGTGGTGAAGAGCATCTGCCGGTACAGCCGACGGCTCTCCTCGGCCGACTCGACCCCGATCGAGTCGAAGCGCTTCTTGATGGTGCCGGTCGATTCGTCTGCGGCCAGGATCCCCTTGCCGGGAGCCACGAGCTCGCGTGCCGTTCCGTGCGTGGCGGTCATGGTGTCTGCCTCCCTGTGGTTCGGTACGGCACGAGCTTACGCTGGGCACGGGCGGGGCATCTCGCGAGAAAAGAGGGACTAGCGGGTCCCCCATTCAGCCTAGTACCATCGGTCGATGCGGGGTCCCCCGATAGGGGGCACAATCCTGCAGCTACTTCAGGCCCCAATGAAGGAGCGTCATGGATCGCTCCGATCGGAAGACCGCCAGGCTCGGCACGCAGGACGGCGCCGTGGTCATCATCGTGGTGCTGAGCCTCTTCGCGATCATCGGCATGCTCATGCTCACCGTGGACGTGGGGAACCTGTTGTACGTCCAGCGGGGCGTCGTGAACGCCGCGGACTCCGCCGCCCTGGCCGCCGCCCTCTCCTGCGGCATGCAGGAAGGCGTGGCCACAGCCAACACCCAGGCCTCGCAGTACGTGACTCTGAACCAGGATTCGGCGGCGCTAGCGCCCTCGTTCCCTCAGTACTCGCCCTCGTGCACCGCGCCGTCTGGAACCGTCACGGTCCGGGTGGTCTCGACCCAGAACCTCTTCTTCGCGCCGCTCTTCGGCTTCGACAAGGCCCCGGTGTCGGCTCAGGCGACGGCCACCTGGGGCGGCGCGGGAGCCGCCGAGAACATCGCCCCCCTCATGGTGAGCGCGAACCGGTTGACCGACTGCCAGATCCCGCCCCAATCGAACGTGGTTCAGGAACAGCAGTGCACATTCTGGTGGGACAACTCGCCCAAGAACGCTGCCGGCCTGGCGAACGCCGAGTGGGGCACGCTCGACCTCAACAACTGGAACGTGGCCGGGAACGCCCAGTGCAACAACTCGACCCCGCCCGAGTTCAGTACCTGGATGTTCCAGGGGTTCTCCGGTGCCCTGCCGATCAACGATCCCGGACCGACGTACGTGTGCAGGGGCCAGGGGAACTTCGGCAACGCGCTCGACAAGGATCTCATCCAGGCGCGCGACCAGGGGCTCCTGCTGTACTTCCCCGCGAACGATGCCTCCCAGCAGGTAGACAAGAACGGCAACCTGTGCCCACCGTCCACCTCGACGAGCACGTGGACCACCTGCTCCCCCGACAAGTACGACATCATCGGCTTCACCCGGATGAAGATCCTCCAGCTGTACAAGGGCAACGAGCCGGGCGCGTCCGTCTGCATCGACCGGATCCCGGGAGCCACGACCAGCCCCACCGCCAGGTGCATGATCACCGACTGGGTCGGCTGGCAGACCAACGGATTCGACCCCGGCACCGGGGCGAACTTCGGCCTCGTTCCGATCGCCCTCACCGCGTAGGCTCCGCAGTACCCGGGGTGGGATTCGAGCCCACACCTGTCGCTGATGTGCCGTGCGGGGGGGGGTGTCATCGCGCGCCGCGCCGTAGAGCGTCGACCTCGGCTGAGGATCATCTGATGGTGGATCAGACCGCGTGATGATGCCTTACCCGTTAGCACCCCGTTACAGCCAGACCTGTGGCGCCTGTCGCAGGAGTAGTGCGAACGCCAGGAGCCTAGCCGCCTGTGATGTCCTGAGCTAACTCTGTTTCCGGGTGCTCGAACGCCCAGGCCATGCGATCGACCTCGGTCTGAGGCACGTCGCACGCGGCGGCGATTTCTCTCCAACGGCGCGTCGCGGTGAGCACCTCTGCCAGCACACGGGCAGCGGCTCGTTCGTTCAAGCGAAAAAGGGGTGCGACCGACATGAGGATCCGCACACTCGCCGCCGTCTCCGTGCCATCTATCGCGGTGCGGAGGTGCTTCGACCCTGGCTGGGGATCGGGGTTGAGGTCGAACGCGGGCGACAGGCTCCATGCAGTTCCGCCCGCGTGGAGGAAGCCATGGTTCCGAAGGTGATCGTCGGTGTTCGAGATTAGGATGCTGAAGGCGACCCGCCTCCATAGCTCGTGCAGATCGTCCGTGGCCTGCGGCGACTGTTGCTCGATCACAGACGCGATGTCGAGGTAACTCCCCTGTTCACCGTCGCTGGCCTCAAGCATGGTGATCGCGCTGACGTAGCCGATGCGACGGTCACCCTCCCGGTCGAAGCGGTCGACCACCAACACGTTCCGGTCGGCTACACGGATCACATCCGACGTAGGAACGCGGATACCCGCTTGCCTAGCCAGATCAAGTGCCACGCCCTCCCACGCCGCCACGTCCCACTCGTCGTACTTGGAGCTCGGGAACTTCGCGATGGCAATACGGCCCGCGTTGTCGATCACATGGGCCTTCGGGCGCGCCCCTCCCAGCGAGCTCCCCCCCCGAAGGAGGTCTCGAAGCTCATCCTCTGACTCTTCATCCCTCTCAAGGTGCTCAGCGGCATGAAGCAGCCTCGCAAGGCCGGTCACGTGCGGAACGCCGGAGTCGTCATCCGCAAGGAACGCGCCAGTATCCGGATCGCGAAATCGGAGCGCGCCCTGACGGAGGTCATCTCGAACACCCAACAGGAAGTCGACCTCCCCGAGCGAGCGAGCCGTTCCTCCCTCGGCGACTGCTCGGCGACCTTCCGCTCTTCTGATCAGAGCTCGCCCCCATCGATCGGGGGCTGCGTCAGCGAAGGCACGGAACATGGAGAGACCGACAGGCGTCTGCAGTCCCCCTTGCACCAACGGCAGGGATGGGTCGAGCGCATAAGCGTCCTGGCGCGCTAGGTACGAGGCCTCGTACGAGAACGATGCGGACTCACGACCTCCTGCCCGATGGGAGTACAAGCGACCGGTGAAGACGTTCTCCTGCCCGATCGAGACGACTACGTCGATCGCTCTCTCAGCCATCTCGGGACCTTGGCGGCCGGACTCGCGCCGGCAACCTCTCCTCGGTCCGGAGGCGTCCGACATCAGTGGAGTAGGGGTCCAGCGCGGCGGTGAGCTTGTCCAGCACACCGATGGCTCGGGCCACCCGGAGCGTGTTCTCAAGGCTCGTTGAACCCTCTCCATGCTCCAAGCTGCGGAGGGTCTTCACGTTCACCCCCGCACGGTCCGCGACTTGGGCAGCAGTGAGTCGCAGCAGCTTGCGCCATGTGACGATGTCGTCACCCAGCTCACGGAGGGCGCGCTGCACCGGGATCGGCGTGGGCCAGTTCGCGTTCTTCGCCATAACAGGAAGTATATTACTGCTTAGAGAGCATAAGCGCCAATATATTTCCTCTTATCGTTCCAAGGGAGAACAGCCCGCTCAGCGCGAACCGAACGCCAAGCTGGGCTCACGGACGAAGGCGTCCTCGAGGTTTGGGACCCTGTGTGCCGAGTTCTAGGACCTTGACTTCGAGAAGGACATGCCCGCGGGCGTCCGGAAGCTGAGAGTCCGCTCGATGACTGGTGGGACCGGGCCATCATCCGAGATCAACGCAGCCTTGGACGCAGTGCCCGGGGTGGGATTCGAACCCACACGTCCCTCGCGGGACAGGCGCTTTTAAGGCGCTCTCGTCTTCCGGTTCCGACACCCGGGCTTCCACGATGCTATCGGGTCCGCCGGACGGGGGATATGAGATACCCCCCTCAGGAGCCCTCGCCGGGTGGTCGATACCCCGGACATGCGGAGGGATCGGCTGCGTGTCTCGGGCCTCGCGACGGCGCTCGCGCTGGTGCTGTCGGTGCCGGTGGCGATCGGGCTCTCGCACGGCGCGGGCGCCCAGCCGCTCGCGATGCCCGCAGTCGTCGCGCCGGACCTTCTCGGGCACCCTCTGCCGCCGGGCCGGCCGGCCGCCGCGCGCACGCAACTGCTCACGGAGAAGCAGAAGCGGCCCGCGCCGGCGCTGCTGGTGCACGTGCGCCCGTCGATGACCTTGCGTGCCCGGCCCGACGCCGGCGCACCCGCGATCGGCACGATGCCCTCGAGCTCGAAGTACTACCGAGTGCCGATCGTGGCCTGGGTCGAGGAGGTCTCGCCGAACGGGCGCTGGGGCCGGGTGGAGATCCCGTACTCGTGGCCACGGCGCGACGGCTGGATCGTGATCGCGGGCCTGCGGCGCGAGACCACCGGCGTGAGCGTCGAGGTCGACCTGTCGGCGCACCGCGTGACGGTGACGCGCTTCGGCCGGAGGCTCTTCACGGCACCGGCCTCGACGGGAGCCTCCTCGTCCCCCACGCCCCCGGGCCGGTACTTCGTGACCGACCGGGTGCCTTTCGCGGTCGGGAGCTCCTACGGGTCGTTCGCCTTCGGCATCTCGGGGATCCAGCCGCACCTGCCGCCGGGCTGGAGTGGAAGCTCTGCTAGCTCTGCGCGATCGAAGGGTCCCGGCTATCATCCGTGCATGCGAGACCTCGCCCGGCTCCCAAAGGCCGAGCTGCACATCCACCTCGAGGGCTCGATCCGTCCCGAGACCGTCCGTGAGCTAGCCGACCGCACGGGACGCCGCCCGCCCGAGGCGCTGGGCCCCGCCGGATGGTCCGGCTTCCGAGACAACCTTCACTTCATCGAGCAGTACGTCGCTGTCTGCGAGCTGCTCTCCGACCTCGACGACTTCCGCCGGATCGGTCACGATCTCTGCCGAGACCTTCAGGCGCAGGGCGTCCGGTACGCCGAGGCGGTCTTCTCCCCCGCCCACCACGCGGGCCGGCTCGGCGACTGGTTCGGGCCCACCGAGGCCGTGCTGGACGGGTTCGCGGCGGGCGAGCGCGACTTCGGCGTGGTGGCGCGCCTCGCGCCCGACATCGTCCGCGACATGGGGATGGAGCAGGCGCAGGGGACGGTCGAGGTGGCGCTGAAGTTCCTGGGGGGCGGGGTCGTGGCGATCAACTGCGCCGGGAGCGAGCGCGCCAGGCCGGGCATCTACGCGGACCTGGTGCACCGGGCGGTCGCGGCGGGGCTGCACTCGGTGCCGCACGCCGGCGAGTGGGCCGGCCCGCAGAACGTCTGGGAGACGCTCGAGTCGCTCGCGCCCGAAAGGATCGGCCACGGGGTGCGTTCGATCGAGGATCCCTCGCTCGTCGAGCGCCTGGCAGAGCTCCAGCTCCCGCTGGAGGTCTGCCCCACCTCTAACGTCGCGACGGGAGTCTTCAACTCGATGGCGGAGCATCCGTTCAACCGGCTCCGCGAGGCCGGCGTGGTCGTCACGCTCAACTCCGACGATCCGGGCATGTTCGGCTCATGGGTGGCCGACGAGTACCGCGTGGCCCGCGAAGAGTTCGGGCTCTCGGACGAGGAGCTGGCCGAGGTGGCCCGCGCCGGAGTGCGCGCCTCGTTCGCGGACGAGGCCCTCAAGACCCAGGTTCTCGCCGGGATCGACGCCTGGCTCGCGTCGTAGCGACGACCGCTCCAGCGCTCACGCGCCGCCCGACGCTCAGGACGTTCCCTTGTAGCTCACGATCCCGTGCAGGCGGTGCACGATCTCGACGAGGTCCTTCTGGTCCTCCATGACCCGATCGATGTCCTTGTAGCTGCCGGGGATTTCGTCCAGGAGCTCCCGCGCCTTGGCCGCCTGCCACGCGCGTCCGGCCATCGCCTTCTCGAGGTCCTCTGGCGTGAACGTTCTTCGCGCCGCGCGCCGGCTCATCGCCCGCCCGGCCCCGTGTGCACACGAGTTGTACGCCAGCTCGTTCCCCAGACCTCGAACGATGTACGACTTCCCGCCCATCGCGCCGGGGATCACGCCGAGATCGCCCCGCTCGGCCCGGATCGCGCCCTTGCGCGTGACCCACACCTTCCGGCCGCCGTGCTCCTCGAGAGCCGCGAAGTTGTGGTGGCAGTTCACCCGGGCGCCGGAGAGGCCGGTCCCGACGAACCTCAGGATCTCCCGCAGCGCAACCTCCATCATCGCCCGCCGGTTCTCCATCGCGTAGGCCTGCGCCCAGAGCATGTCGGCGACGTACGCACCGAACTCGGGCGTGCCCTCCTGGAGCCACGCGAGCTCGGGGTCCTCGAGCGGGATGCCCTCCGCCTTCGCGAGGCGCTTCGCCACCTCGATGTGCTGCTCCGCGAGCTGGTTGCCCACGCCTCGCGACCCGGAGTGCATGACCACCCACATCCGGTCGGTCTCGTCCAGGCACACCTCGAAGAAGTGATTGCCCGAGCCGAGGGAGCCGATCTGCTCCAGGGCGCGGCGTTCCTGCGGGGACGTGAGGCGCGGGTTCGGGTGCTCGGCGAGCCAAGCGAGCGCGGCGCCGGTGGGTTCCCTCCGCCACCTCCCGAGGCCCGCCGGCACCACGCGCTCTATCCGCGGCACCAGCGGGTCCATGTCGTCGGGGAGCTGGGACGCGCTCACCGTGGTCTCGGCGGCGATCATCCCGCAGCCGATGTCCACCCCGACCGCCGACGGGATGATCGCGGAACGGGTCGGGATCACAGAGCCGATCGTGGCCCCGAGGCCCAGGTGCGCATCGGGCATCAGCGCGACGTGCCCCTCGATCACCGGCAGCCGGGCGGTGCGCACCGCCTGCTCGGCCGTCACGTCATCGATGATCGAGGCCCACGACACGACCTTGTCGGACAGCTGCCTCGGCGCGCGGACCACCCCCAAGGACAGGATGACGCAACCGGAACCGCGTTGCTACGCGGAGGGCGACGGGCTGGGCGAGGGCGAGGACGAGGGCGCGGGCTGCACGACGATCTTCACCGAGAAGATGTAGACGGGGGTCGCCGGGACGCAGGACTCGCTCGCCGTCGCGCACCCCGGGCCCGGGGACGTCGGCAGCTTCCCGATCTCGGCGACGATCTTCTTCCCGTGGATCACCTTGCCGAAGATCGTGAAGCTCTGCTGGGGTGTCGGATCCAGCTGGGGCGCCGGCGCGAGCGTGATGAAGAACTGGCTGCCGTTAGTGCCCGGCCCGCCGTTCGCGTACGCGAGGATCCCGGGCGCGTCGAACTTCACGTGCTTGTTCGTCTCGACGTCGAACTTGTAGCCGGGCCCTCCCGAGCCGTCCCCCTTCGGGTCGCCGCCCTGGATCACGAACCCACTCACGATCCGGTGGAACTTGAGCCCGTCGTAGAAGCCCTGATCCGCCAGGAACACGAAGCTGTTCACGCCGACCGGAGCGACCTTCGGCAGCAGCTTCAGCTCGATCGTTCCGCAGGACGTCTTCATCGTGGCGAGGTACGTGGCCTGGGGGTCGATCGTCATGGGCGGCGCGTGCTTGAAGGTCGGCTTCTTCTGGTCCGCTGTCTTCGGGACCTTCGCGCTGCACGGCCACGCGGGGCTGGCCGACGGCTTCGGGCTCGCGGTCGTGTGCCCGCCCCCCCCGAAGAGCGTCATCCCCACGACGAACACGATGGCGGCCGTGAGTCCCCCTGCCGAGGCCGCGATGATGCGGTTCCGGCGGCGGACCTGGGTCACCCGCTCGGCCTGGCGGCGGGCGGCGAGCTTGGCCAGGTGCCGATCGCGGGTTCGCTTGTTGGCCACGGCGGGCAGGTTACCCGATGCCGAGCATCTCCAGGACCAGGCCGTCCAGGATGTCCGTCTCGCTCACCAGCGCCCGGTCGAACCCGAACCACCGCATGGCGGTCACCAGGATCACCGATCCGGCCGTGATCACGTCGCCCCGGCCCGGGGGCATGACGGGTATCGCCGCGCGCTCCTCGTCGGTCATCGCGGCGAACCGCGCCAGCGTGCGCTCGGCATCGAGCGCCGTGATGTGGGAACGGTGGACGCGCTCGGGGTCGTAGACCTCGAGGCCCAGCGTGAACGCCTGGGCCGTCGTGGCCGTGCCGGCGACGGCCACGAGGGTCCTGGCCTCGCGGACCGGGACGGCCGGCTCGACCTCCTCGGCCAGGATCCTTTCGACCTCGGCGCGGACGGAATCGAGCTCCGCGGGCGCCGGCGGGTCGGAGCGGACGAACCGTTCGGTCAGTCGAACGCTCCCCATCCGGGTCGAGACGGCGCGCTCGGAGGCGCCGGGCGCACGCCCCAGGACGAACTCGGTCGAACCACCCCCGATGTCCATCACGCAGAACGGGCCGTCGGCGGGGTCCAGCCCGTGCGTTCCGCCCAGGAACGACAGCGCCGCCTCCTCCTGCCCCGAGATCACCTCGAGTTCGGATCCCGCGTGCTCGCGCACCGCCCGCGTGAGCTCGTCGCGATCGGCCGCGTCGCGCACGGCCGAGGTCGCTCCGACCCGGATCCGCCGGGCCCCCAGCGCCCGTGCTCGCCGGCAGAACCGCGCGAGCACCGAGACCGTGCGCTCGAGCGCGGCCTCGTCGAAGCGGCCGGTGCGGTCCACGTCCTTGCCCAGACGCGTGATGACCATGTCGCGCGCCAGCTCGGTGAACCCGCCCTCGACGGGCTCTGCCACGAGCAGCCGGATCGAGTTCGTCCCCTGATCGATAGCCGCCACGCTGGCGGCCCCCTCCGGGTGGACCGGCCACACGCGCCCGGCCACCCACGCCCCGACCGGGTCCCTGCCGCCGGCCAGGTGCCAGGCGAGATGGGCGTGCAGGCACTTCAGCCCGGTGCGGGTGCCGCCGACGCCGCCCCAGCCCCTCGCCTCCGGAAGGTCCCGCTCGCGCTCCTCGGCATACTCGCGATGGGCCGCCTCGACCTCCTCTGCGAACGCGGGGTCGGCCCCGATCCGCTCGTTCAGCCTGCCGATCCAGCCCGCCGACTCCAGACGCGAGACGGCCTTGACGGCCTCCGGGCAGGTGAGCCAGAAGGTCGTGGGGAACGGACGGCCGTCCGCGTCAAGGGGCGCGTTGCGGATCGCGAGGGGATGACCGCCCGCGCAGCGGGCGACCACGGAGAACGGGGTCGTCGGCTCGCGCCCGAGCTGCTCCCGGACCAGGACGCGATCGGAGGAACGAAGCTCGCCCGGCAAGGGCTACTTGCGCTTGTGCTCGACGGCGCGCTTGAAGTCGACCAACCGCTCCTCGCTCTGGCGCATGAACTTCTTCAGCATCTGCTCGAACTCGGGGTCCGAGCCACGCCGCTGCCGCTGCGGAGGAGGGTCCTGGAGCGCCTTGATCGAGAGGTCGATCTTGCCGTCTTCCTTGATCGCGAGGACCTTGGCCTTGACGACGTCGCCCTCGCGGAGGTGGTCGTGGACGTCCTTCACGTAGTTCCGATCGACCTCGGATATGTGAACGAGTCCGAGGCGGCCGTCCTCCAGCTGGAGGAACGCCCCGTAGGGCGTTATGCGCTGCACGGTGCCGTCAACCACCGCGCCGACTTCGATCTCTGCGATCTGGTGCTCCTTCCCACGGGCCCGTATGGCCCACTGTCGCGTGTCCCGGGGTCTCCCGGAACGGAGGTCAATCACATTGCCACGTCGCGAAACAGCACGTCAAGCCGGGTGCTTCGGGCACGCCGGTCCGCGCCCGGCGGCCGGCTCCGTCGCGAGTCCGGCGCGAGACCGCGTGGATCCTGCGCTCAGCAGTCGGTGGTCGCCCCGCCTCCGCCCGCGGGCACCGTGATGAAGGCGGTCTCACCGGGTTTCACCATGCCCAGGCACTCGCGCGCGAGCCGCTCCAGCTCCGTGGGGTCGTGCAGCTTCGCGATCCGCTCCTCGAGGTCGGCGTTGGCCTTCTCCAGGACGAGGGTTTGGTGCTGGAGCTCGGCGATGCTCGCGCGCTGCTCCAGGTAGGCCCGGAGCGGCGCCATCGAGAACGCGAGCACGATCAGCACGGTCACGAGCAGCAGCACCGCGCGCGCGGTGACGCGCACGCCCGAGGAGGACCTCGGCTGGGGCTTCGAACGCGCGGCCTCGGAGGATCTCGGCTGGGGCTTCGAACGGGCGGCCGGGGAAGGTGCCGCTGTGGCCATCGGCTATCCGCCGCCCCTCGCGAGCATGGTCCGGCCGGCGAACCGCGCGGTCTCGCCGAGCTGCTCCTCGATCCGAAGGAGCTGGTTGTACTTCGCGGTGCGCTCGCCACGGCTGGGAGCGCCCGCCTTGATCTGACCGGCGTCCGTCGCCACCGCGAGGTCGGCGATGGTCGAGTCCTCGGTCTCGCCGGAACGGTGGCTGATCACGACTCCGTAACGGCTGCGCTGGGCGAGCTCCACGACGTCCAGGGTCTCGGTGAGAGTGCCGATCTGGTTCACCTTCACGAGGATCGCGTTGGCGGCGCCGTCGCGGAGTCCCCGTTCGAGCCGCTCGCCGCTGGTGACGAAGAGGTCGTCGCCGACGAGCTGCACGCGCCCGCCCAGCTCGGCCGTCATCCGCGCCCAACCCTGCCAGTCGTCCTCGGAGAGTCCGTCCTCGATCGAGACGATCGGGAAGCGGTCGAGCAGGCCGCCCCAGAACGCGATCATGTCGTCCGCGGAGCGGTCGGCGCCCTCCAACCGGTAGCGGCCTTCTCGGTAGAGCTCGCTCGCGGCCGGGTCCATCGCCAGGGCCACCTCGTCGCCGGGGTCGAGGCCGGCTCGCTCGATCGCCATCAGCAGGAGATCGAGGGCCTCGCTCGCGGTTCCCACCTGTGGCGCGAAGCCTCCTTCGTCGCCGACCGCGGTCGACAGACCCTTCTCCCTCAGCAGGTCCCGGAGCGCGTGGAAGCACTCCACGCCCCAGCGCAGGGCTTCGGAGAACGATGCCGCGCCGACCGGCACCAGCATGAACTCTTGAAGATCGAGCCCGTTGTCGGCGTGCACGCCGCCGTTGATCACGTTCAGCATCGGAGTCGGTAGCACGTGGGCGTTCGGGCCGCCCAGGTACCGGAAGAGCGGCAGGCCGCTCGAGTCGGCGGCGGCCCGCGCGACGGCGAGCGACGCGCCGAGGATCGCGTTCGCGCCCAGAGCCGACTTCGACGCGGTGCCGTCCATGTCCACGAGCACGCGGTCGACGTCGCGCTGATCGAGGCCGTCCATGCCGCGGAGCTCCGGGCCGATCCGTTCGTTCACGTTCGCGACGGCCGTGAGCACGCCCTTGCCGCCGAACCGAGCCTCGTCGCCGTCGCGAAGCTCCAGCGCCTCGTGCTCACCCGTCGAGGCGCCCGAGGGCACCGCCGCCCGGCCGAACCCCCCGTCGTCGAGCCAGACGTCGACCTCCACGGTGGGGTTGCCGCGCGAGTCGAGGACCTCGCGGGCGTGGACGGAGTCGATCAGGGACATGGGGAGAAGATGGTACCGGAGCTCCCGACGCTTCCCGGGATTTCAGGCAGGAGCCCGAGCGGACGCGAGCACGACCTCGTCACGGTGAAGGAGCGCCTCGGGGCCCATCGACGCGACCCGTTCCCGCGCCGCGGCCACGACGGCCTCCCGCCGGCCGGGATCGAGCCTAGCGAGCCGGCGACGGCTCGGGCTCAGCCGCAACCGCCACTCGAGGAAGGCGTCGAGGTCCCAGCGGCGCAGCCACTCCGCGGACTCCGAGAGGGCCTCGGCGAACCCGGCGGCGAGGAGCCCCGCGCGCACCTTCTCAGGCGAGTCGACGATCTCCCGCCCGTCGCCGGGACCGTCTTCGGCCGGATCGGGCGGCACGTCCATCGCATCGAGCTCCTCGTCCCAGGCCTCCATCGCGGGGAAGACCTCGCCGGTTCCCCACACCGCGAGCGCGAAGGCCCCTCCCGGCCGAAGGACCCGCCTGACGCCCGTCATCGCCGCGATCGGGTCGGGGAAGTGGAAGAAGACGAACGCCGACACGACCGCGTCGAACGACCCGTCCGCGAATCCGAGCCGCGTGCCGTCCATCAGCACCCTGGCGAACCGGTCGTCGGCGCAGCGGAGCATCCCCTCGGTGAGGTCGGCTCCGATGACCAGGGCACCCGAGGCACGCCCGGCCACGTCGGGCAGCAGCCGCCCGACGCCGCAGCCGAGGTCGAGCACCGTGCGTGCGTCCGCCAGCGGGAGCGCGTCCAGCAGGCGGAGTCCGTACGGACGAAGGAGCGGCGCCCAGATCTCCTCGTAGTCCGAGGCCGTCGCCGCGTACATGCTCTGGATCACCGGAGCGTTGGCCGCGCCTTCCGTCATCACCGGGACCTTACTCCGGAACGCGCACGAAGCTCCAGATGTGTCCGATCGGGTCGAACCCGAGCTTCGCGTACAGCTCCTGAGGCCAGTCGCTCGCGTCGGCGTGCAGGAACACGAGATCGGCTCCGGCGCGGCGCGCCTCGTCCACGGCGCGCAGCACGCAGGCGCGAGCCAGGCCGCGGCCGCGCAGCTCCTCGAGGGTGTTCACGTCCTCGACCTGCGCCACGCCGTCCTGCACGTACAGCTCGCAGCAGCTCGCGAACCGGCCCACGTCCTCGTCACGCGCCGCGAAGAACCTGGCGCCGGCCTCCCGCACGAGAACCTCGCGGAAGCCGGCGAGCGCATCCGCCACGCCGGCGGTGGTCGGGTCGCGGCGGAGCACCTCCGTGTGCAACGGCCGCACCTGCTCGAACGACAGCTCCTGGACCCGGACGGTCGGCACGCGGTCGGGGTCGCGCCGATCCACCATCACCACCAGCCGATCCGTGCGGTACCCGATCTCGGCGAGGCTCAGCGCGAGCCGCCCTCCTTCCCCGTCGTCCTCCACGACGATCTCGCGGTGAGGAAGGCCCGACAGCAGACGATCGGCCTCGGACGCCACTTGTTCCGCCGTCGCCGCTCCGACAGGGCGCTCGACCAGCAGGAAGTTGCTGTCGTACCGCTCCGGGAAGCCCTCGTGGAAGAAGGCTCGTCCGAACCGTGACGGCTCGACGCGCGTGCTGATGCGCTCGAACAGTCGGCGGGAGAAGGCGATCGTGCGAGCCAGGTCGTCGGCGCCGCCCACTACCGGCTCGCACGGGCTTCGCGGAAGAGGATCCGGATCTCCTCCTCCGGCATCGTCTCCAGGTCCAGACCGCGCTCCGAGACGATCGCCATCACGCGCTCGTAGCGTTCGGAGAACCCGCGGATCGTCCGGCGGAGCGCGCTCTCGGCGTCCACGTCCAGCTTGCGCGCGACCGCCACCGCGGCGAACAGCACGTCCCCGATCTCCTCCTCGGCGTTCGCGGCATCGGTGTGCGCCTCGAGCTCGGTCACCTCCTCCTTCAGGGCGCCTATCGCGGAGCCGACGCTCCGCCACTCGAAGCCCCAGCCGGCCGCGCGCCGCTGCACCTTGGCGGCTCGCGCGAGCGACGGGAGCGAGGCGGGGATGTCTTCGTCCACTCCCTTGCGGCCGCCGGTCTCCTCGGCCTTCAGCTTCTCCCAGTTCACGAGGACCTCTTCTGCTCCCGAGACCTCGACCTGCCCGAACACGTGGGGGTGTCGACGGATCAGCTTGCGCACCAACCCTTCAGCGACGTCGTCCACGTCCCAGCGTCCCTCCTCGGCGGACATCTGCGCGTGGAACACGACCTGCAGCAGCAGGTCGCCCAGCTCGTCGCGGATCGCGTCGGCATCGTCGGCGTCGATCGCCTCAAGGA
>JACQDK010000040.1 GCA_016201135.1 Actinomycetota bacterium
CACCGTCGACGACCGCGTCCAGCTCAGCAGCGTCGCCCGGTCCTCGTCGCGGATCTGCACCGAACTAGTAGACAGCGCCATACGTCATCGTGACGCCGTCCGCCTGCTATGTAAAGGAACTAACGAGACAGAACACTAGCTCGACTGCCCGTTCTGTGAGGAGAGGCCCCCCGACGCTCGCGCGTGCAGGCTCCTGCGCACCCACCAGCCGAGCGCTGCGAGCGCCACGACTCCGACCGCCAGCGAGACGGGGCCCATGAGCCGTTCGACGGTGCTCCACCGCTCGCCGAGCGCGTACCCGGCGAGGGCCAGACCCACGGTCCACGGGAGGATCCCCAGGAACGTGTAGATCGTGAATCGCCCGAAGCCCATCCGTGCCACCCCGGCCGGGAGCGAGATGAAGGCCCGGATCAGCGGGATCAACCGCGCGAAGAACACGGCGGCCTCGCCGTGGCGCTCGAACCACTCGTGCGCTCGGTCCACCTCGTGGGGTCGCAGCAGGAGGTACCGGCCGAATCGGTCGATCAGGGGCCTGCCCCCGGTGTACCCAACCCACCACGCGAGCCAGGACCCGAGCAGGCTCGCGACGACCCCAACCACCATCACGGGCACGAGACCGAGGGCCGCGCCGGGGTCGCCGAGCACCCGGTCGGCGAACGTGCCGCTCGCGAGCGCCCCCCCGAAGGCCATCACGACCTCGGATGGGATCGGTATGCAGGCCGACCCCAGCAGCATCAGGACGAAGACGGCCAGGTAGCCGTCGTTCGAGATCCGTTCCGTGAGGAACTTGCCCAGGATGCCGAGCACGTGGCCGCCTCCGGGATGCCGCGGGAATCTGCCAGCCTAGCAGGGCGTTCAGCCGGCCTCGGGGCGTCTCCGCCCGCGTGACGCCGACCCGGGGTTCCCGGTGATGGGTGCGGCCGGTGGTAGCGTCACGCGCCGGGGCCCCCGAGAGGTGGCGCTCCGGAACCCACGCCAGGAGAGGGAACGGACCCGTGCCGAAGACGCTGGTCGTGGTCGAGTCGCCGGCGAAGGCGAAGACCATCGAGAAGTACCTGGGCGGCGACTACGCCGTCCGGGCTTCGTACGGCCACATCCGGGATCTGCCGAAGAGCCAGCTCGGGGTGGATCTCGAGCGCGACTTCGAGCCCGAGTACATCGTCCGCGAGGACTCGAAGCGGCACGTCGGCGAGCTGAGGTCGGCCCTGAAGGCGGCCGACGACCTCGTGCTCGCCACCGACTACGACCGCGAGGGCGAGGCGATAGCGTTCCACGTCGCAACCCTGCTGGGGGTCCCTCCCTCCGAGGCGAGGCGGGTCACGTTCACCGAGATCACCCGCGACGCGATCATCGAGGCCTTCCAGCACCCCCGCGAGATAGACCTGCGCCTCGTGGAGGCTCAGCAGGCTCGCCGGATACTGGACCGGCTTGTGGGCTACAAGATCTCGCCGCTGCTCTGGCGGCGCGTGCGTCCGGGGCTCTCCGCGGGCCGGGTCCAGTCCGTCGCCGTCCGCCTGATCGTGGAGCGCGAGCGCGAGGTCGAGGCGTTCCGTCCGGTCGAGTACTGGAGCGTGGACGTCCGGCTCACGCCCGAGGACCGGGAGCAGCCGTTCTCGGCCCGCCTGGTGCAGGTCCCGGAGGGCAAGCTCGCGGCCTCCCCGGACAAGAAGGGGATCCTGCTCGGCGCCGAGACCGAGGCGGCCGCGCACGCCCAGGCTCTGGGCGGGGCCTCCTACCGGGTGAAGGCGGTCGAGCAGAAGGAGCGGAAGCGCTCGCCGGCGCCGCCGTTCACCACCTCCACCCTCCAGCAGGAAGCGGCCCGCAAGCTCGGGTTCAGCGCCCGCAAGACGATGACGATCGCCCAGCGCCTGTACGAGGGCCAGGACCTGCCTGGCGAGGGGTCTGTAGGCCTGATCACCTACATGAGGACCGACTCCGTGAACATCGCGGAATCCGCGCTCCGCGAGGCGGCCGAGCTCGTGAAGACCGAGTACGGGCCCGAGTACGCGCTCGCGGAGCTCCGCAGGTACAAGACGCGTTCGCGGAACGCCCAGGAGGCCCACGAGGCGATCCGCCCGACCTCCGTGATGCGGACCCCGGCGCGAGTGGCCTCCGCGCTCGACCGAGACCAGCTCCGGCTGTACACGCTGATCTGGCAGCGCACGATCGCCACGCAGATGGCGGAGGCGCGCTTCAAACAGGTGGGGATCGACATCGAGGCGACGGCCGGCGATCGGCGCTACGGGCTCCGGGCCACCGGACAGACGCTCGTCTTCGACGGGTTCATCCGGGTCTACAAGGAAGGCCGCGACGACGCCCCCGATGAGGACACGGAGGCGACGCTGCCCGAGCTCTCCGCGGAGCAGGCGCTCCGGCTCCTGGAGGTCCTGCCCGAGCAGCACTTCACCCAGCCGCCCCCCCGGTACTCGGAGGCCTCGCTCGTAAAGACGCTGGAGGAGCTGGGCATCGGCCGTCCCTCCACGTACGCGTCGATCATCTCCACGATCCAGGACCGTGGGTACGTTCGTCTGGAGGACAAGCGCTTCTTCCCCGAGGACGTCGGCGTCGTGGTCACCGACAAGCTGATCGAGCACTTCCCCGAGGTCGTCGATGTGAACTTCACCGCCAAGATGGAGGAGGAGCTCGACGAGATCGCCGAGGGGCAGCTCGGCTGGACCCAGGTGCTGCACGAGTTCAACGGGCCGTTCGAGCGTGCCCTCGAGAAGGCGGAGCACGCATTCGAGCGCTTCGAGGAGGAGCTCGACGAGGCCTGCCCTCTCTGTCCCCAGGAGGGGCGCGAGCCCGGCAAGCTCCAGGTGAAGCTGGGTCGCTACGGGAAGTTCGTCGGCTGCGCGAACTACCCCGACTGCCGCTACATCCGGAACATGGACGGCTCCGAGCGTCCCGAGCCCGAGATGCTCGACGAGACCTGCCCCGAGTGCGGCCGGCAGCTCCAAAGGAGGGTCGGCCGTTACGGGCCCTTCGTCGGCTGCAGCGGCTACCCAGAGTGCCGCTTCATCAAGAAGGACCCGGCGAAGTCGACCGGCGTGACGTGCCCGCAGTGTGGCCTGGGCGAGCTGGTCGAGAAGCGGACGCGGTTCGGCGTGTTCTACGGGTGCGATCGCTACCCCGAGTGCGACCTGGGCGTGAACAACCCGCCGGTGAAGGATCACCCCTGCCCGGAGTGCGGCTCCCTCCTCGTCTCCCGCCCGAAGAGTCTCCGCTGCTGGAACTGCGGCGCCGAGCTGGATCTGGAATTCAACGTGACAAAGTCCGGGGACGCCGAGGCCGAGGCCGCGGTCCGCGAGGCCAAAGCCACCGCGCGCGCGGCCAAGGCCGCGGCCAAGGCCAAGAAGGCCGCGAAGAAGCCGGCGAAGGATCCTGCGAAGAAGAAGTCCGCGCGGAAGGCCGTGGGGAAGGGCTCTGGGGCCCGGGCGCCCTCGTCCCGGAAGGCGTCCGAGCCGGCGCCGACCTCGGCCGTGGAGGGCTAGGTTGTCGAGCTTCGCCGAAGAGGTTGCCGCGCTCCGCGGGACCCGGTCGGCCACGCTGAAGGATCTGCTCACCCATCCGCCGTTCGCCCGATTGCTGGCCGCGATGAGCGTGTCGTCGCTGGGGGACTGGGTGGGGTTCACCGCGGTTCTCGCGCTCGTCTCCCGCCTTGCGGAATCGGACGCCGCGAAGCTGGGTGCTGTGGCGGCGGTGATGACCGCCCGAACCCTGCCGGCCGTACTCTTCGGCCCCTTCGCCGGAACCCTCGTGGACAGCACCGACAGGAAGCGCACGATGATCCTGGCCGACATCGGTCGAGGCGCGATGTACGCGGCGATGCCGTTCCTCGGCAAGCTGTGGGCGATCTACGCGCTTTCGTTCTTCATCGAGTGCCTCTCGCTGCTCTGGACCCCGGCGAGGGACGCCTCGCTGCCGCAGCTCGTTCCGCGTCGCCAGCTCTCCAACGCGAACTCGATCGGGCTGCTGTCGAGCTGGGGCACGCTGCCGCTCGGCGGCGCGATCGCCGCGGTCCTCGCCGCGATCTCGAAGGGCCTCGGCGCGCAGGTCCCGTACTTCGCCGAACACCTCTACTCGCTCGCCCTCTGGATGGACGCCGGGACCTTCGGGTTCTCGGCCTTGATGCTGACCCGGGTGCCCATACGCACCCCTCCCTCGCGCGCAGGGGCGAAGCTCGACCTGCGAAGGGTGGGGCGCGACATCATGGACGGCGTCCGGTTCCTGGCCTCGAACCAGCTCACCAAGACCATGACGCTGGGTATCGTCGCGGCGTTCACGGCTACGGGCGCCGTCCTTTCTCTAGGACCCGTGTTCGCCTCGCGGACGCTGAACGCGCAGACGGCCGGCTGGCCGATCCTCATCACGGTGTTCGGGATCGGGCTGGGGTCGGGGCTCGTCTCGCTCAACTTCGTCGGCAAGATGCTCGACCGGGAGTTCGTGTTCTCCACCTCGATGCTCGCCGCCTCCGTCATGCTCTTCTCGCTGGCGGCGATGCCGAACATCTCGCTCGCCGCCCTGCTCGGTGTGGCGCTCGGCTTCTTCTGCGGGACCATGTGGGTGACCGGCTATACGCTGCTCCAGGAGAACGTGACGGATGAGTACCGCGGCAGGACCTTCGGCTCGCTCACGGTGGTGTCCCGGCTGGGGCTCCTTCTCTCGCTCACCGTCTTTCCGGGGCTCGCGATCGCGTTCGGGTCCCACCGGTTCTTCCTCGGACACCAGCGGATCGACCTCTCGGGCACGCGGCTGGCGCTCGCGACCGCGGGCCTTGGCGTCATCGCCGCCGGTTGGTACACGCGACTCGGCCTCAAGCGGCTGCGCCTCACCCGACCGAAGCCCCTCGCGCTCGTGCCGAAGCTGAAGCGGCCGCCGGCCACCGGGCTCTTCGTCGCCTTCGAGGGGGTGGAGGGGGCCGGCAAGGGAACGCAGATCCACCTGGCAGAGGAGTACCTGCGCGCGGCCGGCCACGACGTGCTCGTGACTCGCGAGCCTGGCGGGACCGAGCTCGGCGACAAGATACGGCAGCTGCTGCTGGACCCGGCCACCGGGAAGATCGAGGCGCACAGCGAGGCGCTGCTGTTTGCGGCGAGCCGCTCCCAGCACGTGCAGTCAGTGATCCGGCCCGCGCTCGCCGAGGGGAAGATCGTGATCTGCGACCGCTACATCGACTCGTCGCTCGCCTACCAGGGGTGGGCGCGAGGGCTGGGCGAGCAGGACGTGCTCACGTTGAACGTCTGGGCCACGCAGGGGCTCTTCCCCGATCTCGTCGTGCTGCTGCACGTGGAGCCCGAGCAGGGGCTGCTCAGGTCGGCGGGCGCCCCGGACCGGATGGAGATGGAGGGGGGGGACTTCCACGCGAAGGTGTCGGATGCCTACCTCAAGATCGCGGAGGAACATCCCGAGCGGTTCGTCGTGCTGGACGGGGACCGTCCGCCCGCGGAGGTGTTCGAGAAGGTCCGCGGTGCGCTCGACCGGCTGGTCGCGGAGCGTGACGAGAACGGTGAGGGGAAGAAGTGAGCGAGGTGCTGGACCGGGTCCCGGGGCAGGAGGCGGCGGTGGCGTTCCTCACGCAGGCGGCGGAGCGGCCCCACCACGCGTACGTGATGGCCGGTCCTGAGGGCAGCGGGAAGTCGATCGCGGCACGGGCGTTCGTGGCATCGCTGCTCTGCTCGGAGGGTGGGTGCGGGAAGTGCCGCGCTTGCCGGCTCGCGCTGGACGACCGCCATCCCAACGTGTTCGTGGTGGAGCCGGAGGGCCGCGACATCCACGTCGACACCGTGCGCGAGGAGATATGGCATCCGGCATACCGCACCGCCCCCGAGCCCGGGCGGAAGGTGTTCGTGATCCGCGAGGCCGACCGGCTTTCGCCGGCCGCGGCCGACACGCTCCTGAAGGTCCTGGAGGAACCGCCCGCCGACGCGGTGCTGCTGCTGCTCTCTGCCCGAGCGCACGAGCTGCCCGAGACGGTGCTCTCGCGCTGCCATGTGGTGCCGTTCACGGCGCTGTCGGAGGCGTTCGTGGTGGACGCGCTGGTGGCCGAGGGGGCCGAGCCGACGCGCGCGCAGTTGGCCGCTCGGCTGGCCGGAGGGAACCTCGGGCGTGCGCGTCGGCTCGCCTCGGGCGAGGACGGCCTCAGGTTCCGCGACGCGGCCCTCTCGGCGGTGGCCGCTGCCGCCGCTGGACCTCCCGGGGCGCTCGAGGCCGCCGATCTGGTCCTGGCGGCCGCCTCGGGCTACAAGAAGGGGCTCAAGGCCGAGCTCGACCGGGAGGTCGCCCCGTTCCTGGACGAGAGAGGCCGGCCGGAGGACGCCTACCGCGGAGCGATCAGGCGGATCGAGACTCGCTTCCGCCGGCGCGAGCGGCGGGCCGAGCGCGACTACGTCGACTGGGTGCTCCTGGGGGTCTCGTCTCTCCTTCGCGATCGCGTCGCGGTAGCCACCGGTGCCGGAGAGCGAGTGCTCATGAACCCCGATCTCCCGCCCGACGGAGCGATCCCGGTCCTGCGGGCGGTCCGCGGTCTGGCGGCGGTGGAGGAGGCGCGAGCGGCTCTTGCGGAGGACCTCAACCTGAACGCGCGGCTCGTGCTGGAACGGGCGTTCCTACAGCTCGCGACCGTGGCGGCGTAGCCGGCCCGGCGCACGCACCCCCGTTGCTAGAGCGCCTCCGCGTCATGCTCGCCTGGAGTCGGGCCGGTCGAGGGCCCTGAAGGCACATGTGTGCGGACATCGACGCGTCCTCCCGGACTCGTCACTGTCGATAGCCGTACACGTAGATCTCGGAGATGGCCGTGTAGTCGAGTCCACCCGGCTTCGACGTGCCGAGGATCTTCACGGTGATCAGAGACGTCGTCGCGCGCAGCTCGACGAACTGGGGAACGGGGACCGGCCGGAACGTCTGGGTAACCGGAGGAAAGCCGGAGATCTGGTAGCGGACCGACGTGATGATCCGGTCCTGGAGGAACCGGTTGGCTCCCGTCTGGGGATCCGTCTTGGCGTAGCCGGGGATCAACCCGATCCGCACGACTTCGATCGGGTTCTCGAAGATCAGCGTGACCCACTCGCCGCGTCCGTCTCCGGCCGTCCGCCAGGCCGTCTGCACGTCGCCGTCGACCACGTTCGCCGGCACGTACGTGACGATGTTCCCCGACGCGTCGTGCGACGACGGCGCCGTGTTGCTCGCCGTCACCTGGACGCCTTCCCGGATGAGTCGCGGCGGCGCCGCGGACGGCGAGGAGCCCTCCTGCCGCGTCGTCTGGCCACGGAGCTCGGCGAACGCGAACCCCGCGGCCGCGAGGATGAGCACCGTCGCAGCGGCGATCCAGGCCGCCCGCCGCCGCCGCGGGGCCGCTGTAGGCGGTCTGCGCGACACCGGCGCCCGCGGGGACGTCTTCGTCGTGCCGGTCGAGCCGGCCAGCGCCGCGCGGAGGTCCTGCGTCAGCTCGCGGCACGAGCCGTAGCGCTCCTGAGGCGTCTTCCTGAGCGCGCGGGCAACGACCGCGTCCACGACCGGGGGCAGGCCCGGCCGGACGGCGCTCGGCGCCGCCGCCTCCTCGTGCAGGTGCGCGTAGAGGGTCGCCGGAGGGCTCCGGCCCGCGAACGGCGGGCGTCCCGCGAGGCACTCGTATAGCACGCACCCCAGGGAGTAGAGGTCGGCTCGCCCGTCGATGCTGCTGCTCTCGATCTGCTCGGGTGCGACGTAGTCCGCGGTTCCCACCATCCGGCCGGTCGCGGTGATCGTCGCGGCCGACGACGCGGTCCACATGCTGACGCCGAAGTCCGTCAGGTAGCAGAAGTCGCCGCCCTCCGTGTCCGACGTCAAGGCGATGAGGAAGGTCTCATCGCCGGCGAATGCCGGGTGGATCAGCTTCAGCGCCACCTTGCGCTCTGGCGACCGCTGACGCGCGACGTAGACCACACCCATCGCGCCGCGCCCCAGCACCGACTCGATCGAGTACCCGCCGACGTCGGTGCCGACCATCACATCCGGGTCCACCTGCACATCATGCGGGACGCGGCCGCTGGCGTCTGTACCCCGGTCGCTAGGTGTCGCGGGAAGGACCCTTGAGGATCTCGGCGGTGTTCACGGCACCGCGCCGGATCGCCTCGTTCGCCAGTTGGGCCCGGCGGCCCTCCTGCTCGGGGATCCCGAACTTGTCGTAGAGGCGCGAGACGTGCTGCTTCACGGCGGCCTCGCTGACCACCAGCTCGCTGGCGATCTGCCGGATCGTTGCCGGCTCCCGGAAGACGTCGCCGGAGAACATCGGCCCGCACAGCGCGACGAGCACCTCCCGCTCCCGCCTGGTGAGGGCGGGCCCCGACTCGGCGCCGACCGTCGCATCGTCGGGCACCCCGCCGTCGTCGACGCGAGCGACGAACCTGACGGTGCCGACGCGGATCTCATCCCCGGCACGGAGCGGGCATTCGCGCCAGATACGCTCCCCGTTCACGAAGGTCCCGTTCCGCGACGACAGGTCTCGGACGCACCACTGCGAGGCGACGCGTTCGATGACCGCGTGCACGCGCGAGACCGTGCGGTCGAAGGGCAGAGGCACGTCATTCGTGGGCGACAGGCCGATCGTGAGCCGCTCGCCGGTCAGCGGGATCAGCTCGCGGGTGCCGTTGACCCACTGCTCGAGGTGGTCGTCCTGGCGGCGCCGGCGTCCCTCGCGCGCAGGCTCCCCTCCGCGGATGTCACCCATGGTGACGGAAACCTACCTCCGCGCGACGCAAGCGTCGCTTGTCGGCGATGGCATCGCGCCTGGAAGCCCGCGCACGATGGGGGCGGCGGAGAGTGAGGTGCGCGCGGGCGCACCCCAGGGGATCCGCGAGAAGGAGAGGAACATGGACGGGCAGAGGAACCACAAGCCGGCCCTGCGGGGCCACCGGCGCATCGGCGTGGTCGTCGCGGGGGCGCTCGTCCTCGCGCTCGGCGCCACCGGCGTGCATGCGGCGTTCGGCGACCGGACCGCGGCCGGGCCGGTGACCCAGCCGAGTCCGACCTTGTCCGGCAGTCATCCCGCGCCCCACCTGCCCACGCCGACGGTCGAGCCGACGCCGACGGATCCGAGCGCGCTCGCCGACGGGATCTACCCGACGTACGTCGTCGACGTGGATGTCCGGGGCGCAACCGTCACCGTCGACGTGATCCAGACGTTCTTCGGGGCGGCCGCCCACCAGGCGGCGACCCAGGACGGTGTTCCGTGGAAGGACGTGCGGTACTACCCGGTGTACATCCGCAACGAGAACGACCTGCTCCGGACCCTCCCCGTGGATCGTGACGTGCGGGTCAAGCTCCTCGGCGAATGTGTGGCGCCGAGCCGTACGGTCGGGCTCAGGGAGCTGCGTGAGGTGGCGATCCCGTTCACCGAGCCCTCCGACTACTACTACGAGGTCTCGGTCGCCGACGGAAGCATCGTGGGGATCACCCAGAAGGTCGCCGTCTCGGGTTGTTGAGTGTGAACGGAGTGGGATACGCGAGCGCCGGGAGCCGACCTTCGATAGGAGCGCGGTGGATGGCGGGGGCGAGCGTAGTGCTCGCCCTCGCGTCCTGTGTGACCGGCGCTGCCGAGCCGCCCGCCTCGACCGACCCGCCGGGCGCGGGAGCCAGAAGGATCCCGTGACGACCTCACGATCGTAAATCTCGAATGCCCGGCCACGGACGTACGTGATCCGGCACCCAAGGCCTTCACGATCCACTGCGACCCCCGGGCGCTTCCGGCTGCTCGCCGCGCCGGCGTCGACGTCGCGAGCCAAGCGAACAACCACGCCTACGACGAGGGTCCGGCCGGGCTGCTGGACTCGCTGGACGCGGTCAGAGCCGCGGGGCTCGTCCCGGTGGGCGCCGGAGCCGATCAGGCCGAGGCCGTTCGCGCCGCGTTCTTCCGGACGGCCGGCTGGAACGTCGCGGTGCTCGGGATCGACGAGGTGCTGGACCCGGTGGACGAGGTCGCGGGCCCCGACAAGCCCGGGACGGCGGTGGGGCACGACTTCGGGATGGCGTTGCGGGCGGTTCGCGTAGCGGCTGCCTCCTCGGACCTCGTCGTCGTCATGATCCACTGGGGCGTCGAGCTCGACGCCAGCCCGAGGCCTTACCAGGTCCGGCAGGCCCACCGCATGATCGATGCCGGCGCGGACGTGATCTTCGGAGGGCACGCGCACGTGCTCCAGCCGATGGAGACCTACCGGAGCCGACCCATCTTCTACAGCCTGGGCAACTTCGTGTGGCCGCGCGTGTCACGGGTGGGGGCGGCGAGCGCCGTGGCGGAGGTCACCGTCGAGCCCGACGGCACTGTGACGGGCCGCCTTTTGCCGGTCGAGATCGTCTCGGACGGCCACCCGGTCATCTGAGGGAGTCCCCACCCGCGCCGGAGGAGTGGCTCGATGGTGAGGGCCCCGGCGGGACGGCTCGGATACGGCCTCGTGGAGCTCCGGTAGTACGCCGAGCCTGGGTGAGCACGTTCTCGCCTCATCTCACTCGCGCAGCTGATCCGGCGACGACCGGATCCTCCGGATAGACTTTCCAGTCGGATCCAGGTCGCGTGTCGAGTTTTCTGCCACGTTTCCTGGATCCCCCGCCGGAGTAGCTCAGCCTGGCAGAGCAACCGCCTCGTAAGTGGTAGGTCAGGGGTTCGAATCCCCTCTCCGGCTCTCTCGTCCATGCCCCGGCCGGGGATAGGATCGCGGGCGACGTTTCCAGCGAGGGAGGACCCACATGGACCAGGGATCCGGCTTCGGGTTGCCGCCAGCCCCACCGCTCCTCCCGAAGGGTATCGGCGACATCCTGACCGCCGCCTTCACGCTCTACAAGCAGCATTGGCAGGGCCTCGTCAAGATCGTCGCCATCGTGGCCGTTCCGCTGACCTTCCTCCAGTTCCTCCTGGTGGACATCGCGTTCCGGACAGGCGGCTTCGGGCAGGCCGCGGTCGGCGGCGCCATAGCCGGACTCTTCACGGTGGTGATCTACTCGGCCTTCGCGGGGGCCATCACTCGTGCCGCCGCCGGTTCGGTCGTCGGCATGCCGATCTCGGTGGAGGAGAGCTACCGCTACGGGATGGCGCGCTTGGGCCCGATCATCTGGGTCGCGGTGCTCACCGGTCTCGCCGTCTTCGCCGGTTTCTTCGTCTTCTTCGTGGGAGCGATCATCGCGGCGATCAAGCTGGCGGTCGGCGTGCCCGTCTTGGTGGTGGAGGGCAAGCGCGGCGCAGCGGCCCTGTCCCGATCGTGGGAGCTCACCACCGGGCACTTCTGGCACGTGCTGGGGACCGTGATCGTGGCCGGACTCATCTCGAGCATCGTCGGCCAGGTCCTGCAGGCGCCGTTCTCGGGAGCGGGATGGTTCGGTCTGGCGATCGGAGCCTCGATCGCGCAGATCGTCACGGCCCCGTTCACGGCGATCGTCTCGATCCTCGTCTACCTGGATGTTCGGGCACGCAAGGAGAGTCTCAGCTCCGACGGGCTCCGGGCCGAGCTCTCTCGATCGGCCTGAAGGTTCCCGAGCCCCTGTTGCTAGAATCGCGGCCGATGAAGACTTGGCGGAAGTCGCTGTTGGCGTGCCTCGGTTCCTTCGTGACGCTGACGGTGGCCGCATCCACCGCAGCCGCCCAGGTGATCAACTCGCCCGACTACAAGCCGGCGAAGAACACCGGGGGCTGGGTGTACCAGTTCGCGATCCTGCTCGGGCTGCTCGCGTCCGTGACGGTGATCCTTCTCGTGATCTCGTACATGATGCGGGCTCCCCGGTTCGCCCGGCAGGAGGAAGGGCTCAAGGTGGTGCGCGCCGACCGGGTGCACCCCGGCAAGGACTTGCCGCGCCGCGCCGTGGACGTCTCGCAGGCGGTCCAGATGGTGGTTGCTCCGCCGGCCGTCCCCTCCAGCGTGCCTGCGGCGGTCGCGGTCTCAGTGGCGCCTCCGTCTGCTGCCCCGGCTCCCGCACCGGTCCCCGCTGCGGCCCCGGCGGCTGCACCCTCCGCCCCGGCTGCTGCGCCGTCACCCGCGGCCCCGGCAGCACCCGCACCCTCCGCCGAACGTCACGAGGTGCCGCTCGACCAGGCGACGTTCGACAAGACCCTCGAGGAGCTCCTGGCGAAGGGGACCGACCGCCGGGTCGCAGAGGGCAAGGCCCGCCGCGCGGCCATGATCGCGGCGCGGAAGAAAGCCGCGGAGGGCTAGCCGCCCCGGCCCGCCATGGACGCGGCCAAGGTCGACTGGTCGATGGGATCGGCCTCCGCACGCCTCGCGGACTGGTCGACTGCGCTCGACATCGGTCGGCGCGTCGCCGGCCCCGGGGTTCGCGTGACCGCTGTCGACCGGGCCCGCATGCGCGAAGACATCGCCGAGCTCACGGCCCTGTCCGAGTCCCTCGTCCGCACGTTCACCGGCCTTTCCGCAGACGGCTTCCGCGCGCGCGCCTGGGTGATGTCCCGCGGCGAGTGGATCGGAGCGAACCTGAAGTCGATCCAGCGGTTGCTCGACCCGCTCTCCGAGCGGATGGTGGGTGAGCACCGGGGCGAGGTGCGCCGCAAGGCGTTCGGGGTGCAGTTCGGCGCACTGCTCGGCTACGTCTCCCGCAAGGTGCTCGGGCAGTACGACGTGTTCCTCCCGCCGGACGACGAGGGTCTGATCTACTTCGTGGGGCCGAACGTTGCCGAGGCCGAGCGCCGCTTCGCCCTGCCACCACGAGACTTCCGACTGTGGATCTCCCTGCACGAGGTCACCCACCGGGTGCAGTTCGCCGCGGCGCCGTGGCTCCGCAGCTACCTCGGCGGGTTGATCGACTCGTACCTGTCCACGGTTCAGGTCGACTCGAGGGAGATGATGAAGCAGCTCCAGCGGGCCGCGGAGGAGATCAAGGCCGGCGCCGAGTGGAGGGGCGCGGGCGCGCTTTCCCTGCTGCTCACCCCGGAGCAGCGCGAGATCTTCTCCAGGATGCAGTCGTTGATGGCGCTCCTTGAAGGGCACGCCTCGTTCGTGATGAACGAGGTGGCCGAGGGCCGCGTCAGGGACCTCGCGCGCATGCGCCGAGCCCTGCAGCAGCGCCGGAGCTCCTCTGGTCTGGAGCGGACGTTCCAGCGCGCGATCGGTTTCGAGTCGAAGGTGAAGCAGTACGACACGGGGGAGCGTTTCGTCCGCGAGGTGGTCGCCCGCGCAGACATGCAGGCCTTCAACCGCGCGTGGGAGAGCGAGGCGAACCTGCCGACGCCGGCCGAGATCGCCGAGCCCGCGCGCTGGGTGGAAAGGGTGGTCGGGAGGTAGCCGTGGCCGGTGTGCGGCGTCCGCCGGCCGTCGCGAGGGTGCTCGAGCAGGTCACGGCGACGATCCGCGAGCACGACATGTTCCGCCCGGGGGACCTCGTCCTCGTGAGCGTCTCGGGTGGCCCCGACTCCGTATGCCTGCTCTACGCCCTGTGGTACCTGCGCAGGCTATTTCGGATCCGGCTCGCGGTGTTCCACTTCGACCACCGTCTCCGCCCGGACTCCGGCGATGACGCCGAGTACGTCCGGAGGCTGTGCGTCCGCCTGAAGGTGCCGTTCCACCTGGTCGAGGCTGCTTCCTCGCCGCGGCGGGGACAGTCCGTCGAGGCCTGGGCGCACCTGGAGCGCAAGCGAGCGAGCGCCGCCGTCGGCAACGAGCTCGGATCCTCGGTGCGGGCGATCGCGCACACGCTCGACGATCAGGCCGAGACGGTGCTGATGGCCGTGATCACGGGATCCGGGCTCGACGCCGTCGCCGGACTGCGGCCGGCCGGCGGCCGGGAGGTCCGGCCGCTGCTCGGCGTGACCCGGAGCCAGGTCGAGGCCTTCTGCCGCGCGCTCCGGCTGAGGCCGCGGCGCGATCCCACCAATCGCGACCCCGACCTGCTGCGCAACGCGATCCGCCTCAAGGGCATTCCTGCGCTGGAACGGGCGACCGGCAGGAGCCTGCGCGAGCCGATCGCACGGACCGGATCCAACCTCCGGGAGGACGCGGTGGAGCTCTCCCGGCAGGCGGAGGAGTACGCGGGCCGCTGGCTCCCGAGGGCATCGGCATCCGGTGACGCTCGTCTGCCCGCGAGGGAGCTCTCCGCGCTTCCGCGGGCGGTCGCGGCGCGGGTGGTCCGCCGCGCGCTGGCCCCTTCGGGCAGGTCCAGCTCGCCGGAGATCGAGGCGGTCCTCGACCTGGCCTCCGGCCGCCCAGGACGACGGCTCGATCTGTCCGGGGGATTGAAGGCGTGGCGGGACCGCGAGTATGTTCACGTCTCGTACCCGGACCGCACGCCGACCCACGGGGAACGCTGATGACTCTCACCGGGCAACCTCCGGTATCCGCCCCTACACTCAAGGCCCACGTGGCCGCCTACGAGAACGACATCGACAAGATCCTCGTCTCCGAGAGCCAGATCCAGGCCAAGCTCGCCGAGCTGGGGCAGCGCATCACGAAGGACTACGAAGGCCGGAACCTCCTGCTGGTGGGCGTGCTGAAGGGCGCATTCGTCGTGATGGCCGATCTGTCGCGGCACATCCTTCTCCCGCTCGAGTTCGACTTCATGGCGGTCTCTTCCTACGGGATGGCCACGAAGACGAGCGGGGTGGTCCGGATCATCAAGGGCTTCGAGATCCCGAACGAGTTCGTCGTGGGCTACGGCCTCGACTACGGGGAGAAGTACCGGAACCTGCCCTACGTCGCCACGCTCAAGCCCGAGGCCTACGCCTGACCGGTGGGAACCCCTGCGCGCCGCGCGGACGTCCCATCGGCGATGAGACGGACGATGCCGCTCGCCGCGCTCCTGCTGCTCGTGCTCGTTTCGTGCGGCGCGCGGAACGTCGCGGGCGACGGCACCGCGGGCATCCAGGGCGAAGTCCTGATCGGGCCGACCTGCCCGGCCGAGCGCCTGGACTCCCCTTGTCCTCCAGCGCCGTTCGCTGCGCGGATCACCGTGTCGAAGGACGGCGACGTCGTGACGACGGTCGAGACTCCGCCCGACGGCACCTTCCGGATCCCGCTCGCGCCGGGGACGTACTCGCTCCGGGCGACGCCGCTCCAGGAGAACCCGATCGCGAGGACGAGGCCTCTGCCTGCGGTGACGGTGCGCGAAGGCGCCTTCACCAGCGTGACCATCATGTTCGACAGCGGCATCCGGTAGGGCCCCCCTCGCGGGCGCGCGGTGCTACCATCGGGCAACGGGCTTTCGGATCGCCGGCGTCGGCGAACCGGAGCCCCGACGCATCTTCCGCGCGCCGAGGAGGAACGCCCTGAACGAACCCGAGAGTCCGCTCCGGAGGATCGCGCGGACGCCGACCCTCTACATCATCCTGATGGTGGCCGGCCTGCTCCTGCTCGTCTCCCTGTTCGGGCGCGGCTCAGGCGAGCGCGCCCTCACGCTCACCCAGTTCCAGGAGCAGGTCGCCGCAGGCAAGGTGAGCACCGCGCAGATCCGCGAGGGTGAGCAGGTCATCGTCGGGAAGCTCTCCGGCGGCGAGGCCTACCAGGTGAAGTTCCCGAGCGAGTCCGAGGACGAGATAGTCACGTCCCTGCGCGAAGCCGGTGTCGTCACGACGGTCGACCCGCAGAAGGGGAACCCGCTCCTCGAGACGCTCGTCTCCGTGATCCTGCCGGTGCTGCTGATCGGCGCCCTCCTCTTCTGGATCATGAACCGCACGCAGGGCGGCGGAGGACGCGTGATGCAGTTCGGACGCAGCAAGGCCAAGCTGGTCTCGAAGGACCAGCCGAAGACCACGTTCGCCGATGTCGCCGGCGTCGACGAAGCGATCGAGGAGCTGCTGGAGGTGAAGGAGTACCTCCAAGCGCCCTCGAAGTTCCAGGCGATGGGGGCGAAGATCCCGCGGGGCGTTCTGCTGTACGGCCCGCCCGGGACCGGCAAGACGCTCCTTGCCCGGGCGGTCGCGGGTGAGGCGGGAGTGCCCTTCTTCTCGATAAGCGGCTCGGACTTCGTGGAGATGTTCGTCGGGGTGGGCGCGGCGCGAGTGCGCGACCTGTTCGAGCAGGCCAAGGCCGCGGCGCCGGCGATCGTGTTCATCGACGAGATCGACGCCGTCGGGCGCCACCGCGGAGCCGGGCTCGGCGGCGGTCACGACGAGCGGGAGCAGACCCTGAACCAGTTGCTGGTGGAGATGGACGGGTTCGATCAGCGCTCGACCGTGATCCTGATGGCGGCGACGAACCGGCCCGACATCTTGGACCCGGCGCTGCTGCGGCCGGGGAGGTTCGACCGGCAGGTGGTGATAGACAGGCCGGACCTGGAGGGGCGCAAGGCGATCCTGCGTGTCCACGCGAAGGGGAAGCCGTTCGACAAGACAGTCGACCTCGACATCCTGGCGCGACGCACCCCGGGGTTCACGGGCGCCGACCTGGCGAACGTGATCAACGAGTCTGCGCTGCTCGCCGCGCGGCGGAACAAGCGAGCGATCTCGATGAAGGAGATCGAAGAGGCCGTGGACCGCGTGATGGCCGGGCCCGAGCGCAAGAGCCGCGTGATGGACGAGCAGGAGAAGCGCCTGATCGCGTACCACGAGGGAGGGCACGCGCTCGTCGCGCACGTCCTGCCGAACACGAACGAGGTCCACAAGATCACCGTGATCCCTCGCGGGCGCGCCCTCGGCTACACGCTCACCCTTCCCGAGCAGGACAAGTTCCTCATGACCCGCGAGGAGCTGCGCGACGAGCTCGCGATGCTCCTGGGCGGGCGCGTCGCCGAGGAGATCGTCGCCGGCGACGTCACGACCGGAGCCGGCAACGACATCGAGCGAGCCACCAAGGTCGCGCGCCAGATGGTGACCGAGTACGGGATGTCCGACGTGATCGGCCCGCTCACCCTGGGCCAGAAGCAGGGCGAGGTCTTCCTGGGTCGGGACTGGGCCACGACGCCCGACTACTCCGATCAGGTGGCGTTCGAGATCGACCAGGAGGTCCGCCACCTGATAGACGAGGCCCACGACGTCGCCCTCGAGATCCTCACGGAGCACCGTGACAAGCTCGACGCGCTCGCGGCGCTACTCCTCGAGCAGGAAACGCTCGAGCGCGAAGAGGTCGAGAGGTTCTTCGGCGAGATCCAGAAGCGAGAGCCGCGCGCGCCGGAGGTGCGGGGCGTCGGCCTGGCGGTGTCGCGACGCTCCGCGTTCCCTCCGATCGGGAAGAAGTCGCCCGGCACGCTCGGCCTGAACCCGACGTAGCCTGCCCGTGAGCGCCGACCGCTGGGCCACGTTCGACTGCTACGGAACCCTGATCGACTGGAGGGCCGGGATCGGGGCCACGCTCGCGCGGCTGTGGCCCGGGGAGGACGCGGGCCGGCTGCTCGCGTGCTACCACTCGATCGAGCCGGACGTTCAGGCCGGGAGGGCGGTCCCATACCGCGAGGTGCTGGCCGAGGCGCTGGGGCGTCTCGCCGCACAGGAGGGTCTCGACCTTCCTGTGGAAGAACGCGGCGCACTGGGCCGGTCCCTGCCGGACTGGCCGCCCTTCCCCGAGGCGCCGGGGTCGCTCAGCGAGCTCCGCGAACGCGGTTGGAGGCTCGCGGTCCTGTCGAACACCGACCCCGATCTGCTCGCCGCATCGCTTAGGGCGATCGGCGTGCCTGTCGACCTGCAGGTCACCGCGCTCGAGGCCGGTTCCTACAAGCCGGCGCACGGGCACTGGAGCGTCTTCTTCGACAGGAGCTCCGCGGACCGCCTCCGGCACGTCCACGTGGCGGCGTCGCTCTTCCACGACGTCGCGCCGGCGGCCGAGCTCGGCCTCGCCGCCGTGTGGATCAACCGGGAGGGCGAGACCTCGGATCTGCCCAGAGCCCGGGAGCTGGCGGACCTGCGAGGGCTCGCCGACTCCCTGGACGAGCTGGTCCCCGGGTAGCATGGCCGCCATGGACGACGACCTGCTCGGCCAGGCGAAGGGCTTCGACCAGGCGAAGGTGGAGGAGGGCGTCCGGCTGATCCTCGAGGGGATCGGCGAGGATCCCGAGCGAGGAGGCCTCCGAGAGACTCCCTTGCGCGTTGCCCGGATGTACCGTGAGCTCTTCGCCGGAGTCGGCAAGGACGCCTCGCAGCTCGTCACGGTCGTGGAGGGAGCGGACCACGACGAGATGATCATGGTTCGCGACATCCCACTGGCGAGCTTCTGCGAGCACCACCTGATCCCTTTCAACGGCAAGGCCCACGTCGCGTACATCCCGAACAAGGAGCAGCAGATCACCGGCCTGTCGAAGATCGCGCGGGTCGTGGACCTGCTCGCGAGGCGTCCCCAGGTGCAGGAGCGGCTCACCACCTAGATCGCCGATGCCCTCGATGCTGGGCTGTCCCCCCGGGGAGTGTTCGTCGTGATCGAGGCCGAGCACCTCTGCATGACGATGCGCGGCGTGAAGAAGCCGGGCGCCGTCACCGTGACCTCGGCGGTGCGCGGCTTGTTCCGCACGGACGCCCGCACGCGCCAGGAGGCCATGAACCACATCGGCCACTGAGCACCGCCTCGGGCGCGGCTACGATGTCCTGGTGAAGCCCGGGATCTGGCGCTGTGGGGAGCACGCGATCGAGCTGGGCAGGCGCACGCTCGTCATGGGCATCGTGAACGTGACGCCCGACTCGTTCTCGGACGGAGGTCTCTTCCAGCACCCGCAGGACGCCGTCGGGCACGGGGCGCGGCTGGTGGACGAGGGGGCGGACGTTGTGGACGTGGGGGGCGAGTCGACGCGCCCGGGCTCGGACCCCGTCCCGGTCGAGGAGGAGCTGGGCAGGGTCCTTCCGGTGATCGAGGGCATCCTTGCTGCGCGGCCCGGGACGCCCGTGAGCGTCGACACCCGCAAGGCTGCCGTTGCGAAGGGCGCCCTCGCCGCGGGCGCCTCGATCGTGAACGACGTCTCCGCCGGCTCGGACCCGGAGATGTTCGGCGTCGTGAGGCGGACCGAAGCCGGGATGGTCCTGATGCACATGAAGGGCGATCCCAAGACGATGCAGGTCGAGCCGCACTACGACGACGTGGTCGAGGAGGTTCGAGAGTTCCTCCGCGAGCGCGTGGAGGCCGCGGTCTTCGCCGGCATCTCCGCCCAACGCCTCTGCGTGGATCCCGGCATCGGGTTCGGCAAGGACCTCGGGCACAACCTCGAGCTGCTCCGGCACCTGAGCGCGTTCGAGGACCTCGGCGCGACGCTCATGGTCGGCCCGTCTCGGAAGCGGTTCGTCCGGATGCTCACGGGTGCGGAGGATCCCGACGCCCTGGTGGAGGGGACGGCCGCCGCGGTCGCGTGGTGCGCTGCGCAGCGCGTGGACGTGGTTCGGGTGCACGACGTCGGGCAGATGGTGCGCGTGCTGAAGGTCGTCGACGCGATCGTCCGGGGCGGGGCGTGATGCCGAAGCGGCGGGCCCGCGTATCGGGAGGCGACCTCGCATACGTGGACGAGGGCGAGGGCCCGGCCGTCGTGCTGCTGCACGCCTACCCGCTCTCGTCGTCCTCGTGGCGGCAGTTCGTCCCGATGTTCGCAGGGCGGTTCCGCGTGATCGCGCCGGACCTGCTGGGCGCCGGGGGCTCGGCGAAGCCAGCCGACGAGCCGCTGGACGTCGGCTCGCAGGCGGCTCGGGTGGCCGAGCTGCTGGACGGTCTGGCCGTCGGGGGGTTCGCCGCGGTCGGCGAGGGCCACGGGGGAGGCGTGGCCCAGCTGCTGGCCCTCGCCGGCGCCCGCGTGGAGGCGATGGTCCTGCTGACGAGCGTCTGCTTCGGCCTGGAGCCGTTGGGACTCTCCGCGGGGGCGCGGCCCGCGGCCGCGCCGACAACGCCTCTCGTCCACGAGGCGATCCGTCGGGTGCTCCGGACCGGGATGCGGCGGCACGAACGCCTGACCGAGGATCTCGTGGCCGAGCACGCACGCCCGTTCCTGGACGATCCCGCCGCGGGGTTCCGGCTGATGGGGGCGATCGACGGGTCGGCCCCCGCAGGCCCGGAGCCGGAGGGCTTCGACTTCCCGGTCCTGGTCATGTGGGGCGAGGACGACGCCTGCCTGCCGCCGGCGGCCGCCGAGCGGCTGAACGACGCGATCGCGACGTCCTCGCTGGGCCTTCTCCCTGGGTGCGGGCACTTCCTCACCGAGGAGGCGCCTGAGACGCTTGCGCCGATGGTGGCCGAGTACCTCCGGGCCCGCTACCTGAAGGCGCCGCACGGCCACGAGGGCGTGGTGACGATCCCCCTGGGTCGGCGCCCGCCATGGGAAGGGGACGACGGGTGACCACCAAGCTGTTCCTGACGGGGATCGGTTGCGAGGGCCGTCACGGGGTCAACCCCGGCGAGAAGGACGCACCGCAGCCCTTCGTGGTGGACCTCGACCTCGACGTCGAGGCGGCGGGCGACGACATCGGGGATACCGCCGACTACCGGGAGATCGCGCGCCGGGTTCGCGAGACGGTCGGCCAAGAGTCGTTCGACCTGCTGGAGTCGCTCGCCCACGCGGTGGCCGGTGCCGTTGCGTCGATGCCGCGCGTGGTGCGCGTCACGGCCGTCGTGCACAAGCCGAACGCTGCGCGCTCCCTCGGGATCGAGGGAGTAGCGGCCGCGGCGTCCGCAGGAGCGGACTGACCCGATGGGAGAGCGAGCGCTGCTGGGGCTCGGGTCGAACCTGGGGGAGCGGCTCGCGAACCTCCAGCGCGCGGCCGACCTGCTCGGCGCGGCCGTCGGCGTCCGAGTCGTCGCGAGCTCGCGGATCTACGAGACCGAGCCCGTCGGCGGCCCGGCGCAGCCCGATTTCCTGAACGCGGTCGTGGAGGTCGAGACGGACCTGGAGCCGCGGGAGCTGCTGGCGGCCTGTCTCGGCGTGGAGCAGGACCTCGGCCGCGTGCGGGAGGAACGGTGGGGCCCGCGGGTCATCGACGTGGACCTGCTGCTCTACGACGAAGTCGACATGGACGAACCCCACCTGATCGTGCCGCATCCCCGGCTGCACGAGCGCGCGTTCGCGCTGGTGCCGCTCCTCGAGCTCGTGCCGGACCCCGTTCTCGCGGGCGGCATGCGCGCTGCGGACGCGACGCCTGGGGGCGAGGTCCGGCTCTGGGGACCTCCGCTCCTGGTTCGCCGGTGAGCCGCATGGACGTGGCGGTGATCGGCGCCGGGCGCGTGGGGACCGCGATCGCCGTGCTGCTTCGGAACGCGGGCCACAGGATCGCCGCCGTCGCCGGTCGCAAGGACACTGCGGGCCGCGCGGCGGAGCACCTGGCGGGGGTTCCCGTGCTGGGGCCGGCCGCCGCCGCTCACGAGGGCGAGCTGGTCCTGCTCGGCGTGCCGGACGACTCGATCGCGCGCATCGCGGCTGAGCTCGTGAGGGAGGGCGCGCTCGCGAAGGGGCAGTGGGTCGCGCACCTTTCGGGTGCGATGGGGCTCGACGCGCTCGCGGCCGTGCGCCCAACGGGTGCACGGCCGCTCGCGATCCACCCGCTCCAGACCTTCCCCGACGTGGAGAGCGCGATCGGGCGGATCCCGGGCTGCGCGATCGCCGTCACCGCAGACGACGAGGAGGGATCCGCTCTGGGGGAGGGCATCGCCAGGGATCTCGGGGCCGAGCCCTTCCGCCTCGCCGACGAGGCTCGCCCGCTCTACCACGCCGCGGCCGTGTTCGCCTCGAACTACGTGGTGGCATCTATCGGCCTTGCCCGGGAGCTGTTGTCGCTCGCAGGCGTCCCCGATCCGGTCGCCGCGCTGATGCCGCTGGTCCTCGCGACCGTCGAGAACGCCGGACGGCTCGGCCCGGAGCGCGCGCTGACCGGCCCCGCGGTGCGCGGCGACGCCGGCACCGTGGAGAGGAACCTTCTGGCGCTGTCGCGGGCCGCGCCCGACGCGGTGCCCGCGTACGTCGCGATGGCGCGGGTCGCGCTCGACCTGGGGACCCGCGCCGGTCGTCTTCCCGGGGACTCCCGCGCCCTCGTCGAGGAGGTGCTCTCGCGCTGGACGTGATACGCGATGCGGCCGAGTTCCGCGCGGCCGCCGACGACCGACGGGAGGCCGGAGGGACCGCCGCCCTCGTGCCCACGATGGGCGCACTGCACGAGGGTCATGTCTCGCTGATCCGCCGGGCACGCGCCGAGCACGCGTGGTGCGCGGTCTCGATCTTCGTGAACCCGCTTCAGTTCGGGCCGGACGAGGACCTGGGCAGGTACCCGCGCGACGAGCCGGCCGATCTCGCCGTCTGCGAGCGCCTCGGCGTCGACGCGGTCTGGGCGCCTACCGCGCAGGAGATGTACCCGCCCGGCGTCCTGCTCCCGTCACCGGAGCCCGGCCCGATAGGCGACGTCCTGGAGGGCGCCTCGCGGCCCGGCCACTTCCGAGGCGTGCTGAAGGCCGTCCACCGCCTGTTCGATGCGTGCGGGCCGTGCACCGCCTACTTCGGCGAGAAGGACGCCCAGCAGCTGTTCCTGGTGCGGCGGATGGTGTCCGAGGAACGGCTGCCGGTGACGGTCGTCGGGTCCCCTACGGTCCGGGAGCCGGGCGGCCTGGCGTGCTCCTCGCGGAACGCCCAACTATCGGCGAAGGAGCGCGAGCAGGCGGCCTGCCTATTCCTGGCGCTCACTGAGGCGGCCGAGCTGGCGCGCGGGGGCGAGCGCGACGCGGCCGTCCTAGTCGCGGCGATGGCCCGGGAGATCGGGGCCACCGCGCTGGCGCACCTGGACTACGCGACCGTGGTCGCCGATGACACGTTCGAGGAGATCCGCGCGATCGACCGCCCTGCTCGCGCGCTCGTCGCGGCGCGCTTCCCGTCCGCTCGCCTGATCGACAACCTGAGGCTCCCCTCGGCGAAGCCGGCCACCGCCGGAAGCTAGGATGGCCCGATGCTGCTCGCCGTGGACGTCGGCAACACCGAGATCGTGCTCGGGATCTTCCGGGGTCCGGGGCTCGAGCACACCTGGCGGCTGTCGACGACTCCGGAGCGCACCTCCGACGAGCTCGCGTTGGTCATCGGTGGGCTCCTGGACCAGGTTGGGATGAGCTTCGAGTCGCAGATAACCGGCGTCGTCGTCGCGTCGGTGGTGCCGGCGGTCACGTCGTCTCTGAGGGAGATGGCCGAGCGACACTTCCCGTTCCTCCCCGTGTTCGTCGGGCCCGGGACCAAGACCGGGGTGCCGATCCTCACCGACAATCCGCGCGAGGTTGGCGCCGACCGGGTCGTGAACACGCTCGCGGCCTTCTCGAAGTTCGGCGGGCCGGCGATCGTGGTGGACTTCGGCACCGGGACGACCTTCGACGTGGTCTCGGACAAGGGGGAGTTCCTCGGGGGCGTGATAGCGCCGGGGCTCCAGGTGAGCGCGGCGAGCCTCTTCTCGCATACGGCGAGACTGACGCGCGTGGAGCTGGTGGCACCTCGCTCCGCGGTCGGCAAGAGCACGGTCGAGGCGCTCCAGTCCGGCCTGGTCTTCGGCACTGCCGGCGAGGTCGACGGCATCGTCGAGCGGATCGAGGGAGAGCTCGGCATGCCGACGGTCGTGATCGCGACCGGGGGGCTGGCGCCGGTCGTGGTTCCGCACTGCCACACGATCGACCACCACGAGCCCTGGCTCACGCTGGAGGGCCTGCGCCTCGTCTTCGAGAAGAACGTCGCGGTCGGCGATGGGTGAGGGCCGGGAGTTCGAGGCGCATGAGGGTCTCTCGCGGGAGGCCGAGGTCCTTCGCGCGCGCCGGGAGTCGATGGAGCGACTCCGCGCGAGCGGGATCGAGCCGTTCGCGCTGCGGTTCGCGCCCGACACCACCGCCGCAGACCTGCACGCCGAGTTCCCCGAAGGGACGCTCGCGAACGACGAGGCGTCTGGCCGGCGCGCGACGGCGGCGGGGCGTGTGGTGCTCGCGCGCCGCCACGGCAAGCTGACCTTCCTCGTGATCCGCGACAGGACGGGCGACCTGCAGCTCTTCTGCGAGGAGGCGACGCTCGGCCCGCAGGCGTACGCGATGATGGAGGAGGTCGACCTCGGCGACATCGTCGGCGCGTCCGGCGTCGTGGTCCGCACCAGACGCGGCGAGCTCTCGCTGAAGATCGATTCCCTGACGATGCTGACGAAGGCACTGCGCCCGCTTCCGGAGAAGTGGCACGGCCTGAAGGACCCTGACCTTCAACAGCGCCGGCGCTACCTGCACCTGATCGCCGATCCCACGCCGCACTTCTACGCGGAGTCGCGCGCGAAGGTGTTGCGCGCCATCCGATCCGCGCTCGACTCGCGCGGCTACCTCGAGGTGGAGACACCGGTGCTACAGGCCGTGGCCGGCGGCGCGCTGGCCAAGCCGTTCACGACCCACCACAACGTGCTCGACATGGATCTGAAGCTGAGGATCTCGCTCGAGCTCTACCTGAAGCGCCTGCTCGTCGGCGGCCTCGAGCGCGTGTACGAGATCGGCAGGACCTTCAGGAACGAGGGCGTCGACCGAGAGCACAACCCGGAGTTCACGATGCTCGAGCTCTACGAGGCGTACGGCGACTACGAGACGATGATGCGGATGGCCGAAGACCTGATCGCGGTCTGCGCCGAGCAGGTCCGCGCATCGCTCGCGTTCTCGTTCCGGGGCCGCGAGCTCGATCTCACGCCCCCGTGGCGCCGCATCACGGTCTTGGGGAGCGTCTCCGAGGCCGTCGGTGAGGAGGTCACGCTGGAGCGCACCGACCTGGCGAGCCTGGCCGAGCGCCACGGAGTGAACGTCGACCCGAAGTGGGGTCCGGGGAAGATCGTGCAGGAGCTCTTCGAGAAGCTCGTCGAGAAGTCGCTCTGGGAGCCCACGTTCGTGTGTGACTTCCCTCGCGAGGTGTCGCCGCTCGCGCGTCCGCACCGCGAGAACCCCAGCCTCACAGAGCATTTCGACGTAGTGATCGGCGGCGTGGAGCTCGCGACCGCGTTCTCAGAGCTGACCGATCCCGACGAGCAGCGCGCCAAGTTCGAGCTGCAGGCGGCTCAGCGGCAGGCCGGAGACGAGGAGACGCACCCGTTCGACGAGGACTTCCTCACGGCGCTCGAGCACGGGATGCCGCCGGCCGGCGGGATCGGGATCGGGATCGACCGCCTGCTCATGGTGCTGACCGACGCGCCGTCGCTGCGCGACCTGATCATGTTCCCGCACCACCGGCCGGAGGACGGCTGACTCAGGCGGGTTCGGCGGCCTCGTGCAGCACGATCACGAGATCCTCGAGGCCGACGCCCTTCGCCAGGAACCCGGAGGCGCCCGCCTCGCGCGCCTCCTTCTCCACGCCCGGGTCGGCATGCGCCGTGAGGATCACCACCGGGAGCTCGGGGCGCTTGCGGTGGATCTCCTTCATCGCGTCGATGCCCGACAGGTCCGGCATCGACAGGTCCATCAGCACCACGTCCGGCCGGAGCTCCTCGGCTTCCTCGCACGCGGCGACGCCACCTCCTGCCTCGCCCGCGACCTCCAGCCCGTCCACCATCCCCAGTGCGGACGTCAGTGCTCTTCGGAACGCCGGATGGTCGTCAACGACCAAGACTCGCACCGTCATCGTCTCCTCACGGGGAAGTGAAGTCGGGGGGCTTCCTCCTCACACCAGCATGCGGGAAGTTGGCGCATTGTGCTCCCGCGCTTCGCCCATTCTCAACTGACCATCCGGGTGACTTTGCATAGGCCGAACGGGGGAGGGCAGAAGTCCATGCTCGCCGGGCTCATCTCCGGGCCCCCGCAGTCCGAAGAACAGATGTGGAGGGTGGCGGTCCGCGATCGGCACCGAGCCAAGTGGCTTCGGAGCTTATCGGAGGGCTCGGATATACTCCCTCCTGAAAGGCGCCTGCGCTCAGCGACGGCGCCTCGTATCCCTCGGGGGGAGGACGTGGTCCCTCGATCCTCGGGGCAGGGGAACGTGCGGGTCTCGGCCCGGAGGGTGACGACATGTTCGAGCGGTTCACCGACCGCGCCAGGCGCGTCGTGGTCCTCGCCCAAGAAGAGGCGAGGATGCTCAACCACAACTACATCGGGACCGAGCACATCCTCCTCGGGCTGATCCACGAGGGTGAGGGCGTCGCCGCCAAGGCGCTCGAGTCGCTGAACATCTCGCTCGAGGCCGTCCGCCAGCAGGTGGAAGAGATCATCGGCCAGGGGCAGGCCGCGCCGACGGGGCACATCCCCTTCACCCCGCGCGCGAAGAAGGTCCTGGAGCTGTCGCTCCGCGAGGCACTGCAGCTCGGCCACAACTACATCGGGACCGAGCACATCCTCCTCGGGCTGATCCGCGAGGGCGAAGGGGTGGCCGCCCAGGTGCTCCAGAAGCTCGGTGCCGACCTGAACCGCGTGCGCCAGACCGTGATCCAGCTGCTCTCGGGCTACACAGGGGGCAAGGGCGAGCAGACGGTCGGGACGGTGGGCGAGGGCGGCCCGCAGGGCTCGATGGTGCTCGACCAGTTCGGCCGGAACCTCACCCAGCTCGCTCGCGAGAGCAAGCTCGACCCGGTGATCGGTCGCGAGAAGGAGATCGAACGGGTCATGCAGGTCCTCTCGCGCCGGACGAAGAACAACCCGGTGCTGATAGGCGAGCCGGGCGTCGGCAAGACGGCCGTGGTCGAGGGCCTGTCGCAGGACATCGTGAAGGGCGACGTTCCGGAGACCCTGAAGGGCAAGCAGATCTACACGCTGGACCTGGGGGCGCTCGTCGCCGGGTCGCGGTACCGCGGGGACTTCGAGGAGCGCCTCAAGAAGGTGCTGAAGGAGATCAAGACCCGTGGGGACATCATCCTGTTCATCGATGAGCTGCACACGCTGGTGGGTGCCGGAGCGGCCGAAGGCGCGATCGACGCCGCGAGCATCCTGAAGCCGATGCTCGCCCGTGGCGAGCTCCAGACGATCGGAGCCACCACGCGCGACGAGTACCGCAAGTACCTGGAGAAGGACGCGGCGCTCGAGCGGCGGTTCCAGCCGATCACGGTCGCCGAGCCCACGGTCGCGCACACCATCGAGATACTGAAGGGCCTGCGCGACCGGTACGAGGCTCACCACCGGGTGAACTTCACCGACGACGCGCTCGTCGCCGCCGCCAACCTGGCCGACCGGTACATCAGCGACCGCTTCCTTCCGGACAAGGCGATCGATCTGATCGACGAGGCCGGCAGCCGCATGCGGATCCGCCGGATGACCGCTCCGCCCAACGTGCGCGAGATCGACGAGAAGATCGCCGAGGTACGGCTGCGCAAGGAGTCGGCCATCGACGGCCAGGACTTCGAGCGCGCGGCCTCGCTCCGCGACGAGGAACGACAGCTCCAGGAGGAGCGCGCGCGTCGCGAGAAGGAATGGAAGAGCGGCGAGATGGACATCCTCTCGGAGGTCGACGAGGAGGAGATCGCCGAGGTTCTGTCGATCTGGACCGGCATCCCCGTCTTCAAGCTCACCGAGGAGGAGACGGAGAAGCTCCTGCGGATGGAGGACGAGCTCCACAAGCGGATCATCAGCCAGAACGAGGCCATCTCGGCCGTGTCGCGCGCGATGCGCCGCACGCGCTCGGGCCTGAAGGACCCTCGCCGCCCGGCCGGCTCGTTCATCTTCCTCGGGCCTTCGGGGGTGGGCAAGACGGAGCTCTCGAAGGCGCTCGCCGAGTTCCTCTTCGGAGACGAGGACGCGCTGATCCAGCTCGACATGTCCGAGTACATGGAGAAGCACACGGTGAGCCGCCTGATCGGGTCGCCTCCCGGCTACGTCGGCTACGAGGAGGGCGGGCAGCTGACGGAAGCCGTGCGGCGCAAGCCGTTCGCCGTCGTGCTCTTCGACGAGATCGAGAAGGCGCACCCGGACGTGTTCAACACGCTGCTTCAGATCCTCGAGGACGGGCACCTTACGGACTCGCAGGGCCACAAGGTGGACTTCAAGAACACGATCATCATCATGACCTCGAACCTCGGCGTTCCGCTCCCTCACGCAGGAGGACGTGAAGAGCATCGTCGACCTGCTGATGCGGCGGGTGCGCGAGCAGCTGAAGGCCAAGGACGTCGAGATCGAGCTCAGCGACTCCGCGAAGACCCTGCTGGCCGAGAAGGGCTACGACCAGGCCCTGGGTGCGCGACCGCTCCGCCGCACTATCCAGCGGCTCGTCGAGGACCCGCTCGCGGAGAAGCTCCTGTACAAGGAGTTCCGAGCCGGCGAGACCGTGATCGTCGACGTGCACGACGGCGAGGTCGTCTTCGAACACGTCGACACGGTCGTGCCGCCCGACATCCCGCCCGTCGAGCTCGCCGGCTCTCCCGAAAGCTAGACGGGCGCCCTTCTAGCTGGACAGGTCCCCGGGGACCAGGTCGGCGAACGTCCAGGCGACCCACAGGTCTGCGGCCAAACGCCCGGCGCCGGTGCCCACGCCCAGCCGCCGGAAGTGCTCGACGACGCGTTCGACGTCCCGTCGGAGCAGTTCCTCGGCGTGCTGATTCTTCCGGGGATCCATGGCCTGCGGCAAGTCGATGATGGTCGCGATCCCCTCCCACACCAGGATGTTGTAAGGGGACAGGTCTCCGTGGATCACGTTGGCTCCGAGCATCACCTCGACGTTACGCACGACCTGGCGGAACAGGGCCTCGGCCTCGTCACGCTCGGGGCGATACGAGCGGAGCTGGGGAGCAGCATCGTCTTCGTCGCCGACGTACGTCATCAGGATGGCATCGTCGGTGCGATGGATCGGCCGGGGAACGTCGGCGCCGGCGTCGGTCAGCGCGTGGAGCGTCTCCCACTCTCGGCTCAACCAGATGCCACCCTGCACCTCGCGACCGAATCTCGTCTTCTTCTCCAGCGCCACACGTACGCGCCGTTCCTTGATCCACTCGCCGTCGCGATAGATCGCCTCGTCGTGGAAGTTCCGGCGATCGAGTGGGTGGTAGACCTTCAACGCGGCGAGGGTCTCCCCGGTTGTGCTCGGGTTCGCGCGGCAGAGATGCACGGATGCCTCCTTGCCGCTCTTGATCGGTCTCACGATCTCGGTGATGAGTCCTTCGTCGAAGAATGGTTCGAAGGCTTCGTCGTGCAAGGTGGGTTCCTCCCGTGTCAGGACGCGGACGTGGACGTGGACGTGGAACCGCGTCCTTCCGGGAGTGCCGAGCGGGCGAGCCGGTCAGCGAGCGCCGGAGGGACGCGGCGCGCAGGAGATCGCAACATGGATCGCTGTCATCGCTCATCCCTCCTTCCGTGGTCTCGCCCGGTCGAAGCTCGTGCGGGCGACGATCTGCGCAGTATAGGCGTCAGCCGGCGTTCCGGGGGCCCCCGCCGCGCTCCCCGTCGGAGAGCGTCGTGATGCTGTCGATGATCGACCGCGGGATGTGGGTCACTGCGCGGAACCCGTCGCCGTCGGGCAGGATCTCCTGGGCGACCGAGACGAACCGCGGGCCCTCGTGGACCAGGAACCCGACGGTGCGCACGAGGTAGTCGGTCCGGCAATCGTCGGGATCCTGCTGGTCGAAGTCGAACCAGGCGTCATGCCAGGTCACGAGGACCAGCGCGTAGTCGGGCTCGGACTCGGGGGCAGCGTCGGCGGGCACGCGGGGCGCTTCGGAGGGACTCCTTTCCGGGAGCTCGAACCCATCGCTTGGAACCCTGACGACCCGCACCCTTGGTGCCTCCTTCCCATCGCAAGATGTATCGGCATCGCCCCGTGGAAGCCAAGCCCCACCGCTGGTCATTTCGACGCGAAGGGCGGGTTCCGGCCTTCCGACCTAGTTCCGGGGGCGTGTCGGACCCTATCGCTAGGGTCTGACACCGTGGCCAAGCTGAGGACCCTCAACGCATGCCGCGAGTGTGGACAGCAGATCGCCCGCTGGGCCGGTCGCTGCCCCGGTTGCGGCGCGTGGGGCACGATCGAGGAGCGCGTCGCCGCTGGGGCGAGCGGTTCGCCGATGGAGCCGGTCGCGCTCGGGCAGATCGCCGCCGAGGACATCCGGGTCGGGTCGGGCCTCGAGGGGGTCGACCGCGTGCTCGGTGGCGGCCTGGTGCCGGCGTCGGTGGTGCTCCTGGGGGGCGAGCCGGGGATCGGCAAGTCCACGCTCCTGCTCCACCTGGTCGCGAACCTCTGTGGCGCAGGGCATCCGTGCCTGCTCGCGTCGGGTGAGGAGTCCCACGCCCAGGTCGGGGCCAGGGCCCGGCGGCTCGGTCTCGACGGCGGCGCGATCAGGTTCGTCCCCGGTCGCGACCTGGCCCAGGTGCTGGGCGCCGCCCGCGCCGACCGACCGTTCCTGCTGGCCGTCGACTCGGTGCAGTCGATCCGCGACCCCGAGGGGACGCAGGCGCCCGGCGGCCCCTCGCAGGTTCGCCTCTGCGCGGACGCTCTCGTCGGCCTGGCGAAGTCCGAGGGCATCGCTGTGCTCCTGACCGGCCACGTGACCAAGGACGGCGATCTGGCGGGGCCCCGCACCTTGGAGCACGCGGTCGACGTCGTCCTCTCGTTCGAAGGGGACCCCAGGTCGGGCCTCCGGGTGCTCTCGGGCGGCAAGAACCGCTTCGGGGCCGAGGGCGAGGCGGCGTGGTTCGAGATGGGCGCGCGGGGGCTGAGGGAGATCGACCCGACCCGGCTCCTCGTGTCCGGCGAGCGCCATCCGGGCGCCGCCACCGCTCTGCCGCGGTCGGGCCGGCGGGCCCTGGCCGTCGAGGTTCAGGCGCTGGTGGGCGCCGCCGAGGGCCCCGCCCGTCGGACCGCGACCGGCCTCGACCCCCGGCGATTCTCGCTGGTGGCGGCCGTGCTCGATCGGGCGGCCGGCTTCGGCTTCGCCCGAACCGAGCTCTACGGCGCCTCGTCGGGCGGGATCCTCGTGGACGATCCTGCTTGCGACCTCGCGGTCGCCGCGGCTCTCGCCTCGGCCGCCACCGGGGTCGCCCCGCCCCCCGACTCGGCGTTCGTGGGCGAGATGGCGCTCACTGGCCAGGTCCGCCCGGTCGCCTCCATGAGCCAGCGGATGGCGGCGGCCAGGGCGGCGGCGTGCTCCACGGTGTTCGCTCCCGAGGGGGCCACCGGCCCCTCTGACCTGCGTGTAGTGCCCGTGCGGCACGTGATCCAGGCGGTGGGCTGGGCCCTGAAGGGGAAGGCGAGCCGCGGGGTGGCCCAACGGCATAGGGCGTCCGGCCTGGGTGAGTCCTCTGAATAAGCCCTCTGACCTGGGCTTTTGCTTGCGCGGCTCGGTGCCCGCGTGCTATCCTGTATGCGAGATCCACTTCCGAACGTCCGCCGGCCTCGGGGAGGGTGAGTGTTCCGCAAGGGCGACACGGTTGTTCATCCGGAACACGGAGCGGCAGTGATCCAGGAGCTCCGGGACAGGGAATTCCTCGGGGAGAAGCGCAAGTACCTGGTCCTTCGGGTCGCCTACGGCGATCTCACCCTGATGGTGCCGGTCGATTCGACCGAAGAGGTCGGGCTTCGTCAGGTCGTGAGCAAGAACGAGGTCAAGAAGGTCCTCAAGGTTCTCACCGAGGACGAGTCCTCGATGGCCGCGAACTGGAGCCGCCGCTTCAAGAACAACATGGAGAAGCTCCATTCCGGCGATCCGTACCAGGTCGCTGAGGTGCTCCGGAACCTCGCGATCCGCGAGCGCGAGAAGGGCCTCTCCGCAGGCGAGAAGCGCATGATCCAGAAGGCGCGCCAGATCTTGATCTCGGAGCTCTCGTATGCCACCGGCAAGAGCGAGGAAGACGCCGAGACGATGATCGACGACGTTCTCGACGGGGCGCACGGCAGCAAGCTCGCCGCCCAGGCCTGAGGGCCAATCCCCTGGATCTCGGCAAACCCTCCCCTCCTGGAGGACGCTTCCGGCCCGTCTACAGGTGCCTCCGACCCGGGCCGATGCCTACCTGAGGAACCGAGCCGTCGAACCAGGGAGGATCGTGAGCAAGCAACAGGGCCGGCCGGAGGTGCCGCGCGGACGCCTGGTCGAGGGCGTGCGCCTGATCTTCATCACCCTGCTGGGGACCTCCGGCTACCGGGTCGCGACGGCCGGCGGCACCGCGACGACCGCCGGCACCCTCCTCTCGATCTTCCTCGGCTCGGCCATCGGATACGTGATCGGAGGTGTCTTCGGGCGCCTGACGTTCCGAGCCGTCGTCGGGCTCGAACAGGACCTGCGGAGGCGCCCGGCGGCCTCCGTTGCCGGAGGGGCGGTGGGGCTCACCGTGGGGCTGCTGGTGGCGGCGCTCTTGATGATCCCTCTGCTCTTCCTCCCCACGGGCGCCGCGTGGCCGGCGATCGGGTTCGTCTACCTCACTCTCGGCTCGCTCGGATGGCATCTGGGGACCGAACGCTACGAGGACCTCTTCGGGATGGTCGGTCTGAAGCCTCGGGCGTCGGCGGTCTCGCGCGGCGACCTGCACGTCGTCGACACCAGCGCGCTGATCGACGGCCGGGTCGCCGACCTGGTGGCGACCGGCTTCGTCTCGGGGACGCTGTTGCTTCACGAAGGTGTCCTGCGGGAGCTCCAGACGATCGCGGACTCCTCGGACCCGCGACGGCGCACGCGGGGGCGCCGGGGACTCGACGTGCTGGCGGAGCTCCAGCAGTCGCCCACGGTCCAAGTTCAGCTGGTCGAGGAGGCGGGGGTCATCGACGTGGACGCCGCGCTGGTGCGCCTCGCGCGGGAGCGCGGCGGATCGCTGCTCACCGTAGACGCTAACCTCGCCAAGGTCGCGGAGGCCCTCCGCGTGCCGGTCGCCCAGATCAACGCGCTCGCGAGCAAGTTCCGTGTGCCCTTCACCGCCGGGGACGAGATCTCCGTCCACCTGGTGAAGGAGGGCCGCGAGCACGGGCAGGGCGTGGGCTACCTGGACGACGGCACGATGGTCGTCGTGGAGCGGGCGAACGAGCACATCGGCACCGACGTCGAGGTGAAGGTCACGAACGTGATCCAGACGATCACCGGGCGGATGGTCTTCGCGGCGCTCGCCGGCGCCGACACCTAGACTCGCCCTCGTGGGGCAGGTTCGGAACGTCGTGATCGTGCTGGCCGCCGGCGCGGGCAGGCGCATCGGCGCCGAGGAGCCGAAGGCGTTCCTGCGGATCGGGGGACGGCCCATGGCCGCGCTCGCCGCAGCCGCCGCAGCCGCCTCTCCTGCCGTCGATGCCCTGGTCGTCACCGCTCCCGAGGGGTGGGAGCCTCACGCGCGCTCACTCGTCGAGGACCTCGGGAAGCCCGCGATGGTGGTGTCCGGTGGCGCGACGCGGCACGCTTCCGTGCGCGCCGCGATCGAGGCGCTCGTCGACGGGGTCGAGGTCGTGGCCTGTCACGACGCCGCCCGCCCGTTCGCTCCGCCGGACCTGTTCACAGCGGTGATCGAGGCCGCGGGCAGAGACGGCGCGGAGGGGGCGATCCCGGTGCTGCCGGTCACCGACACGGTGAAGCGCCTGCGCGATGGCATGGTGGTCGGAACGGAGGCGCGCGACGAGCTCGGCCTGGCCCAGACGCCCCAGGCGTTCCGCGCGGGAGCGTTCCTGGACGCGCACGCCCGGGCCGAGCGCGCGGGGCTCGATCTCTCCGACGACGCGGCCGTGCTGGAGTGGGCCGGCTACCGCGTCAGGGCCGTGCCGGGCGATCCGGGCAACTTCAAGGTCACGACCCTCGGGGACCTTGCCAGGGCCGAGGCGCGCATGACGGAGGAGCTCGGTGGCTGAGCAGAGGGTCGGGCTCGGGTTCGACGTGCACCCGCGCGAGAAGGGGCGCGAGCTTCGGCTCGCCGGCGTCGCGTTCGAGGGCGAGGACGGCCTGGCCGGGCACTCGGACGGCGACGCCGTGTGCCACGCGGTCGCCGACGCCCTGCTCGGAGCGGCCGCGCTCGGCGACATCGGGCGGCACTTCCCCGACACCGATCCCTCCCTCGCTGGGATCGAGGGGCTGGAGCTGCTCATCCGCACGGTCGCGGTCCTCGCCGACGCCGGGTTCGCGCCGGTCTCGTGCGACGCGACGGTGATCTGCGACCGGCCCGCGATCGCTCCGAGGAGCGACGAGATGCGCGAGCGGCTGTCCGCGGTTCTGGGGGTCGCCATGGAGCGGGTCTCGGTGAAGGCCACGAGACCGGAGGGCCTCGGGCTCTCCGGCGAGGGGGTCGGATGCCTCGCGATCGCCGCGATCTCGTGAAGACGATCGCCGGGCGCCGCGCGGTCGCGGAGGCGCTCGCCGCGGGGCGCGTCGGCGAGGTGCTCGTGGCGGAGGGAGCCAAGGCCACCGAGGGGCTCCGCGACGTGCTGGACGCGGCGCGCCTGGCCGGCGCGGAGGTTCGGCGGGTTCCCCGCTCGGAGCTCGACCGCAGGGCCCCGGATCATCACGGGGTGGTCGGGCTTCTCGCGCCGGGCGCTCCCGGCACGTCCGGCGTGCCTCGAACGTTTGGCGAGCGCGAGCTGGCCGGGTTCCCGTTCGCGGAGGAGGCGGTGGTCGTGGTGCTCGACGGGATCATGGACCCGCAGAACCTCGGCGCCGCCGCTCGGGCGTGCGAGGCGGCCGGCGTCGCGGTGCTCGTCACTCGGGTGCGGCGCGCAGCGGGCCCGACGCCGGCCGCCGTGCGAGCGTCGGCGGGCGCGCTGCTCCACGTGCCGCTCGCGCGCGTCACGAACGTGACGCGCGCGATCGAGCGGCTGAAGGACGCGAGATTCTCGGTGGTCGGCCTCGACGGCTCTGCGCCCCACTCGATCTACGACGGGCCGTGTCCATCCGGACGCGTCGCGATCGTGATCGGGTCGGAGGGCGGGGGCATGTCGCGGCTCGTCCGGGAGAGCTGCGACTTGCTCGTGTCGCTGCCGATGCGAGGCCGGGTGGGGTCGCTGAACGCGTCCGCGGCGCTCGCCGCCGTCCTGTACGCGTGGGTGCTGCCCTCGCGGAGTCGTTGAGGCGGCGCCCCGGCCGGGCTACGCTCGCGCGGTCCATGGCAGACCTGCCGCCCGACTTCGAGGTTCCGACGCCCAGGCCGGGGCGCGCCTCGCGCCCTGCGATCGTCTCCTTCGCGGGGTGGGTCTTCGTGATCGCGGGAGTGCTGACCGGCCTGGGCGGCGCGTTCTACCTGACGACCGGGCCGAGCGCTTCCGGCGGCGCGGCGTCGTTCGGGCTGGCGTTCGCGGCCTTCGGCGCGGCCGAGCTCGTCACGGGGCTCCAGATCCTGCGGATGTCGCCTGCCTTCCGGCTGATCGGACTGCCGATCGCCGGGATCGGGATCGTGATCGACGTAGCCAGTCTGGTGGCGGGCAGCCGCTGGCAGCTGGTGGCGATCGTCCTTCACGGGGCCGCCCTGTACGGGCTCGCCACGCAGGGCGAAGCGTTCGCCCGCCGGGGGTAGACTCCGCCTGGCCGGCGTGGCGCAGCCCGGTAGCGCAAGCGATTTGTAATCGCTAGGTCGTCGGTTCGAATCCGACCGCCGGCTCCGAGGAAACCGCGGCGTCGAGGGGCGAGGGTTGGCGCCCGGCGGGGCACGTGGTTCGATGGCCGCCATGGCGGACACCCGGGAGGCCCGCGACGGGCGGGACGGCGTCCCGGGCGCGGGCCGCGAAGGCCGCGCGCGCAGCCGGCGCAGCGGCCGGGTGCTCGCCGGGCTCGACTTCGCCCTCGGCATCGCCGGGATCGTCCTGATACTCGCCGTCGTCCCCCGCTTCTACCTCTCGATCTACCCGCGCCACTCCTTCGCGGTTCCCATCGGCTCCGACACGCCCACCTACGTGTGGCGCTCGAACGTCGTGATCGCGGGCGGCCTGAACGCCCTCCCCGGATCCTCCCCCTTCCGGACCGAGGCCAACACGTCGAATGCGGACCGCCCCGGCTACCCGGTGCTCGCCGCGATCACGCAGGCGGCGACCGGGGTGGATCCGTGGCGTCTGGCCTTCGTCGTGCCGGCGGTCGGCGCGACCACGATCGCGCTTGCTGCCGGTGCGGCCGGGGTGGGCGGGAGCGGAGAGCCTCGCTGGTCATTCGCGATCTACGGCCTGGCTCTCGGTTTGGCGGCCCCCGTGGTCCTCTCGGCGAACGGCCACCTGGACAACACACTCGTCGACGGGACGCTCGTCGCGGCGGCGGCCGCGACGCTCGCAGCGGCCGACGGCAGGCCGGCCCTCGGGGGCGCCGTGGTGTTGCTGGCGGCCTCGTTCCTGATCCACTGGATGTTCGCGGGTCTCTTCACCGCCATCCTCCTCGGCTTCGCCCTGCTGCTGGTTCCGGCTTCGGTCCGGGCGCGCCGTCGGGGCACCGCTCTGCTGCGAACGCCGGCCGCCCGAGTGGGCGCCGTCGTCCTGCTCGGCGGGGGCCTGGGTCTGGGGGGGATGTGGCTGACGCCCGGACTCCAGACCTTCGCAACGCGCGACCGGGCCGGCTTCCGGGTGAAGCTCGACAGGTGGCTGCCGTACCTTCGTCTTACCCGGACCGTGCCGGCCGCAGGGGTAGGCGGTCTCGGGCTGGGCGTGAGCAGGGACGGGCGGAGGCTCCGCGCGCTCGGCCTTTGGGTCGCCTGGCTCCTCCCGGGGGTGGCGGCGATCGTCGCGTTCGACCGAGGCCTGACCATCCCGGCTCACCGCCTCGGCGGGTTCGCGCTCGGCCTGTGGTTCCTCGCCGCCGCCGCCGGAGCATGGCTCGTTCGGGCCGCTTGGCGCGGCCCGGGACGGATCTCGCCGTGGCTCGGCGCGGTCGCCGTGGTGCCCGCCGCGGCCGTCGTTGCGGCGTCCCTCGTCTACGGCTATCGGGTGGCGGGTCCGGCGTGGGACCGGGCCCGTCCGTACGTGGACTCGGCCTCCGTCGCATCCGTCCGCGCGGCGGGGCCCTACCTGGACTCCCTGCCCGCCGGCACCCCGATCGTGGTTCCCGTGGAGACCCGGGCTCTCGGGCAGGACTTCGGGCTCCTCCCCGCGTTCCGCCGGATCCGGGCGCTGGTCCCGGCCGACCGCGCCGCCGACGTCTACGTGTACCTCGGGGACCCGGCGAACCTGCTCGCGGGCAGGCCCACCCTCAAGCCCGACGTCCCGGAGTACGACGCCGTCTCGACCCTCTACTGGGAGGCGCTCGCGCCGATCCTTAGGGCCGCTCCGCCCGTCGTCCTGGCCGTCGACGGGTATACGCCCGGAGCGGCGCAGCTCGCCCTCGATCGGCCGCAGGACGTCGTGGCGCCGGGCGTCGTCGTGCTCCACGGTCCGGCTCCGGTCACCGTTGCCAGGCTCCGGGTGCCGGCCGTTCCGACACTGAGCGCCCTTGTCGCCGATGCGGCTCGCGTCCTTCTGCTCGTTGGGCTCGTCGGCCTCGGGTGGTCGGTGGGCCTGGTCAGGACCGAGCTGCTGTCTCGGCTCGCGCTCGCCCCGGCCATGGGGCAGGCGGTGCTCGTGGTGTCGGGGGTCCTGGCCGGGCGCGCCGGCGTCGCGCTTCACGGGCCGTCTGCGGTGCGGCTGGCCGTCGGCGTCGGTGCCGCCGGCTGGCTCTGGACGCTCGCGTCGATCGGCGCGCGGCGCGCGATGTCGCGGCGGGTGCCGGCCGACTCCTGACCCGACTCGGGGTTCCGCGGGTGCTCGCGCAACCGCGCCGCCCCTCGGAACATTCCCGATCAGGGTCCCCGGTGGTCCCGGATGTGACGGGCATTTCGACCCCCGACCTTCCCCTTCGGCCCGCCGAAGCTGACTGGTGACGGCCGGAGAGGTGGGACAGAGAGGTGGGAGGCAGATGACCGACGACACGCTCTCTCTGGTGCTCTTCTCGGGCACCGACGACAAGCTCACGTCTGCTGCGGTGCTGACCGTCGGAGCCGCGGCGATGGGCCGCAAGGTGAACATCCTCCTTCAGTACTGGGCCCTGGACGCGTTCCGCGCCGACAGGGTCCACAAGGACCACGGCGTGGCGCCGGAGGCCGGACCTGCCGGGATCGAGCTCGTGCAGCAGCACGGCACCGAGCACTGGAGCGAGCTGCTCCGCCAGGCCAAGCAGATCGGCGAAGTGGCCATCCACGCCTGCTCGCACTCGATGGAGATGTTCGGGATCGCGAAGGACGATCTCGACCCGCTGGTGGACGGCGTGGAAGGGGTTGCCTCCTTCTTCATGGAGGTCGACGGCCCACTGACATTCATCTAGGAGGTAGAGACGGATGACGACGACGGAGATCGGCCGCTCGATCGACGCGCGCGGCATGCCCTGTCCGGGTCCGCTGATGAGCCTCATCGGCGCGATCCGAGAGGGCAAGGTCGGCGACGTGATCGAGGTGCTCTCGAGCGACGAGGGTTCGAGGACGGACATCCCGGCTTGGTTGACGAAGGCCGGACACGAGCTCGTGGAGGTCGTCGATGAGGACGGGTTCACGCGGTTCGTTGTGAAGAAGGTCCGGTGACGGCGATGCCGGCGAGGATCACGGTGCTGGGAGGAGGCGTCGGCGGCACGCTCGCCGCGAACCTGCTCTCGAAGGAGCTGGGGCGCGACGCGAAGATCACGGTCGTCGACCCGACGGGGATGCACGTCTACCAGCCCGGGTTCCTGTACGTGGCTCTCGGCCAGGCGAACGGCCGCTGGCTCGCCCGGGACGAGCGCACGCTGCTTCGCGGGGACGTCGAGCTCGTGGTGGAGCAGGCGATGAGCGTGGACCCGGATGCGGGTCTGGTCGGCCTCGAGCGCGGCGGCACCCTGGAGTGGGACTACCTCGTGCTGGCGACGGGGGCACGGCTCGTGTACGACTCGGTGCCCGGCCTATCGGAGGGATCGCACGAGTTCTACTCCCTGGCGGGGGCCCAGCGCCTCCGCGAGGAGCTCCGCCGGTTCCGAGGGGGCAGGATCCGCGTGGGGATCGCGGGCATCCCGTACAAGTGCCCACCGGCGCCCGTCGAGTTCGTGTTCATGCTCGAGGAGTACCTGCGCCATCGCGGGATCCGAGACCGCTCCGAGATCACCCTGCTGTCGCCGCTGAACCGCGCGTTCACGATCGAAAACGCATCGAAGGTGATCCAGCCGTTCATGGAGGCCCGCGGGATCGGGCTCACGACGTTCTTCAACGTCGAGTCCGTGGATCCCGCCGCCGGCACGGTTAGCTCGCTCGAAGGCGAGAAGACCGAGTACGACCTGCTCGTGCTGGTTCCCCCGCATCGAGGGCAGCAGCTCATCGACGACTCGGGCCTGGGGGACGCTAGCGGTTGGCTACCCACCGACAGGCGCAGCCTTCAGGTGGGTGAGCACGAGCGGATATTCGCCATGGGCGACGCCACGGACCTGCCGATCTCGAAGTCCGGCTCCACGGCCCACTTCGAGGCCCCGGTCGTCGCGAGCCGCATCTCCTCGCTCGTACGCGGCACGGCGCCCAGGACCAACTACGGAGGCCGGGTGATGTGCTTCCTCGAGACGGGCGGCGGCAAGGCGACGGCGCTCCGCTTCGACTACGAGCACCCGCCCACGCCGCCCCAGCCGAACCGCGTGTGGCACGCGGCCAAGTGGATGTTCAACCGCCTGTACTGGCAGACGGTCCCGCAGGGACGCATCCCCGAGCGGGCGCCGAAGGAAAGGGGAGCGGCATGAGCGCGACGATCGCGAAGACGCTCGACATGAAGGGGTTCAACTGCCCCCTACCGATCGCGAAGACCGCCCAGGCAATCCGCGAGATCGAGCCCGGCGAGCTGCTCCAGGTTCTCGCGACCGACCCGGGCTCCGTGCCGGACTTCAAGGCGTGGTGCCGCACGACCGGCAACCAGCTCGTGGAGCACACCGAGACGGACGGCGTGTACCGGTTCGTCGTCCGCAGGAAAGGGTGAGTCGGATGGTCATGACGCAGCCGGAAACGGCGGATGAGCCCCAGGAGGTCGCGGAGCACGCGCCCCACAGGAAGCTGGTGATCTTCGCCTGGAGCGGTGAGCTCGACCGCATCTGGCCCACGCTGATCCTTTCCACGACCGGCGCGGCCATGGGGATGGAGACGACCGTCTTCTTCACCTTCTGGGGGCTGTTCCCGCTCGTGAGGGACGACGTACGCATCACGGGCGAGAACTGGATGCAGAAGCTGCTCTCGACGATGGACCGGCCGGGCTTGGAGCACCTCAAGCTCGGGAAGATGAACTTCGCCGGCGCGGGTCCGGCGATGATGAAGCACCTCGCGAAGGAGCACAAGGTCGCCAGTCCCTCCGAGCTGATGGCGCTCGCGAAGGATCTCGGCGTGAAGCTCGTGCCGTGTCAGATGACGATGGACCTGCTCGGCCTGTCGCGCGAAGACCTGATTGACGGGCTGGAGGATCCGGCCGGCGCGACGACCGCCCTGGTCGAGGCGCAGGACGCGATCACTCTGTTCATCTGAATCGAGGTGGATCGATGGCGGACGCGATCGATGGGTTGGCTCTCCGGGCTACCGGCAGCCGCGATGCTCGCATCCGTCCTCGTCGCAGGGCGGTCGCTCCGGCACCGCCCCGCGCGCGTGAGTCCGGGCCCCACCCCCGGATGAGAGCCGGACGGCGCCAGCACCCTGCGCCGTCCGGCTCGTCACGTGTTGTCGCGGCGTTCCCGCGCTACCGTTGAACGAGGTCCGGCGAGAGGAGTTCGAGATGGGGATCCTGGACAAGGTCAAAGAAGCTGCCGGCACCGCCGTGGAGGCCGGCAAGAAGGCGGCCGACGCGGCGAAGGAGAAGGTGGAGGACGTCCAGCAGCGGCGGAAGATCGACGACCTCGCGAAGCAGCTCGGCTACCTAGTGGTCGAGAAGGGCATCGCCGCGGGCGAGGACGGCGACAAGCTCGTCTCGGAGATCAAGGAGCTCGAGGCTCAGATGGCGGCCGGGGGCGCGCCCGGATCGGGTGGAGCCGCCGAGGCGTGACGGCGCGCGAACACTAGCTTCCCGGAAGGAACACGTGGAACGAGGAGCCTCCTCCCGGGCGCTCCCTCATCCAGGCGCGCCCCCCGTGGAGCTCGGAGAAGCGACGTACGAGCGAGAGCCCGACGCCCACGCCGGGTGAGTGCTCCCACCGTGACCCGGGGATCTGGCGGAAAGGCTCGAAGACCGCCTCCCTGAGATCGGCCGGGATGCCGGGGCCCTCGTCCTCCACCACGAGGAGCAGCCCTCCCTCCTGACTCTTCGCGCGCACCCAGATCCGCGTCCCCTCCGGCGTGTGCCGCACGGCGTTCGCCAGGAGGTTCTCGAGGATCCGCTCGAGCTTGGCCGCATCCACCGAGGCGACGAATGGCTCCACGTCGACCTCGATGGGCCGCTTCCAGTGGGTGCTCGACTCCTCCACCCCCCGTCGGACGAGCGCTTCGATGTCGGTCGGCCGCCGCTGGGGGGTGATGATCCCCCGCTGGAGCCGGTCGAGATCGAGCAGGTCGGACAGGAGCCGCTCGAGCTTGCGCGCGTTCGCCGCGATCCGTTGCACGAGGTCGAGGGCATCGTCCTTCGGCAGGTCCAGCTGTGTCTGTTCGAGCGTGAGCGCGGAACCGAGGATCGTCGTGAGCGGCGTGCGGAGGTCGTGCGACACGGCCTCGAGGAACGTGTTCTTCATGTCGTCGAGCGCCCGGAGGCGTTGCGACGCCTCGCGCTCCCGCCGGAACGCCTCGGAGTACTTCCGTTCGCTGCGCCGCAGAGCCTGCTCCGCGCGCTTGCGCTCGGTGACGTCGACCATGAGGCCGCGGTGTCGCGATGGCCCGGGCTGCCCGCTCCTCACCGCGTGGACGAGGTCACGGACCCACGTGACACGCCCATCCGGGGCAGTCACCCGGTACTCGATGCTCTGGTCCCCTAGCTGCGCGACCGCGTGGAACGCGGCGAGCGCCTCGGCCCGGTCATCCTCGTGGACCTGATCGCCCCAGGAGCGCTCGAGCCACGTATCCGGCTCGGCTCCCAGGATGTCCTGCGCCCGCTGCGAGACGAAGGAGAAGGCGAGGTCGTCGCCGGTGGTCTCCCAGAAGACGGCGTCGAGGCCCTCGACGAGCTCATGGAACCGCTCGAGCTGGCGGAGCCTGCGCGCGTTGCCCGCCGCGAGCGAGGCGATGTCGGCGACGCCGCGCGCGAGACGCAGGTCGCGCTGGGAGAACCGAGAGTCCGGAGTGCGCGCCGAGACCACGAGCACCCCGAACCCTTCGGGCTCCCAGCTGAGAGGGGCCACGAGCCTCTCGGTGACCTCCTGCACGAGGAGGTGCTCGGTGGGGATCTGCTCCACGGACCCCTTCGGCAGGACGAAGGGTTCCGTGAGCGAGAGCAGGAACCGGCTCGCTACGTCGGCTCCGACAGGCTCCGTCCTCTCGAGGTCGGGGGCGGGCCGGTCGCCGAGCCCGAGGAACGAGGTGAGCCGGTAGGCGCCCGTGCCCTCGTCGCGCACGTAAGCGGCGATCGCCGAGCAGTCCATGATGCCCGGGACGGTCTCGAGCGCCTCCTGCATGATGCCCTCGATCGTGTGGACGCTCGTGAGCGCCTGCGAGAGGCGGAGCAACGCCGCCGAGGTCTCCGCGGCCTCGCGCTCGGCCGCGAGCAGCCTCGCGTTCTGGACGGCCACCGCGGCGTGTGAGGCGAGGACCTCCAGCATCCGCTGGTCCTCCTCGTCGAACTTCCCGAACCCGAGCTTCGAGAGCACGATCACGCCCAACACGTCGTCGCCGACGAGCATCGGGACAGCCAGCATCGACTCGAGCACGTCCTCACTGGTCCCGGGGATCGTGACCGAGAAGGGGACCTCGCGGGCGTCCGGGGTGAGCAGGGAGGTGCGCTGCTCCGCAACCCATCCCGTGATGCCCTCGCCCACCTTCGTGACGAGGCCCTCGAGGGTCTCCTGCTCGTACTCGGAGAACAGCTCGCCTCGGAACGCCACCGGCACGAGCGTCACGCCGTCGTCCTCCAGCACGTAGACGCGGCAGTTGTGGTAGTCGACGATCGTTCGGAGCTCCGCGGTTATCGCGCCCGCGATCCTGGCCACGTCGCCGAGGCTGTTCAGCTCGGCCGCCAGGCTGTGCAGCATGTTGAGCTGCGCAACCGATCGGGCCCCTTCGGTGCCGCGCTCACCGCTCCCGTGCGGGGATCCGGTCACGCTCTCGCCTCCGTCGGTCGTTCCGGCGGGCATTGTCTCATCCATTGGTACCCCGGTTCGGGTTTCGACGGGAGGCCGCAGGTGCTTGAACCATCGGCACGGGTTGCTAGCCTCGGCTTCGGATGGCGAAGGAGATCGACGGCGGGAAGACGGAAGCCGCGCTGGACGCTCGCGAGCGGGAGATTCTCGACTTCGAACGTGGGTGGTGGAGGGAGCCCGGGCCGAAGGCGCTGCGGATCCGCGACGGCCTCGGGCTGTCGGTAGCGCACTACCACCAGCTGCTGAACCGCCTGATCGACCGGCCCGAGGCCCTGGCCTACGACCCGATGCTCGTTCGGCGCCTGCGCCGGCTCCGCGACGCGCGCAGGCGCCGTCGCGTCGCCGGCCGCCTCGGCCGCCAGGTCTGATCCGTCCTCATGGCCCTGGGGTAGGATGGGCGCGTGAACACCGGGATCACACGCATCGTGATCGTTGCCGCGCTCGCGGTCGCCGGGTTCGCCGTCCTCGTGAGCGGCTTCTCGGGCGCCGGCAGCATCTCGGCCGGCGGGCCGGGCGGGGAAACCGCCGTAAGCCCCTCCGTGTCCGTCTCGGTCTCGAAGTCGCCCAAGACCTCCCTGTCGCCGCACCGCGCCAAGAAGATCGACTTCTTCGTGCTGAACGGGACCACCGCGGTGGGGGTGGCTGGGGCGGAGGAGCAGCGACTGAGCGCTCAGGGGCTCACGCCGGCGCTGAACGCCGCCGGCTTCGCCGCGGACGACGCCCCCTCGAAGCCGGTGACGAAGACGGTCGTGTACTTCCGAGGGGGTGCCGCGGCCGCTCAGAACCGGGCGGACGCGCAGTGGGTCGCCGACACCTTCTACAAGGGGGCGCCGGTCCGGGAGCTCGCACCTATCTATGCCACGGGCACCCTGGTGCCGGCCGCCGCGAACGTCGTGATCGTCATCGGCAACGACAGGGCGTCCGGGACCAGCGGCTGACGTGCTCGAGGCGTTCCGCGCGCGGGCGCCCCGCGCCGGGGTTCTCCTCGATCTCGACGGCACCCTCGCCGAGATCGTCGCGCGCCCGGAGCTTGCCGGCCCCACCGAGGGCGCGCGCGAGGCGCTCGAGGTCATCGTCGCCCGGTTCGCGCTCGTCGCGGTGATAACCGGTCGCCGCGCGGAGGAGGTCGCCTCCATCGTCCGAGTCGACGGCATCCGGTACGAGGGCCTGTACGGGATGCAGGAGGCCGCGCCGGCACTCGCGCCGGGGCTCCTGCCGCTCGTCGAACGCGCCGCGGCCGTCGAGCCCTCCGCCTGGGTCGAGGACAAGGGCGCGTCGCTCGCCGTCCACTACCGGCAGGCAGAGGATGCGGCCGCGGCGCGTTCGCGGCTGGTCGCGGTGCTGGAGCCCGTCGCGAGAGGAGCCGGGCTCGAGCTCGCCGAGGGCAAGATGGTCGTCGAGCTCGTCCCGTCCGGCCGGCCCAGGAAGGGCGCCGCCGTAGAGCGGCTCGTGGGAGAGCACGCGCTTCGGGCGGTCATGTACGCGGGGGACGACCTCGCGGACCTCGACGCGTTCGCCGCGCTTGACCGTCTGCGCGAGCGCGGGCTGGTCGCCTTGAAGGTGGCCGTGCGGGGGCCCGAGACCCCGCCGTCGCTGCTGGAGGCGGCCGATCTCGTGGTCGAGGGGCCGGCGGGGACCGTCGACCTGCTGCGGTCCCTCGCCTGAGCTACCCGGGCCGCTTCACGCGCGAGAGGTCGTCGAGCTGCCGGCCCAGCCACCTCGCAGGCGTGTTCGCGAGCACCGTCCGCGCGAGGCCGCGCGCCCGGCGGGTTCGCTCCGGCGGCGGCATCTCCAGCGCTTCGCGGATAGCGTCCGCCGTCTCGGCGACGTCGAACGGGTTCACGCCCAGGGCGTAGCGTCCGAGCCTTCCGAACGCGCCGGCGTTGCGCGAGAGCACCAGCGCCCCGTGACGGCGGTTCAGCAGCGGTCCCTCCATCGCGACGAGGTTCATCCCGTCGAAGACCGGGTTGACCAGCAGGACGTCGTACAGCCCGAGCGCGGCCACCGCCTCCGGGTAGTCCTCGCGCACGCTCACGTGGACCGGAGTCCACCCGTGGTCGCCGTACTCCCGGTTGATGCGCTCGGCCTCGGCGAGGCACTCGTCGGTGTAGGCCTGGTACTCGGGGATCTCCGAGCGGGACGGGGAGAGCAGCGCGAGGAACGTCACGCGACCTCGCCACCCCGGATTCGCCCGCAGGAACGACTCGTAGGCAAGGAACCCGCGCACGATGTTCTTCGTGAGCTCCAGCCGGTCCACGCGCAGCAGCAGCGCGCGGTCGCCGCGGATCCTGGCGATCTCGCGCCGGAGCTTGCGGACCTCGGGCGTCTGCGCCAGCTGGCGCAGGTGGGGGGCCTCCACCGAGATCGGGTAGACGCGCACGAGCACCTCTCGGCCGTCGAGCGTGACCCGCGAGCGGGCGAGGTCCACGCGCGCGCCCGGCATCGCGCGGGCCGAGAAGAGGAAGTTCTCGGCCCAGGTCCCCGTCTGGAACCCCAGCACGTCGGCGCCGAGGAGCCCGCGGAGCAGCGCGTCGCGGATCCTCGCCGGCAGGATCCGGAGATAGGTCGATCCGGCGAACGGCGTGTGGGAGAAGTGCGCGATGCGCGCGCCCGGCCGGAGCTCCCGCAGGAACCTGGGTACGAGCGACAGGTGGTAGTCCTGCACCAGGAACGGAGGGTCGCCCGGGATCTCGGCGAGCTCCTCGGCGAACGCGCGGTTGACGGCGACGTAGTCCTCCCACGCCTGCTCGGTCGCGCGGTCGAAGACCGGGGACCGGACGGTGTCCCAGAGGTAGTGGTGGGCGAACCACAGGGTGCGGTTCGCGACCTCGTTGTAGTAGGCGTCGTACCGGTCCGGAGGCACGACCACGTACCTCATCTCCGCCGGGAATCCCGCGTCGGGCACGGCCGCTCCGGCCGCCACCTCCCGGTCACCGTCGGTCATCGCGGCGGCAACCCACGTCGCGTCGCGGCCGGGCAGGACGCCGGCCAGGGCGGTCACCAGGCCGCCCGCGCCGCGCTGGGCCACGAGGCCCCCGCGCTCGTCCCGGTCGAAGCTCACCGGGCCCCGGTTGGAGGCGACGACGATGCCGCTCATGAGACCAGGGACGCGAAGAGCCGAAGATGGTCCTCCAGCTCCCGCAGCGACAGGAATCGGTCCCGCACCCGCTCGCGCCCGGCATCGCCCATCCGCGCCCGCAGCCCCGGATCGAGGAGCAGCGCCGAAAGCCGGTCGGCGCAGGCCTCGGCCGAGTCGACCAGATAGCCTGTCTCGCCGTCGACGACCTGCAGGCGGATCCCTCCGACGGCGCCGCCGACGACGGGCTTGCCCTTCCACATCCCCTCGGAGACGACGAGGCCGAACCCCTCGCGCGTCGACTTCTGTATCACGACGTCGGCGGCGCGCTGGAACGCGTTCACCTCGAGGTGTCCGACCCCGTCCGCGTCTGTGAGCAGCCTGAGGCCGGGGTCCTCGCCCGCGTACGATGCCGTGCGCCGCAGGTACTCCTGGCCCTCGGGATCGTCGGCAGCCATCGAGCCGGCCATCACCAGCTGGAGGTCGGGAACCGTCCGGCGCGCGAGCCTATACGCGTCGATCACGCCGATTGGATCCTTCCACGGGTCGAACCGCGAGATCTGAACCGCGAGCGGCCTCGAGGGATCGACACCGTATCGCGCCAGCACTGCCAGCACCTCGCGGCCGGAGAGCGGATGGTTCTTCTCCGTCGTGGGATCGATAGAGGGCGGGATGAAGGCAAGGCGCGGCTGGGTCACGCCCGGCTGGGCGAAGGCCTCCAGCGTGAAGATCGCGGCGTCGTAGCGGTTGACCATCGGTTCGAAGAACGACCACACGCGCTCGTTGGGGGCGGACAGGTCGATGTGGCAGCGCCACGTCCAACGGCCGGCGGATCGGTCGCCGAGCTCTGCGAGGAGGGCCGCCGGCTGCGGGTCGTGGATCAGGACCAGGTCCCACGACCCGTCGAAAGCGGCCGCGTTGGCCCGTACCCGCTCGAGGTAGACCGACTCCATCTCCGGGGTCCAGGCCACGTCCATACCCTGGAGCCCGTTGTGAACGGTCTTCGTGACGGTGAAGAAGTCGTCGGAGCCCTCGATGACCGCCCAGGTCGTGTCGATCCCGAGGTCGTTCAAGAGGGGGACGTGGGTGGTCAGGAGCTCGGCGACCCCACCGCCGTACCCCGTGCTGTTCACCTGCAACAGGCGCATCCCCCGAAGGGGCTCGGCTGCTGCGCGCAGCCGCTCCACGGCGTCCTCTCCCGCGTCGGGGGCGTACGCTGCGAGCTTGCGCGGAGGGACCTGGACCGTCGGAAGAGTCACCGCCCGAGTCTAGCGGCGCTCGGCTCAGTCCTTGTCGGTCAGGAGACGGCTGAGCGCCTCGGTGCGGCGGGCCATCCGCTCACCGGGCGTCATCGAGTGCACGCGATGCAGAGCCTCGGTCAGCGCCGCCGGGCTGAAGGGCTTGGTCAGGTAATCCGCGGCTCCCGCCTGCCAGCTCCGCACCTCGTCGTCCCACCGCGCCCTCGCGGTGAGCACCATCACCGGCACGTCCTTCAGCTTCCGGTCGGCGGCGAGCGCCTCCATCACGTCGAAGCCGTCACGGTTGGGGAGCATGAGGTCGAGCACGATGACGTCGGGGCGCTCGGTCCGGGCGAGCTCCAGGCCGCGGTCACCGTCGAGCGCCAGGTCCACCTCGTGGCCGGCGTGCCCGAGGTTGACCCTGCAAAGCAGCAGCACGTCCGGGTCGTCGTCGATCACCAGCACGCGCACTCTGTGCTTCTCCTCGCCCCTCCGAACGGGTGACGCTCATCTTCCCTAAGGATGTTGTTCGGACGAAACTGGGCACGTCTGGATACCCAGGTTCGAGTAGTCGTCGGACCGACCGCGTTGACGTGCGGAAACGCCCCACCTACCCTGGGGTCAGGAGGTGCCCGTGCTGAAGGTCTCTCAGAAGCTCGAGTACGCGATGCGCGCCATGATCGAGCTGGCCCAGCGAAGGGCGGAGGCGGAGGGCACGCTCGTGCCCGCGCGCGAGATCGCCGAGCGCCAGCAGATCCCGCTCCGTTTCCTGGAGCAGCAGCTCGGCGCCCTTTCCAAGGCGGGGCTCGTCGAGAGCTTCCGGGGCTCGGGCGGCGGGTGTCGCCTCGCGAAGGAGCCGGAGGCGATCACGGTCGCGGACATCGCCGACGCGATCGAGGGCCAGATGTTCCCGATGTTCTGCCTGGAGCCCTCGGACCACACCTGCTTCCAGGACTCTCGCTGCGGCTTGCAGGGGTTCTGGGGCGACGTCGCCCGGGCGATCCAGGGGGTCTTCGAGCAGACCACGGTCGCCGACATGGTCTCGAGGCACCGCAAGATGACTCCGGAGCGACATCTGATCGCTCCGGAGGCGCTGCTGTCGCGCCTGTCGTAGGTGCGGGGTCTAGCCCTTGCCCAGGATCCGCATCACCTTCGTGCCGCAGACCGGACAGGTGCCCTGGGCGGCCTTCCTGCCGTTCTTCAACGTGACCTCGGTGCCCTCGAACTCCCGCTTGGCGCGGCACTTCACGCAGTAGGCCTCGTACTTGGCCACGAGCTGCCCCCTTCCCCTCCGTCCGCCCGATCGCGGTCCGTATCTCCCGTAGCTCCGAGGCCGCCCATCGGGGCGGCCTCGCGGACGATGGTGGCCCCCTACAGGCACGGATGCAAGCACATCCAGGCACGCTCCCCCGGCGGCCCCCGGGGCCCGCCGGATCCTGGGCCTCCGGGCACTCGCACGGCCGACCCGTTCCTGACTACCATTGCGGCACCCGCGAGCGAGGAGGACCCACACCGTGAGCGACGTCGAGCAGAACATCGACGCTCTCCTGCAGGAGCACCGGGTATTCGAGCCGGCCCCCGAGTTCGTCGCACGGGCGATCGTCTCCGACCCCTCCATCTACGAGCGCGCGGAGGCGGACCCGGAGGGTTTCTGGGCCGAGCAGGCCGAGCGCCTGACCTGGTTCAGGAAGTGGGACACGGTCATGGAGTGGACCCCGCCGTGGGTGAAGTGGTTCTCCGGGGGCAAGCTGAACGCCTCGTACAACTGCCTGGACCGTCACGTGGAGGCCGGGGGCGGCGACAAGATCGCGTACCACTGGGAGGGGGAGCCCGGCGAGGAGCGCGCGATCACGTACGCGGAGCTCCTGGACGAAGTCTGCCGGTTCGCCAACGCCCTGAAGTCGCTGGGCGTGAAGAAGGGCGACCGCGTGAACATCTACCTCGGCATGGTGCCGGAGCTCCCGGTCGCCATGCTCGCGTGCGCGAGGATCGGGGCCCCGCACTCGGTGGTCTTCGGAGGATTCAGCTCCGAGTCGCTGAAGGACCGCATCAACGACGCCCAGGCGACGGTCCTGATCACGGCGGACGGCGGGTACCGGCGAGGCCAGCTGGTTCCGCTGAAGCAGAACGCCGAGGAGGCTCTCAAGGACTGCCCCTCGATCCAGCACGTGATCACGGTGAAGCGCATCGGTGGAGATCACCCGTTCACGCCCGGGCGCGATCTCTGGTACCACGAGCTGATAGAGGGTCAGCCGCCCGAGTGCCCGCCCGAGGAGATGGATGCCGAGGATCTGTTGTACCTGCTCTACACGAGCGGCACGACCGGCAAGCCCAAGGGCATCGCGCACACGACCGGCGGCTACCTCACGCAGGTGGCCGCGTCGCACCGGATGATCTTCGACATCCACGACGACGACGTCTTCTGGTGCGCGGCCGACATCGGATGGGTCACCGGCCACTCCTACATCGTCTACGGCCCCCTCGCGAACCACACGACGGGGATCATCTACGAGGGTGCGCCGGACTGGCCGGACAAGGACCGCATCTGGCAGATCGCCGAGAAGTACCGCGCGACGATCCTCTACACGGCGCCCACCGCCATCCGCGCGTTCATGCGCTGGGGCACCGAGTACCCGGAGCGCCGCGACCTGTCCTCGCTCCGGCTCCTGGGGACCGTGGGCGAGCCGATCAATCCCGAGGCGTGGGTGTGGTACTGGAAGTTCATCGGCGGAGAGCGATGCCCGGTCGTGGACACCTGGTGGCAGACCGAGACGGGAGCGATCCTGATCACGCCGCTGCCGGGGATCACGCCTACGAAGCCGGGCTCGGCCACCAGGCCGTTCCCGGGGGTGAGCGCCGACGTCGTGGACGAGCAGGGCAACTCGGTGGGCTTCGGAGGAGGCGGATACCTGGTCCTGAAGCGGCCGTGGCCCGCGATCGCGCGCACGATCTGGGGCGACGACGATCGTTACGTGCAGACCTACTTCAGCAAGTACGGGCCGGACGCACCGTCTCTCGACGTACGAGATCGAGAGTGCGCTCGTCGACGACCCGAAGGTCGCAGAGGCGGCCGTTGTGTCGAAACCGGACGACCTGGTCGGCGAGGCCATCGTGGCGTTCGTGACCCTGAAGTCGGGCATCGAGGGCGACGATCGGATGGCCGAGGAGCTCCGCGACCACGTGGCCAGGATGATCGGGAAGATCGCTCGCCCGCACGGGATCATCTTCACGAACGACCTGCCGAAGACCCGGTCGGGCAAGATCATGCGCCGGCTCCTGCGAGACGTCGCGCGGGGCCGTCCCCTCGGAGACGTCACGACGCTCGCCAACGCCGAGATCGTCGATCAGATCCGCGAGATGTCCCAGACCACCACCGGGGACGAGTGATGCGGGGCCGGCGGGTTCTCTCGGACGACGAGGCGGCCTTCGTCGACGCGCAGCGGGTGGCCCGCATGGCCACCGTCTCGCCGGACGGCACCCCGCACGTGGCGCCGATCTGTCCGGTCCTCGACGGTGACCGGATCGTCGTGGCGAGCGGCACCGCGTCTGCCAAGGTCCGCAACCTCAGGCGGCAACCTCGCCTTGCGATCGTCTTCGACGAGTACTTGGAGGACTGGGGCTTGCTGAAGCACGCCGTCGTCTTCGGCGAGGCCACCCTCGTCGAGGAGGGGCCGCGGTTCGAACGCGGGCGCGCTCTCCTTTACGAGAAGTACCCCCAGTACCCGCGGGAGGACCCGATCGAGGAGGGGAAGTCGGTCTGCATCGAGGTCTCGATCGCGCGGGTCGCGGCTATGGGATTCGAGTAGGCAGGCGCCGCCGCCGCACGGTCGAGAGGTACGCGGCCGCCCATCCGGCCAGGGCGACGGCAACGGCGACCAGGGTCCCGTTCGACCCCTGGAGCCTGAGTCCCGCCCGATCGGCGGCGAAGGCGGCGACGACGACGGCAGCCATCCCGACGGCGGGCGCGACGGCGAACCGTTCCAGCGGTCGCAGATCCGGGAGGCCGACGACGGTCCAGCCGACCCCGATCGTTCCCAGGGCCAGCACTGAGGCGAGCGCGAGCGCCACGAGCCGTCCGGCCCCCGGCAGTGGCTCGGGACTCGCGGGCGTGAGGCGGTCCGGGGGAAGAGGACCTTCGAGCACGACGAGATCCCCTGCGATCACTCGGTCGGGCATCGCCCTCGCGATCTCCTCGAAGGCGGGGGAGTAGGACCTCGAGACGAGGATGACGTGCGGTCGCGCGAGCAGCGGCTGGACCAGGGCCCACTGCGCCATCGAGACCTCGTTGTACGCCGGGTCGGACGTGAGCGTGGGCTCGCCCGCCAGTAGGCGCTGCGGGGTTCCCAGGTAGAACCACGTGTCGGCGATCCGATCGACCGGCAGCGTGGTGCGCATGGTGTCCTGCATGACGTCGAAGTCGTTGAGCGGCGCACCGGCGACGTCGCCGACCTCGATCGCGGGCACCCCGGCCGGCACCTGGCTCGTCAGGTACTCGGCGATGACCGCGGCTTCCGCCCTCCTGTCACCCCGGATCGTCGGCCTGTTGTGAGCCCAGAGGAAGAACCCGGCGGCGGTCACCACGAGCACGCCGCACGCGACTGCCACGACGGACGAACGGGGGAACCGCCTCCCGACCCGTTCCCCGGCCCAAAGGAGGGCGACGGCGCCGAGCATCGGGATCGGCAGCGCCAGGATGAACAGCCGGTGCGCCGGGAACGACCGGAGCCCCAGGATCCACGCCACGAGGAGGGCCAGCAACACCGCCAGCCACGCGCCGAACAGGACCGACAGGACCCGCCGCTCGGCTGGGCGGGTCGCCTTCTCCCGCGCCCCCAGGCAGACCCAACCGAGGGCGGCGGCCGGGACGGAGATCGGGAAGCCGTACCTGGGGAGCTGAGCCCTGACCTTCGCCGCGAATTCCTGAGGGCTCCCGTAGAAGCGGTCGGGCACCGCTCTCACGAGGACCGCGAGCGCGACCGCCCACCCCGTGATGGCTACGGCCAGCACGGCGAGGATCCGCCCCGAGACGGTCTCGGCCAGCGAGACCCCACCGCGCCGGCTGCTCCGCGCGTCGGGCAGGGTGACGAGCACGACTCCAAGCAGAGCGGCGACCAGGATCGCTGCGGTCGGCCAATGGATGAGCGCGGTGACCGCCAGGAGCGCTGCCGCGGCAGCAAGCCCATGACCGCGCCGCGTCAGGTAGACGACGGCCACGAGGGCGGCGAGCCCGACGGTCATGGCCAGCATCGCGTCCGCGTAGTACTCGGGCCCTGCCATCTGCACGACCATCGGCGAGAACCCCACGACGGCCGCGATCAAGGCGAACTCCCCAAGGCGCGCCTCGATGTCGGACGTTACGAGCGCGGCCGCCCCGAGCCCGATCGTTGCTGCCGTCACCGCGGGCAGCATGGCGGCCACGGTGAAGAGCGAGGTCGAGGACATGGAGCTGAGCGTGAGAGCCACCAGGGGGAAGCCGGCGCGGCTGGGAAGGGCCTGGAATGCCTGCGGAGCGCACCGGCCGAGCGCCTCCATCCCGCCCTGGGACACGCAGCGCGCTCGCCACAGGTACTGAGCGGTGTCGTAGCCGAGGGGCTGGTCGAAGTGACGGAGCGGGTACAGGGCGAGGTAGAAGCCAGCGATCGCCAGGGAAAGCCCAGCACAGCAGAGGAGGGCGCCCCGCCACTCGCCCGAGGACGCGAGATCGGCGCGAGCCGCGCTCCGCGAGGATCGCTCGGAACGCGACGCGCCTTCAGTCACGGATCACGCGCCCGCGACGAAGTCCGCCACTCGACCCCCTCCAATCTGCGTGCCTCCGTCTGCGGCGGCGCTCGAGCAGCGACGCTAGACCTCGACCGCCGGCTGCGCAAGGCGGGGCCGTGCGTAGTGGGTCAGTTTGGATCGGGCGGCCGATCAGAAGCCAAGGTCCCGGCGACGCTGGCCGAGGTACCAGTCCGCGGTCTGGTCCAGGTTCAGGTCGACCCGTTGCACCTGGGTATTTCCGACCGGGAGTTCTGCCACCACCGCCCCGTCGGGAGCGACGACCATGCTCGGGCAGTGCTGTGAAGACGATGCGGCGTTCGCGCTGACGACGAACCGCTGGTTCTCGGCGGCCCTTGCGACCAGCAGGGCCCGCCACGTCTCGAACACCCGGGCGTCGGCCTGGCCATGGTTCAGGTGCAGGAACAGCCGCGCCCCCCGCTCGGCCAGCGACCGCCACTGCTCGGGGTACCGGAGTTCGCGGCAGAGCTGTACGCCCACCGGCACCCAGGCTGATGCCGATGGCACCTCGAAGACCGGAAGCTCATCGCCGGGTCGGAACATCCCGCGCTCGTCTGTGGCGAGGTTCACCTTGCGGTAGGTCAGCCGGGTGCCATCGCCGAGGAGCCCGACCGCCTCGTTCGACCAGGCTCCATCCTCCCGTCGGCACACCCCGAGCCAAAGGTGCAAGTCTCGTTGAACGGCCTCGTAGGCGAGGGAATCGATAGCCTCGACCACCTCCCCGGGATCCGTCTTGGCCAGACGCTCGACGTCGGCCCGGCCGTGGACGAGGCATCCGGTCAGCGATCCTTCCGGCGTCACCACGACGTCTCCGGGCTCAGCGTGGGTGAGCACGCCCAGTATCGTGTCGAGGTTGCGCGGCACCGAGAAGTCCACCGGGATCTGGGCAAGGACCACGCCTACCTGCACGGCCGGACGCTACTACGGACCGCTGAAGTTCGGGGACTCGGGTCCACTCGAACCGTGACCCATCACCGAGCCGTCCGACGGCCCAGCCCGGGCACGCGAGAGCCCGCGGGAGGAGCCCGGCGGCCGGCACTTGCCACGTCGGGGCGGTTTCGGGCTACAATCCTTAGCACTCGGAGGGTCTGAGTGCTAGCAGTCGGACCCCGAGGCTGAGAAGGACCACGGGACCAGCACGAGACCAGAAGGAGGTCGGGATGGGTGCCAAGATCATCACCTTCGACGAGGAGGCGCGGCGGGCCCTCGAGCGCGGCATGGACCAGCTCGCGAACGCGGTGAGGATCACGCTCGGCCCGAAGGGCCGCAACGTCGTCCTCGAGAAGAAGTGGGGCGCGCCCACGATCACGAACGACGGCGTCTCGATCGCCAAGGAGATCGAGCTCGACGACCCGCAGGAGAACATCGGCGCCGAGCTCGTGAAGGAAGTCGCCAAGAAGACGGACGACGTGGCCGGCGACGGCACGACGACCGCCACCGTGCTCGCCCAGGCCATCGTGAAGGAGGGCCTGCGCAACGTGGCGGCAGGCGCGAACCCGATGGCCCTGAAGCGCGGCATCGAGCGCGCGGTCGAGCTCGCCGTCGAGGCCATCAAGAACCAGTCGAAGGAGGTCGAGGCCAAGGACGAGATCGCCCAGGTGGGGGCCATCTCGGCCGCTGACCCCGAGATCGGCGAGAAGATCGCCGAAGCCGTCGACAAGGTCGGCAAGGACGGCGTGATCACCGTCGAGGAGTCCAACACCTTCGGGATGGAGCTCGAGTTCGTCGAGGGCATGCGGTTCGACAAGGGCTACATCTCCCCGTACTTCCTGACCGACCCCGAGCGGCAGGAGGCGGTCCTGGAAGACCCGTACATCCTGATCGCGAACCAGAAGGTCAGCGCGGTGAAGGACCTGCTTCCGGCGCTCGAGAAGGTCATGCAGACCGGCAAGCCGGTGGTCGTGCTGGCCGAGGACGTCGAGGGAGAGGCTCTCGCCACGCTCGTGGTGAACAAGATCCGCGGCACGTTCAAGTCGGTCGCGGTGAAGGCTCCGGGTTTCGGCGACCGCCGCAAGGCCATGCTTCAGGACATCGCGATCCTGTCGGGCGGAACGGTGATCTCCGAGGAAGTCGGTCTGAAGCTCGAGAACGCGACGCTCGACCTCTTCGGTACCGCTCGCAAGGTCGTGGTCACCAAGGACGAGACCACGATCGTCGAGGGCGGCGGCAAGGAAGACGACATCAAGGGCCGGATCAACCAGATCAAGTCCGAGATCGAGAAGACCGACTCGGACTACGACCGCGAGAAGCTCCAGGAGCGCCTGGCCAAGCTCTCGGGCGGCGTGGCGGTCATCAAGGTCGGCGCGGCCACCGAGGTCGAGCTGAAGGAGAAGAAGCACCGCATCGAGGACGCCGTGCAGTCGACCAAGGCGGCCGTCGAGGAGGGCATCGTGCCCGGCGGCGGCGTGGCCCTCCTGAACGCGCAGGCCGCCCTGGACAAGGTCGACCTCGAGGGCGACGAGCTCACTGGGGCGGCCATCGTCCGCAGGGCTCTCGAGGAGCCGCTGAAGCAGATCGCGACTAACGCGGGCCTCGAGGGGGGCGTGGTGGTCGAGAAGGTCCGCACGCTCGACCCCGGCCAGGGCCTGAACGCGGCCACCGGCGAGTACGGCGACATGATCAAGTTCGGCGTCGTGGACCCGACGAAGGTCACGCGCTCGGCGCTTCAGAACGCGGCGAGCATCGCGGCACTGTTCCTCACGACCGAGGCCCTCGTCGCGGAGAAGCCCGAGAAGCACGCTCCCCCGGCCATGCCGGGCGGCGGCGACATGGACTTCTGAGGTTCAGGCTCGGAAGAAGCGACGGAGGGGCCCCGGGCGACCGGGGCCCCTTCAGTTCGTGAAGGGCTCCACATGTCCTCCACATCCGGCAGGTGAACCTTCGAGAGCGGTCCGGCGAACGGCTGGGTGGAGCCCCTCTCTCCGACGGAGAAGGCCCGGACCTCAAGGTCCGGGCCTTCTCCTCGTCGTGGGAGAATCGCCCTAGTGGCCACGACGGAGGTCTCCGCCAAGCTCGATCGCCTGCACGACGTGCTCAGGGGCGTTGGACGCGTCGTGGTCGCCTACAGCGGCGGCACCGATTCCTCGCTGGTGGCGGCCGTGGCGGCCCGAGCCCTGGGTGACCGGGCGCTCGCGGTCACGGCAGTGTCGGCCTCGCTTCCGCCGGGAGAGGCTGAGGAGGCCCGTCGCGTCGCGGCCGCCCTCGGCATCCCGCACCGGATGGTCAGGACCCGCGAGACCGAGCAGCCGGAGTACCTGGCGAACGGCACCGATCGCTGTTACCACTGCAAGAACGAGCTCTACGACGTGCTCTCGCGCGTGGCCGAAGAGGGGGGCGGCGCGGTCGTGGTCTCGGGCGCGAACGTGGACGACCTCGGTGACTTCCGTCCGGGCCTGCGCGCAGCGGCCGAGCACGGCGTCCGGCATCCGCTCGTCGAGGTCGGCATGACGAAGGCCGAGGTTCGCGAGGCCGCCCACGAGCTTGGGGTCCCCACCTGGGACAAGCCCGCCTCGGCCTGCCTGTCGTCGCGGGTCGCTTTCGGTGTCACCATCTCGGTGGAGATGCTCACGAAGGTCGGTCGCGCCGAACGCGTCCTGAGGGAGATGGGGTTCCGGCAGTGCCGGGTGCGCGTGCACGGCGACTTGGCCCGCATCGAGGTGGAGCCGGCGGAGCTGCCGCGTCTTGCGGAGCCGAGCGTGCGCGACCGTGTCGCCCGGGACCTGAAGGCGCTCGGCTACCGGTTCGTGACCCTCGACCTCGAGGGCTTCCGATCGGGCTCGATGAACCCCCTGGACGTGTGAGGGATGAGGGCCCAGTTCCACCTCAAGTTCCCCGAGCACCTCGTGCGGGAGCCGATGGTGTACCGCGTGGGAAAGGAGTTCGGCGTTCAGACCAACATCCGCCGGGCGAAGGTGGACGAGCTCACGGCCTGGTTCCTGATCGACCTCGAGGGCTGAACAATGCCGTCTACCTCACCTATCTGGAGGAATGCCGCGACCGCTGGGCCCGGTCCCTGCTCGGCGAGGTCTCCGACACCTGGGAGTTCGTGCTGGCCCACGTGGGGATCGACTACCGTTCCGAGCTCACACAGGACGACGGCGAGATCCTCGTGCGCTGCCGGCTCGCCGGCTTCGGCGGCTCCAGTCTTCGGACCCGCGAGGAGATCCTCAAGGCCGACGGAACTGTGAGCGCGAACGCGGAGGCGGTCGTCGTGCCTCGCGACCCGCAGACCCAGAGAGCTCGCCGGCTCACGGCGGACGAGAGACGGATCCTGGCCGAGGAGCTCGCGCGAGACGGCGGCTGAGTTCCTTGCGGCCGCTCAGGTGATGAGGCGGCGGCCGCGCACGAAGTGGTCGTGGTACCAGCCGGTACCGACCCACATGATCGTGACGCCCGCGGGTGTGCTCGAGGAGTCCAGCGCCCACCCGTTCCCGATGTACGTGTCGACGTGGTCGATGATGCCGTCGCCGTCGCCGTCGTAGAACATCAGGTCGCCGACCTCGAGCCGCTTCCAGCTGATGTTCCCGACGATGGCCATGTCGTTCGCGACGCGTTGCGGCAGATCCCATCCCGCGTAGGGACGCGGCGGGCGATTGTCCCAGCCGTTGCCCGCGTGCCGCATGATCCACCATGCGAAGCCGGAACAGTCGAACCCGCCGACCGGCTGCGTCCCACAGCAGTAACCGGAACCTGTCGCGGTGTCCCACTCCCCTCCCCACACGTACGGGTAGCCGACGAAGTCGATGCCCCACTGGATGAGGCGCCTCTTCCTCGGCCCCATCGTCGGCAGCTCGATCGTCGCGTAGCTCTGCATCGAGGCTATCGCGTCCGCTGAGAGGGTCTTCGCTCGGAACAGCGACCATGCGACCTCCGATCGAGGCAGGAGGTCGGCGGGGTTCACGTCCAGCGACTCGTCCCAGTGGTTGTATCGCAGGCCCAGACGCATCCCGATCAGCACGGTCCCGAACTTCGACGGCGTGTCGAACACGAACCCGTTGTGGGTGTGTATCTCGTTGAGGCCCTTCGCAGCGCTCTTCAGGCCCAATGCGAACACTGTGGCGTGATGCACGAGAGCCATCGACACCCCCTCGGTCGGGAGGAACGCCCCGTCGACGGGCTTGATCCAGCCCTCCTGTGCGGCCACGTTCGCGGACGGGTAGAACCGTGAATCGTCCGGGAGGTCCGTGAAGTGCAGGTTGGGGTCGACGGCCACGTCCGGCGCGAACGCGTCCACGAGCGCGCGCGCGAAGAGCTGCCTGGACTCGATCCGGTTCGGCCTGAAGGGGTACGTCCCGTCCTTGTTCGGCGGGAAGTCCCTCATCCAATCGTTGGTCCCGCCCACGAAGTCGATCGCCCTGCGGGCCCAGAGGTCTTTGGGGACGTCGGACCACTGGATCGTCGTGAAGGAAAGGCGCGCCGAGCGGGGGATGACGAACCGGAACGGCGGCACCCCTGTCCCCTGGTCGCCCGACTTCGCCGTGTCATTGCCGCTCGCGATCGCGTTCGAGCCTCCCGTGGGCGCGAGCGACAGACCGGCGGCGAGCGCGAGGCAGCGCGCGAGCAGCCGACGACGGAAAGGCCATCCCCCCGGACGCATATCGAGTGCGTCGGCAAAGGTCCGCCGGAACTTGAGGGACCGTGGGTCGGCTCGAGGCTCGAGCCCCGTGGGCACGGGTACTGCTATCCGGAGCTCGACGCTGTATTCTCAGCGGCCGTGCTGGGGGATGAGGAGGCGCTCGTGCTGGAGGTGAAGCCCTGGGACGTCCACGGGGTGGGCTACGTCGACGTCACCGTCGCCTTCAAGGATCGCTCCGTCGAGACCGCGCGCCTGGGAGGCGAGAGCGTGCCCTTCGGGCTCCAGGCCGGCGACCCGGTGCTCGTGAGCAAGGCCGTGAACATGATCGTGGCGATCCGGAGGCCATGATGTTCGACTGGGCGTACCTGGACTCGGTGGGCGAGGAGATCGGGCGTTCCGATCGGTTCGACGATCCGGATTCGGCCGAGGAGTGGATCTCCGTCTCCTGGCGTGACCTCGCCGACATCGGCGTCGAGGAAGTCGCGCTCTTCGACCACGCGCGCGGGTGCTGTGTCTACCGCATGGGTCTGGGGATCGAGTAGGGCCGGTCTACCCCTGTTCGGGGCCTTCCCCGCGTACCTTCTCCACTCGGGTGAGGGCGTCTCGGAGATCCTTCAGCCATTCGTCTTGGTGCCTCGCCACCAGTCGCACGCACCAAGCGAGCGCGTGGGAGCGGCTGCGCGCCACGCCGGCCTCGACGAGCGTGTCGAGCACCCGCCGCTCGGGCATCCGAAGGCGGGTCATCGACGGGACCGAGACGGTCGTGAACAGGACCTTCTGATCGCCGCACCTGGCGCCCCAGGAGACCCTGCGGCCGAACCGGAGCTGGGCCTCGTCGGCGATGCGCATGCGCTGGGCGCGCGTGTCCTCCCTGAATCCCTGGATCCGGGCGGCGAGGGCCGTTTCTCGGGTCTCGGGCGTTGCATCGGCGAGGAGCTCAGGCTCCGGCAGGTCTCCGACGACCAGGATCTCCTCGCGATCCGCGTCGACGGCGGGCGGACCCGAGAACCAGCCTACCGGGAGGCGACCCGCGAACCAGCCTTTCAGCTCGTCATCGGTGGGTGAGGGGTTCCGGTCATCGTTCATGTAATCTACATTACATCATTACACACCAGCGTCAAGCCCCCAAGACCCCCGCCAGGCATGAGAGCGCTCCGGTGCTCGCATCCGCTGCCGCTCGGTGGAACACTTCGCCCCGACGGCTGGGGACACCTAGGAGGAGGGGCGGCATGGGCGACAAGAGGTCGATGGCTGCGGGCGTGGGGCTCGTCGGGGGTGTGCTGCTCATCGTGGGCTCGTTCCTCACGTGAGTGACGGTGAGCGTGAACCTCGATGCCTTCGCGCGAGTGATGAGCGACGCCCTCGGGATCCAGGTCGCCGCCTCCGACCTGGCCGCTCTGGGCGTCCCCGGGTCGACCAGCACCGCCGGGACGGTTCGCGACGGCAAGGTCACGCTCGTCGCGGGGCTCGTGGTCGTCGTGTGCGCGATCTTGTTCCTGGCGGTCGAGAACGCCCGGAAGGCTGCGAGGGTCCTGATGATCGTCGGGGGACTCGGCGGGGTCGGCGTCACGGTCCTGAACCTCCTCGCCAAGGGCAGCCAGATCGACCAGGGACTCGCCAAGGTCGGTCCCCAGCTCTCGAAGGTCGGGATCTCGCTCGACGCGTTCAAGAGCGTCTTCCAGGTCCAGTGGGGCATCGGGATCTACGTGTGTCTCGTGGGCGGCCCTCGTCGCGCTCGCCGGTGGGATCGCGGCACGCGTGCCGGAGGTAGTCGCGTCGCCCGCCCCTGGGTGGTCCTCGTCGGGAACGGGATCCGGCTTCGAGACACCTTCCTGGCCCTCGACCGTCCCGGCGCCGATGCCGGCCGTTCCGGAGACCCTTGGGCCCGCTTCTGCCGGCCCGCCTCAGGAGCCGGATCCGCCTCCTTCCGCCCCTTGACGTGCGGACGACCGAGGTCCTGATCGACACCGGCGGCGGGCGGGTCGTCGACATCACGCCCGCCGTCCGGTCGTTCGCGGAGGGTGCCGGAGGCGACGGGCTGGTCCACGTCTTCCTCCCGCACGCCACCGCGGGACTCGCTCTGATGGAGACGGGCTCGGGGTCTGAAGTCGACCTCGAGGAGCTGATCGAGCGGCTGCTCCCCCGTGACGACCGCTACGCCCACCCCCACGGCTCGATGGGACACGGCGGGGACCATCTGTTGCCGGTCATGGTCCCGCCGTTCCTCGTGCTGCCGGTGGTGGAGGGCCGCCTCGGACTAGGGGTCTGGCAGAGCGTCGTGGTGGTGGATCCGAACCACGAGAACGACAAGCGTGCCGTCCGACTGAGCTTCGTGCCCGCCTGAGGGTTACAGGTACTGGCCGGGAGCGCGCTCGGTGTCCTCGCCGGGGGATCGCACCGCCTGAACGTCACGTTCGCGAAGGAGCAGGAGCTCGTCGCCGTCCAGCTCGACCTCCAGCCCCGCCTGCGGAAGGAAGAGCACGCGATCGCCGGCCTTCGCGACCCGGACCTCGGGCCCGATGAGCGCGACGTCTCCCCACTGGAGGCGCTTGGGCGCCGGCATCGCGGTCGCCGGGATCAGCAGGCCTCCGGCGGACTTGCGCTCGCCGTTGTCGGGCGTGCGCACCACGAGCCGGTCGCCCGTCAGGCGGATCTTCGGCTCCGAGGTCCTCTTGGCGCGCGGCTTCCTGGCCGGCGCCTTCGCCGGCTTCGCCGCGGGGTCCTGAGCCTTCGTTCGGGGCATCTCGGTCCGAGTGTAGCTAGCGAGAACCGGTACCATGCCGCCCGTCATGAAGGCCTCAGCGCTCCTTGCCCACGCCGTGGAGAAGCTGGAGGCGTCCGACGCGATAGATCATTGGCAGAAGAACCGGGAGCTCTACGAGGCCGAGGACCTCCTGATGCATGCGATGGGGGGCCAGGAGGTCGAGCTCGACGAGGACGTGCCGCCCCGGGTCCGCAGGCGCTTCGAGGCGATGGTCGCCCGCCGGGCCGCCGGCGAGCCGGTCCCGTTCATCAAGGGGTACGCCGAGTTCAGGGGCATCCAGGTCCTGGCCCGGCCGGGGGTGTTCGTGCCGCGGGACTCCTCGGAGTTCCTTGCCGAGCAGGCCGTCCGGCGCCTCCGGGCGCGCAGGTCTCCCGTCCACGTGGATCTTGCCACCGGAGGCGGGCCGATCGCGCTCGCCGTGGCGAACGAGGTGCCTAAGGCGATCGTGTACGGCGCCGACCTCTCGCCGGAGGCGGTCGCGCTCGCCCGGACCAACGCCAAGCGGGCCGGGGTTCGGGCGACCTTCGTCGTCGCCGACCTCTTCACCGGGCTGCCCAAGAGGAAGCTCGCCGGGAAGGTGGACGTGGTGACCCTGCACCCTCCTTACGTGCCGCGCGATGAGGTCCGCGACCTGCCGGACGAGATACGAGCATGGGAGCCCACTCATACCCTGACCGACCAGAGCGAGGACGGCATGGGGCTCGTTCGGCGGGCCGCCCATGAGGGACCCGAGTGGCTCGCGAGGAACGGATGGCTCCTGGTCGAGGTGAGCCCGGACCGCTCGCGAGAGGTGATGCGGATCCTGCGCGCCGCCGGGTTCCGCGAGGTGCGGAGCACGAAGGGCGGTGACCTGAAGGTGACGAGGGTCGTGGTCGGGAGAAGGCCCGCGTGAGCGGCCGTCAGGTTCTGCCCTACGGGACCTGGTCGTCCCCGATCACCGCTCGGATGCTCGCGACCGCCGGGATCGGACTCGACGATCCTTGGATCGAGGACGGCGTCGTCTACTGGCTCGAGCACCGCCCCGTCGAGGACGGGCGCTACGTGGTGGTGGCCGCGTCCTCCTCGTCCGAAGCCCGCGACGTCACCCCTCCGGGTTCCAACGCCAGGACCAAGGTCCACGAGTACGGCGGGGCCCCGTACTGGGTCCACCGTGGCACCGTGTACTTCTCGAACTTCGCCGACCAGAGGCTGTACCGGCTGGATCCGGGGGGCGATCCCGTCGCGATCACTCCGGAGACAGGCGGTCGTTTCCGGTATTCGGACGGCGTGCTCACATCCGACGGCCTGACGGTGATCTGCGTGCGGGAGCGGCACGAGGGCGACGGGCCGGGCGAGGTCGTGAACGAGCTGGCGGCGATCCCGGCCGACGGTGGTCCGGCCCGGACGGTCGCCGGGGGTCGCGACTTCTACGCCTACCCGCGGATCTCTCCCGACGGGGCCCGGATCGCGTGGCTCTCGTGGGACCTGCCCGACATGCCCTGGGACGGCTGCGAGGTCTGGGTCGGCGACCTCGCCTCCGACTGCGCCATCTCGAACGAGCGCCGGGTGGCCGGCTCCCGCGAGGAGTCGATCTTTCAGCCCTCGTGGAGCCCCGCGGGGGAACTGCACTTCGTTTCCGACCGGACGGGATGGTGGAACCTGTACCGCGAGCACGGGGGCGAGGTGGAGGCGCTCCATGCGATGGAGGCCGAGTTCGGCTGGCCGCTCTGGGAGCTCGGCGCCTCCTCGTACGCTTTCCTCGGCGATGGACGGATCGCCTGTCTGTACGGTGCCGGCGGCGTGCAGCACGTCGGGGTGCTGGACCCGAACTCGCGCGAGCTCATCGACCTGGACCTGCCGTACGACGCGATCGCGTGGCCGGCGATCGTCGCCGAGGGCGCCACCGTGGTCTTCGTCGGCGGCTCCGCCACCATGCCGAACGAGCTGGTCCGGCTGGATCTGTCGACGCGCTCGGCGGAGGTGCTCCGCCGGACCCGCGAGATCGGCTTCGACCCCGGGTACCTGTCCGTGCCGCGCGCGATCGAGTTCCCGACGGAGGGCGGTCTCACCGCGCACGCGCACTTCTACCCACCCGCGAGCGCGGTCGCCGAGGGGCCGCCGGAAGAGCTGCCGCCCCTCGTCGTGATGAGCCACGGCGGTCCGACCGACGAGTCGACCTCGGTGTTCGACCTGCGCAAGCAGTACTTCACGAGCCGCGGGTTCGCCGTCGTGGACGTGAACTATGGTGGCAGCACGGGCTACGGACGCCAGTACCGCCTGCGGCTGAACGGGAACTGGGGCGTGGTGGACACGCTGGACTGCATCAACGCGGCGCAGCACCTCGTGGCGCAAGGACTCGTCGACAGGTCCCGCATGGCGATCCGGGGGGGCAGCGCCGGCGGCTACACGACCCTTTGCGCCCTCACGTTCCACGACGACTTCGCGGCGGGCGCGAGCCTCTTCGGCATCTCGGACCTCGAGCCGTTCGCCACCGGCGGCACTCACAAGTTCGAGTCGAAGTACGAGGAGACGCTGGTCGGTCCGTATCCGGAGGCGGCCGACCGCTACCGCGCGCGCTCGCCCATCCACTACGTCGACATGATCTCGACCCCCATGATCTTGTTGCAGGGCGACGAGGACGAGGTCGTTCCGCCGGCACAGTCGGAGATGATGGTGGAGGCGCTCGCGGCCAAGGGCCTTCCCTATGCCTACCTGCTGTTCGAGGGCGAGCAGCACGGGTTCCGAAAGGCGGAGAACATCGAGCGCGCCTTCGAGGCAGAGCTCTTCTTCTACTCCAGGATCTTCGGGTTCGAGCTGGGTGATCCGGTCGTGCCCGTGCGGATCCACAACCTTCCGGAGCGGCTCGGGCCATGAGGTCCCTGGAGCCGCGGGACCTTCGACCCGCCCTCGCGCCGATCCGGCGCCCGAACCTTGGATGTGTATGCGCGCGACGTCGGCCCGCGGGCTGGTTCATCTCGCCTTGCGTCTGATCCCTGCGGCGCTGCTGCTGTGGGCGGGGCTGGCGAAGGCGTTCGACCGGCAGGAGGCGATCCTGGCGGTGAGCGCGTACGACGTGCTTCCGTCCACCGCAGCCGAGATCGTGGGCACGGTGCTCCCGTGGATCGAGATCGGGGTTGGCCTGCTGCTCGCGCTCGGGCTGTTCACGCGCGTCGCCGGGGCCGCGACCGCCGCGCTCGCGCTCGACTGCGGTTGCTTCGGCGGGGGCGGACCGGGCGACGGCGTGAGCTGGTGGGACATCGCAAGAGACGTGCCGATCCTTCTCGCCGGCGGGTTCCTGGCGCTGCGCCCGCAGGGTCCGCTCCAGCTCGATTCGTACTTCAGGGAGGAAGCCGATGAGCCGGGAGTCGAAGCGCACCCGTCCGTCCAAGGCTGAGCGCCGCGCCGCCGAGCGCCGGCGCGCCCAGCGCCGCATGCTGGCGTTCGCGCTCGGCGGCGCGGCGCTCGTGGGCATCGCCGTGGCGGTCGTGGTGGCCGGCCGCGACGCCAGCGGTCCGGGGCCCTCCGCCGCCGGAGCGGTCGAGATCGGACGCGCCTCTGGCGCCCAGCTCACGGCGGGAGAGCTCGTTCCGTCCTTCTCGGCTCCGGCGCTCGGCGGCGGCCGCTTCGAGTGGTCCTCGTACGTGGGGCGCCCCACGGTCCTTGCGGTGTGGGCGCCGTGGTGCCCGCACTGCCAGAAGGAGCTCCCCAGTCTGTCCGCGGCCGTGGCCGCTCACCCCGGTCTGCAGCTGGTGAGCGTGGCGACCGCGATCGGCCAGGAACCGGGTCCCTCCGTCCAGGGCTACATGGCGGGCGAGGGGCTGACCTTCCCGGTGGCGATCGACGACGGCGCCGACACGATCGGGCAGGGGCTCGGGGTCACGGGGTTCCCGCTCGTCTACTACGTCGGGTCCGACGGCCGCGTGATGGACGTGACGGTGGGCGAGGTGCCGCCCGGGCAGCTGGAGTCGCTCCTCACCCGCCTGGAGGGCGGACCGTAGCGGTCAGCCGCCGATCATCGACATGCTACGCGCAGGCTGAACGAAGTCGGCATGGTCGATCCGGTGCCCCGACCACTTCCCCCACACCGAGCCGCGGATGAGCTCCTCCAGCTCGCCGTCGCCGGCTCCGGTCCGCATCGGCCCTCGCAGGTCGGTCTCCTCCAGAGCGAACAGGCAGGCTCGCACCATGCCCTCGGCGGTGAGGCGAAGACGGTTGCAGGTGTCGCAGAAGGGCTCCGTGACGCTGGCTATGACGCCGATCGCACCTGGGGACCCGTCGGCGAACCGGTAGCGCACGGCGGGCTCGGGACCGTGCCCGTCGGCGACGAGAGGGTGGGCCGCATCGATCCTCTCGAGGATCTCTCGGCTCGGCACGACCTTCGCGCGCTCCCACGCGTGCTCGGCGTCGAGCGGCATGTACTCGATGAACCTGACCTCGTAGCCGGTCTCGCGGCTCCAGCGTGCGAACTCGACCACCTCGTCGTCGTTCGTGCCGCCGATGACGACGCAGTTGATCTTGATCGGGGATAGGCCGGCTTGTTCGGCGGCCTTCAGCCCCGCCATGACCTTCTCCAGCGCGTCGCGCCGCGTCATCTCGGCGAACCGGTGGCGCATCAGCGAGTCGCAAGAGACGGTCGCGCGGTCGACCCCGGCCTCGGCGAGCGGGGCGGCGAGCCGGTCGAGCAGCATGCCGTTCGTGGTGATCGAGATGTCGAGCTCCGGGCCGGCTCCGCGGAACATCCGCGCCAGGTTGGGCAGGTCCGCGCGGACCGTGGGCTCCCCGCCGGTGACCTTGATCGAACGCACGCCGAGCCGCACGAACAGCGCGAGGAGGCGAGTGAGCTCCTCGAAGGTGAGGATCTCCGAGCGGGGGAGCCACGCCAGGCCCTCGGCAGGCATGCAGTAGGTACAGCGGAAGTTGCATCGGTCGGTGACCGAGATCCGCAGGTCGTCGGCGATCCGGCCGAAGGTGTCGACCAGGGGGCCCGCAGCGGGCGGGGCGGCTCGCTCGCTCATCCGTGGAGGGTACAGCCGACCGGGCTCAGGGCGCCAGGCTCGCGTCGAACCAGCGCTCGAACATGGAGCGCCCGTGCGCGCGGATCGCCTCCTCGTTGGCGGCGAGCTCGTCAAGGAGGGACGCGAGCGAACCGGGTCCGAGCACCCGGTCCAGGTACTCGGCGTAGGCGGGGACCCGGGCCCATCCCTCGGCCATCGCGGTCGAGACCTCGAGGTGGAACTGCACCCCGTAGGCCCTCTCGCCGAACCGGAACGCCTGGTTGGGGTAGGCAGCCGATCCGGCCAGGCGTACGGCCCCGTCGGGGAGGTCGAACGTGTCGCCGTGCCACTGCAGTGTGAGGAGCGAGCGCGGGAGCCCGCCGAAGACCGGATCGGCCGCCGCCTCGTCGGTCAGCTCCACCGTCATCAGCCCGACCTCCGGCGCCGGCCCCGCGTAGACGGGCGCGCCGAGGCTCGCGGCGAGCAGCTGCACGCCCAGGCACGCGCCCCAGTAGGGCGTGCCCGCGCGGACGGCGGCGGCGATCAGGCGCTTCTCGTCGATGAGCCAGGGGAGGTCGTCGTCGTCGTTCACGCTCATCGGGCCGCCCATCGCCACGATCGCGTCGAAGTCCTCGGTTCCCGGGAGCGGATCCCCCTCGTCGAGCTCCACCCGGTGGATCTGGGCGCCCCGTTCTCGCAGGACGGTCTCGTACTCGCCCGGCGGCTCGCATGCGATGTGCTGGAGGACAAGGACCCTCACGCCGGCTCCTCCGGAGGCGACGGCAGCCGCCGCACGAGCGCGTCGAGCGCGTCGTCGAAGGCCACCGAGTGCGAGACCCCCTCGGCCACGCGGCGGCCGACGGCCGCGCCGAGCACGAAAGCCGCGAGGGGAGTGTCCGAGCGCTCTACCCGATGGGCCACCTCCCGCGCCGTCGACAGGAGCCTCACGGTCTCCAGCGCCGAGAGCGGCTCCACGCCGAGTCCCTGAGCCAGACGATCCACCCAATCGCTCATGGTCCCTCCTTCGCCACGGTGAACGGTAGCGCGTCCAGCGCCGGCTCGGGCGGGAAGGGGGCCGGTGCTATGTTCGGGCGCGAAGGAGGACCGGATGAGGTCGCGCTCCGCCGCGCGCGTGTACCAGATCGCCTCCCGCCTATGGCTCACGGCGGCGGGCGTCTCGCTGCTCCTGCCGGCGCGCGCTCGCCTGGGGTATTGGCTCCCACTGCACCTGACCGTGGCCGGGGCCGTCTCGACGCAGATCTCGGGTGCCATGCAGACCTTCGCCTGCGCGCTCACAGCCACCCCCGATCCACCCGAGGCAGTGGTGTGGGCGCAGTTCTCGCTGATGACCGCGGGCGCTGGGCTGCTCGCGTTCGGCTACCCCACGGATCACCCCGCCATGGTGGCCGCGGGCGGCGCGTGCTTGGCGGCCGGGGCCGCCGTTCTCGGATGGATCGTCTGGCGAGCGTGGCGGCGCGCCCTGAACCGCCGTCACTCGCTGCCGGTCGCGTCCTACGGCGCCGCCGTGGCATCGGTGCTCCTCGGCGCCGCCTTCGGCGCGCTGGTCGGGAGCGGCGCGGTGCATGGCGAGACGTGGCTGGCGCTCCGCCGCGCGCACATGACCGTGAACGTGTTGGGGTGGGCCTCGCTCACGATCGCCGGGACGCTCGTGACCCTGCTGCCAACCGTGCTGCGCGTCCGGATGCCCGCCTGGCATGGTGGAGCGACCGGGCTGCTGCTGGCCGGCGGGCTGTCCGCGGCGGTTGCCGGCCTCGTCTCCGGTCTGGGGCCGGTGGTCGCGGTCGGGACGCTCGCGTACGCGGGAGGTGCGGCCGGCCTCGCGTGGATGGTCGTGCGCGCGGCCCGCACTCCCCGACGTTGGCCCGTCCCGCTCGCAGCGAAGCACCTCTTGGCTGGGGTGGCCTGGTTCGTGGCGTGAACGGGCGCGCTGGCGGTCGCGACGCTGCGCGGGATCGAGGGCTTCGACCGCTTCCGGCAGGTCTTCGTGGTGATGCTCGTCGGAGGGTGGGTCGTGCAGACGCTGCTCGGCGCGTGGCTCTACCTGCTGCCGATGAGCAGGCCCGGCCATCCCGAGGAGCGGCGAGGTGCGCTCGCCGCGACCGAGCTCGCATGGCCGCTTCAGCTCGCGGCGCTCAACCTCGGACTCGTCCTCATGACGGCGCGAGCTGCCGGATGGGCGTCCGACCGGGTGGGCCTCGCCGGCACCGCCCTCGCGCTCTTCGGCGGAGGGCTCGCGCTCGCGAAGGCCTGGCTCTTCGGGGTGCTGGGCAGGGTGGAGGCGATCGCCGACCGCGGGCGGCGCGCTTGGGGGGCCTGGGGCGCCTGACCGACGGCGTGGCAGGATAGGGCCATGGACGCCGCCGGGGGAGCAGCTCTGCGAGCCGCCGTGCTCACGGTCTCCGACGGCGTGACCGCCGGCACGCGCGCCGACGAGTCGGGCGACGTCGCGACGCTGCTCCTGCTCGAAGCCGGTTTCGAGGTGGCGACGCGCGCCGTCGTGCCCGATGAGCGGCCCGAGATCGAGGCGAGCCTACGGCTCCTCGCCGGTGATCACGTTCTGGTGGCAACGACCGGGGGCACCGGGTTCGGTCCACGCGACGTAACGCCCGAGGCGACCCGCGCGGTGATCGATCGAGAGGCGCCGGGACTTGCCGAGCTGATGCGCCGCGCCGGCTTCGAGCACACTCCCATGGCCGCGCTCTCCCGCTCCATCGTCGGCAGCCTCGGACGCACGCTAATCGTGAACCTGCCGGGCAGCCCCAAGGGGGTTCGGGAGTCGCTGGAGGCGATCCTGCCGGTCGTGCCTCACGCCGTGGAGCTGCTCGGCGGGACCGCCGGCCCTCATCCCACCGGTCATCCGGGGTCGGCGTCGTCCCTGTCGGGCGCGACCGCGGAGGTCCGACGCGAGGGCACCGTGCTCGTCACCGCCGTCAAGCTGATCGGCTCGCCGCCTTGTCCGGTCGGGGCGAAGATCACCGTCGGCGCCTCGGGGCCGCTCGAGGGAACGCTCGGCTGCGCCGAGTTCGACACCGCCGCGGTCGAGGCGGCGCGCGAGGCGCTCGGATCGGGCGAGCCGGGCGCTCGCGTGTTCCACCACGAGCTCGGCGACATCGAGGTGTTCGTGGAACCTCAGCAGGCCCCACCGACTTTGGTGGTGGTGTCGGCCACGCCGGTGGCCCTGGAGCTCCTGCGGCTCGGCCGCGCCCTCGGCTACCGGACCGTGCTCGTCGAGCCCCGCGTCGAGCGGATCACGCCGGAGCGCCGAGCCCAGGCCGGCGATGTCCGCGCCTCGCTCGAGGGCGTGGCGCTCCATGGGCGCACCGACGCCGTCCACACCGACCACGACGCGCCTGGGGTGGCCGCGTCGATCGCTGCGCTCCTCCGTTCGCCCGCGAGGTTCGTGGGCGTGATGGGCAGTCGCCGGCACGTGGGTCCCCACGTTCAGGAGCTGAAGGCAATGGGCTTCGGCGAGGACGACCTGTCGCGCGTGCGATCGCCGATCGGCCTGGACCTCGGCGGTGGCGGGGCTCGACGCGCTCGAGTTCGGCTGCGGCGGATGCCAGTCCGGCATCAAGGTGGCGACGCTCGGCGCGCGGGTGGTCGGGATGGACTTCTCGGGGACGCAGCTGCACCACGGCCTCCGTCACATGGCGGAGACCGGCGTGCGGTTCCCGATCGTGCAGGCGAGCGGCGAGGAGATCCCCTTCCGCCCCGAGAGCTTCGACCTGGTCTTCTGCGACCACGGGGTCATGGGCTTCGCCGATCCGTACCTCACGGTCCCGGGGGTCGCTCGCTCCCTCCGCCCCGGCGGGCTCTTCGTGTTCAACGTGCCGACCCCGATCTTGTGGATGGCGTGGGGCGACGAAGGCGACGGGCCGCCGACGCGGGAGCTCCGTTGGGACTACTTCGGGATGCGAAGCGCCGACTCCACGGACCCGGAGTGGCTGACGACCGACTTCCAGCTCACGTACGGAGACTGGATCCGGCTCTTCCGGGCAAGCGGCCTGCACGTCGAGGATCTGATCGAGCTGCGACCCGCTGCGGACGCGACCACCACCTACGATGGATACGCTCCGCTCAAGTGGGCGCGCGCCTTCCCGGCGGAGAACATCTGGAAGGTGCGGAAGGCCTGAAGTGCGTCGGCCTGGTGGCGTGCGGCGCGCCGGCGCCCTCGTGCTGTCGATGGCGGCGCTCGCGGGGTCGGCCGCGTCGGCCTCGGGCTTCCGGCTCCCCGATCGATCCGCCGACCCCCGCCCCAACGTGATCCTGATCGTCACCGACGACCAGTCGCTGGACACGCTCCCCTCGAACCCGCCGGCGATGCCCTGGCTACAGGCGCACGTGTTCGACCCGAGCGATCACTGGCTCTGGTTCCCGAACGCGGTGATCTCCACGCCCCTTTGCTGCCCCAGCCGATCGACGATTCTCACGGGGCGCTACTCGGAGAACACGGGCGTGCTCGACAACCGCCTCGGGCACGCGCTCGACGAGTCGAACACCCTGCCGGTGTGGCTGCACGACGCCGGATACACGACCGCCCTCGTCGGCAAGTACCTGAACGAGTACCCGTTCCACCGGCTCCCGTACGTGCCTCCGGGGTGGGATCGGTGGGTGGCCAAGATGAATCTGTCCGCCGGGACGACCTACTACGGCTACCGGTTCATCGACCAGGGGGTCTCCTACGGGACATCGCAGACACCGGCGGACTACGCGACCGACCTGCTGGCCGATCGGGCGGTGGGGTTCCTCAGGACGGCTCCAACGTCGGCCCCGTACTTCCTCGAGTTCACGCCGAGTGCGCCTCACTCGCCGATCACGCCGCCCCCGAAGTACGTGGGCCGCTTCGCCGGCGTCGATCTTCCGAGGCCCCCCTCGTTCAACGAGGCCGACGTCTCCGACAAGCCGGCGTGGGTGCAGGGCCTGCCTCCGATCACCGCTCAGAAGGCCGAGCTCCTGGCCGAGCACCGGCAGGCCGAGAGCGAGGCGCTGCTCGCCGTCGACGACGCGGTCAGGCGGATCGTCGAGGCCGCGGCGGCCCGCGGCGACCTGGACCGCACGGTGATCTTCTTCCTCACGGACAACGGCTACTCGTTCGGCGCGCACCGCTGGATCGGCAAGGCCTGCCCGTACGAGGAGTGCATCCGCACGCCGTTCGCGGTCCGCGTGCCGTGGGTGGGCTCCCGGACGGTGGACGACGTGGTGTCGAACGTCGATCTCGCCTCCACGATCGCCGGATTCGCGGGGGCGACCGTCGGGCTGCCGCAGGACGGGGTGGACCTCCGGGGGATCTTGGAGGGGGGGCCCGGCACGCCGGCCCTCGCGCGCCCGGGCGCGCTGATCGAGTACCTCGGTGGCGGCCCGGTGCCTCACTGGGTCGGCGTGCGAACGCGCGACTTCACCTATGTGGAGGACGCCGACGGTACGGTCGAGCTCTACGACCTTACCGGCAGGCTCGGCCCCGCCGACCCCGGCGAGCTCGACAACCGGGCGGAAGACCCGGCGTACGCAAGGGAGCGCGCCCGCCTGGCGTCGCTCATGCTGTCGTTGCGCGGAGGATAGATCCGATCGCACCGGGTAGACTCCGCACTTCCCGCTCGACGAGATGATCCAGAAGGACCTGGAGAAGGTCATGGGACACGAGGATCACATCACCACCGGCTCGACGAGCCGGTTGGCTAGGATCCCTCCGGAGCCCCACGACGAACATCTCGGCGACGGCGACCCCAGCGGCCTCGATCACTCGCCTGCCGTGCTTCTCGACGCCGGCGTCCCCCACGGATAGCGTGCGACGCTTCCTCCGCATCGCCTGCGCATTCCTGACAGTCGTCATCGCGATCTGGTCGCCCGGCGGCGCCCGCGCCCAGACCTCTCAGCCCAACATCGTCTTGATCGTCACGGACGACCAGCGTTGGGACGAGCTCGATGCGATGCCGGTCGTCCAGCGCCAGCTCATGGCCAAGGGTGTCACGTTCACGAACGGCTTCGTGGTGAACCCGCTCTGCTGCCCCAGCCGCTCGACGATCCTCACGGGGCAGTGGTCGCACACCACCGGGGTGTATCGCGAGATCCCGCCCCGTGGGGGCTTCGAGTCGTTCCGGGACTCGTCCACGCTTGCCACGTGGCTCGACGCCGCCGGGTACGACACCGCGCTCGTCGGCAAGTACATAGATCGATACCAGCACCCGGCGCTCTCGGGGTACGTGCCCCCGGGGTGGGACCGGTGGGTCGCGTTCGAGCACTCGTCGTACTACAACTACGGTCTCTCGATCGACGGCACGGTCCACAGCTACCAGGACCTTCCCGGGGATTACTCGACGGACGTGCTCGCGGGCTTCGCGGATCAGTTCGTCCGCTCCGCCGTGGGTCCGCTCTTCCTCTACTTCGCGCCGGCCGCGCCACACGCGCCCGCGATCCCCGGCCCCGGCATGGCCGACGTCGCCGTCCCGGCCGGGCCTCCCCCACCGCCGAGCCTCGACGAAGCCGACGTCTCGGACAAGCCGGCGTACGTGCAGGCGCTTCCCCGCCTGGGAGCTAGGGGACGCGCAGCCGAGGTCGCCTTCCGCGCGAACCAGGAGCGAAC
>JACQDK010000041.1 GCA_016201135.1 Actinomycetota bacterium
ACCTGCGCCTCGACGATCTCAGTCACGTTCCGGCCCCTTCGTCCGGTTGCGCGGCACAGCGTCGCGGGCTGCCGGCGCGCAGCCGCGAGTGTGGGCCCGGAGGCGGCGAGAGGTCAAGCGAAGGCTAGGAGTAGTACTCGACGATCAGGCGCTCTTCGACCTCGACCGGGAGCGGGATCTCGGCGCGCTCGGGCATCCTGGAGAGGGTGCCCTGGACGTGGTCCTTGTTCCGGTAGAGGTAGCCGGGGGGTTCGGGCGAGAGCTCGAGCCCCTCGCGGACGAAGACGAAGCTCTTCGCCTTCTCGGAGAGGTCGATCGTCTGGCCGGGCTTCACCTGTGCGCTGGGAACGTCGATCCGGCGCCCGTCCACCGAGACGTGGCCGTGGGAGACGAGCTGGCGGGCCTGCCCGCTCGAGAGCGCGAAGCCGAGCCGCAGCACCACGGTGTCCAGGCGCGTCTCGAGCTGGCGGATCATCTCCTCGCCGGTGACTCCCTTGGACCGGGTGGCGCGCTCGTAGTAGCTCCGCATCTGCTTCTCGGAGACCCGGTAGATGTGCCGCAGCTTCTGCTTCTCGAGCAGGCGCGTCTGGTACTCGGAGATGCGCTTGCGTCCGCGGCCGTGCTGGCCGGGCGGGTAGGGACGCTTGTTGGCCGGGCAGTTGGGGCGCCCGCAGAGGGGCGCGCCGACGCGGCGGCACGTGCGGTGGCGAGGTCCGAGCTTGTCCATGCGGTGGGCAAGGGTACCAAAGGGACACCCGCGCTGACCTGCGGCATCGGCCCCTGCGGGTACCGTCGAGCGCGGTCCGGACCGCTGAGCGTCAGTCTGCGAGCAGCACGGCTCTGGCCGGGCCGCCGTCGCCGCCCACGATCCTCAGGGGGAGCACCGCCAGCGTGTACGCACCCGACTCCACGTCGCCCAGGTTCAACCCCTCGACGACCACGACGCCGTTCGACAGCAGCTCCACGTGGGTCGGGTGGCCCGGCGATCCCTTCTTCTCCACCGAGAGGAAGTCCACTCCCACCAGGCGGATGCCCGAAGCGACGACCCACCTCGCGCCCTCGGGGGAGAGGCAGACGTAGTCGTCGGGGAACTCAGCCGGCAGGCGGCGCCAGATCTCGGAGTTGTCGCTCTTCAGCAGCAGCCGCTCCGTCCGCTCGGGAAGGGCGAGCGCCTCGAGCTCGGCCACGCCGAGCTGGCCTCGCATGCCGCGCACGTCGGCGACGAAGCAGGGCCCGTACAGGGTGTCCAGCGCCACCGCGTCGATCCCAGGGGCGCCCTCCACGAAGTGCACGGGCGGGTCGACGTGAGTGCCGGTGTGGGTGCCGATCCTCAGCTCGCTCACGTTCGCGGCGTCGCCTTTCGAGATCTGTGAGCGAGGCTCGATCTGGATGGCGGGGTCGCCGGGCCACGTGAGCAGGTCGGGCCCGATCGGCAGCGAGACGTCGATGATCCTCATGTGCGTCCTCCTGCGTGGCGCATGCGGCGGTACCGCCGGATCAGGGAGTTCGTGGAAGAGTCGTGGGCCAGCTCCGGCTCGGAGCCCGCTTCGAGCTCCGGCACGATCCGGTTCGCGAGCGCCTTGCCCAGCTCCACGCCCCACTGGTCGAACGAGTCGATGTGCCAGATCGTCCCCTGCGTGAAGACCTTGTGCTCGTAGAGGGCCACGAGCCGGCCCAGCGCACGGGGGGTGAGAGCCGTCGCGAGGATCGTGTTCGTGGGGTGGTTCCCGCGGAACGTGCGGTGCGGTACCTGGCTCGGCGGCACCCCCTCGGCCTGGACCTGCTCCCTGGTCTTGCCGAAGGCCAGGGCCTCGGTCTGGGCGAACAGGTTCGCCATCAGCAGGTCCTGGTGGCGTCCCACCTCGTGGCTGGGTCGGGCGAACCCGATGAAGTCGCAGGGGATCAGCTTCGTTCCCTGGTGGATCAGCTGGTAGTACGCGTGCTGGCCGTTCGTGCCCGCCGTGCCCCACACGATCGGGCCTGTCTGGTGGTCCACCGGCGAGCCGTCCAGGTCGATCGACTTCCCGTTCGACTCCATGTCGAGCTGCTGAAGGTACGAGGGGAGCTTCCACAGGTACTGGCTGTACGGAAGGACCGCGTGGGTCTCGGCGCCGAAGAAGTTCCCGTACCAGACCCCTATCAGGCCGAGCAGCACCGGGAGGTTGCGGTCGAACGGGGCCGCGCGGAAGTGCTCGTCCATCTGTCGGAAGCCCGCCAGCATCTCGCGGAAGTGGGCGGGCCCGATGGCGATCATGAGCGACAGCCCGATCGCCGAGTCGAACGAGTAGCGCCCGCCGACCCAGTCCCAGAACTCGAACATGTTCCCGGGGTCGATGCCGAACGCGGCGACCTCCTCTGCGTTGGTCGAGACCGCCACGAAGTGGTTCGCCACGGCCGCCTCGTCCCCCAGGGCGCCGACCAGCCACGCGCGGGCGCTCTGGGCGTTCGTGAGCGTCTCGATCGTGGTGAAGGTCTTCGACGCCACGATGAACAGCGTCTCTTCGGCGTCGAGGTCGCGCGTGGCCTCCCACACGTCGGTGCCGTCGACGTTCGAGACGAATCGGAACGCGCGGGAACGATCCGAGAAGTCCCGCAGCGCCTCGTAGGCCATCGCGGGCCCGAGGTCCGATCCTCCGATCCCGATGTTCACCACGCTTCGGATCGGCTTCCCGGTGAAGCCGCGCCACTCGCCCGAGCGGACGCGCTCGGCGAAGGCGGACATCCGGTCCAGCACCTCGTGCACCCATGGCACGACGTTCTGCCCGTCGACCTCTATCACCTCGCCGGCCGGCGCGCGGAGCGCGACGTGCAGGACGGCTCTGTCCTCGGTCACGTTGATCCGCTCGCCCCGGAACATCGCGTCGATCCGCTCCCGGAGCCCGGCCCGCTCGGCGAGCGCCACGAGCAGCCGGAGGGTCTCCCCGGTGACCAGGTTCTTGGAGTAGTCCAGGAACATGTCGCCCGCTTCCGCCGTGAACGTCTCGCCGCGAGACGGATCCTCACGGAACAGATCGCGCAGGGTCGCGCCCTCGAGGTCCCGGCGGTGCGCCAGTAGAGCCTCCCACTCTGGGGTCTGGGCGATGCTCACCCCGTCACTCCTTCTTCTCGGCGTGGCCGCCGAACTGACTGCGCATCGCGGACAGGATCCTGTCGGCGAAGTCGGCCTCGCCGCGGGACCCGAACCGGTCGAAGAGCGCGGCCGACAGGACGTGGACCGGGACGCCCTCGTCCACGGCGGCCATGACCGTCCAGCGGCCCTCGCCGGAGTCGGAGACGCGGCCGCCGAATCCCTCGAGGGCCGGGTCCTGGGCCAGCGCCGCCGCGGTGAGGTCCAGGAGCCACGAGCTGACGACGCTCCCGCGCCGCCACAGCTCGGCGACCTCGGCGACGTCGATGTCGTACCGGTAGAACCGGGCGTCGCGCAGCGGCGCGGTCTCGGCATCTGCCTCGCGATCACGGCTCCCGGCGTTCGCGTGTCGCAGGACGTTCAGGCCCTCGGCGTAGGCCGCCATGATCCCGTACTCGATCCCGTTGTGGACCATCTTCACGAAGTGACCGGCGCCAGTGGGGCCGCAGTGCAGGTATCCGGCCTCGGCCGTGCTCCGAGCCGGTGAGCCGTCGCGACCGGGGGTGCGCCCGGCGGCCTCGACGCCGGGTGCGAGCGCCGAGAAGATCGGATCGAGGTGCTGCACGACCTCGGTCTCGCCCCCGATCATCAGGCAGAACCCGCGCTCCAGCCCGAACACGCCGCCGCTCGTCCCCACGTCCACGTAGTGGATGCCCTTCGCGGCATAGCGCTCGGCGCGCTCGACGTCGTCGCGGTAGTACGAGTTCCCGCCGTCGATGATGATGTCGCCCGGCTCCATCAGATCGGCGAGCCGGTCCGCCGTCTCGCCGGCGAACGCGGCGGGCACCATCAGCCATGCCGCGCGAGGCGCCGCGAGCTTGCCGACGAGGTCCTCGATCGAGGCGGCCGCCGTCGCGCCCTCGCCTTCGAGCCGGCGCACCGCCTCGGCGCTCACGTCGTGGACCACGATCTCGTGCCCGTGCCGCATCAGCCGGCGCGTGAGGTTCGCGCCCATCCGCCCCAGTCCCACCATGCCAAGCTGCATCGTTCGCTCCTTCTTCCGGGCTCCGGCGCTCGGCTGTTCCGTTCAGCGTATCCGGACCGACCGATGTGTCGCTCCGATGCCATCCTGATGCCGGCCACCGCATGGGACCCGACAGCCGTGGCCCGGCCTCGCAGGTCTCGTCGGGTCGGCATGGGGGTCGGCCAGGATCGAGTCCGCGATCGGGACCATGGGGCAAGCGGCACCCGTTCGAAGAGCGGTCGTTACGACGGCGACGTCACGACGAACGTGACCGGGCTCCTACCGAGCACTGCGGCGCCTCCCCCACCGACCTCGAGCTCGATCACGGTGTAGGACCCGGGAGGAACGGGCGGAATCGTGATCGTGGCCTCGTAGGTACACGCCCAACGAGGGTTCGCCTCTCCGAGCAGCAGGATGGCCCCCGGCGTAGCCGCGGGCGGTTCCTCCGTAGCGCCCGGCGTCAGGAGAGCCCAGCCGTTCCGGGTCGGATCAACGTTCCACCACCACTGCAGGACTTCACCTGGTCCGTACGAGCCGTCCTCGGAGTAGTGAGGAACCGCTCCCGACACCGTGACTACCGATCCGGCGGCACCCGAAGTCGCGCTCCACTGCTGTTCGTAACCGCCCTCGGGCTTTAGTGGGCATTGGTCGGCGGTCGGCTCGACTTGCGCGGGCTCGGGGTCCCGAAGGCCCACCCGGAAGGTGGAGTACGCGGCGTTGACCCACACCGTCTGTGCCGCGCCGTCGAAGGCTATGCCCGGCGACTGTCCGAGTGGCAGCCGGATCGAATCGACGACCTCACCGGTTTCGAGGTCCATCCTGGCGATCGTGATATTCGCCCCCTGGCCACTGTAGCCATCGACCCACAGGTTCTTGCCATCGACGGCCAGCGGCGACGAGGCGCCGTCGAGGTTGCTCGGCTCTCCGCCCCGCACGGGAAATGGCTTGCCGATGAGGCGCCCGGTCGTCGCGTCGACTCGCTGGAGGTAGCTGGTCGAGAGAAGGCTGCGGTCGGTGCCCTCCGGCTGGACGTCCACCCACAGGAGGCCTTCCCCGAGAATCATCCCGAACCCTCCAAGCGGGATCGTGTCGACGACCTCGTTCGTGGAGGGATCAACACGCAGAAGGTCACCGTTCCAATCGAGGACCCACACCACACCGCCGCCGACCAACACCTGCCCGTCGCCGAAGGTCCCCCAATGGGGAGGCGGTCCGAGCGGCACCGTGGCGACGACCTTGTCCGTGGCCGGATCGATGCGAAAGAGCGCCCTCGACCCGTCCTCAAGGGACGACCACGCCCAGACCGCGTCCTCGCCAACGGCGACGGCTCCACGCAACCCTCCTCGTCCGTATCCGATCGGGATGCTCGCCACCACGCTGTTGGTGTCCGGATCGATCCGGTCGAGCCGTTCCTGCGAGCCGTCGGACGATCCGACGTCTACCCAGACCGAGCCGTCGCCGATCGCGATGCTGGATGGCGAACCGGCGAGCGGTATCGCCGTGACGATCGCGTTCGTCACCGGGTCGATCCGCACGATCGAGTCCGGCGCTACCTTTCCCTGCGACCAGAGCCCGACCCAGACGCCACCCTCTCCTACCGCGATCTGCCCCAGCACCGCGTCTTGCGGGCTCGCGACCGGGACTATCCCTGCGAGGTGAGGTCGCACCGGCCCAGTGGCGGTCTCCGGTGCCGGACCCACCGTGAGGCTCTCCCGCGGACCTGGCCCACGGGTCACTCCTCTATAGACCGTCGCAGCGAAACCGATGCCGACGGCGGCAACACCGAACGCGAGCCCGACGATGACCAGGCGCCGACCCAGCGGCTCCCGGACGAGCGCGTCCTTGGGCCGTCGCTGGATCTCGTGCCAGAGATCGGGCGCCGGCACCCGGTCGGCGTCGCGGAACAGGTTGTCCGCTGGCTCAGTCTTCATCGCTCATGGCCTCCTTGATATGAGCCCGACCCCGATGGAAGTGCACGGCGACCGCGGCGGGGGTGGATCCGATGATCGCAGCCACCTCTTTCAGCGAGTAGCCCGCGTAGTGATGCAACACGACGCTGGCGCGCTGTTTGGGAGACAGACGCCGCAGGGCCGTGGCGAGCTGAGCTGGCGCCTCCGGCAAGTCATATGACGATTCATGCGGCCAGTGATCTTGGCGACGTCTCATCTTGAGCTCCCCGGCTGCTATCCGGAAGACGGACCGCCACATCCACGCTCGCGGATCCCGGATCGCATCCCCACAGCGAAGCGCCTGCGCGAACGCCTCGGCCACGGCATCGTCGGCGATGTCTCGATCCCCGCTCCAGAAGTAGACCGCCCGCCAGAGCCGATCACCCTCCTCCCGGTAGAGCCGTTCGATGGCGGCCCCGGTCCCCTCGCTCACGCGCGCTTCTCGCACATCTACAAGGATAGGAGGGCGATCTGGCCGGTTCCTTAACACCCCCTGTAACGCGTCAGGACCTGAACTCCACGTAGGCCGTGAGGAGAGCGACGTCGTGAGAACGAGCCTAGGGAGTGGGTTCGCACGACGGCGCTGAGCAGGGGGTCGAGATGGACGAGAAGATCAAGGTCTACGGCGCGAGCTGGTGCGGCGACTGCAAGCGAGCGAAGCGCTTCCTCGGCGATCAGCGGATCGCGTTCGAGTGGCACGACGTCGAGCAGGAGCCCCAGTACCTCGAGATCGTGCACGAGCGGAACGACGGGAAGAACGTGATCCCGACGATCGTGTTCCCCGACGGGACGCACCTTTCCGAGCCGAGCAACGAGGAGATCGCGAACAAGGTCGGCCTGGAGCGCACCGCGATGATGCACGTGTACGACCTGATCCTGGTGGGCGGCGGCCCGGCCGCGCTCACGACCTCGATCTACGCGGCCCGCGAGAACCTCTCCACGCTGATCATCGACTCCAAGGGCCTGGGCGGCCAGGCCGGCGTGACCGAGCGACTCGACAACTATCCGGGGTTCCCGGAGGGCATCGGCGGCGCGGAGCTGGCCGAGCGGATCGTGCAGCAGGCCCGCCGCTACGGCGTCGAGATGCTCCAGGCCCTGTCGGTGGAGGCGATCGAGGCCGACGGCGACCGGCTCGAGCTGGTCACGGCGAACGGGGACCACTACCACGCGCGCGCCGTGCTGGTAGCGACCGGCTCGAGCTACCGCCGCACCGGGGCGCCGGGCGAGGAGGACCTGATCGGCGCCGGCATCCACTTCTGCGCTACCTGCGACGGCCCGTTCTACCGTGGCGCGTCGGAGCTGATGGTGCTGGGCGGCGGCAACAGCGGGCTCGAGGAGGGCCTGTTCCTCACCCAGTTCGTCGACAGGGTCACGATCGTCGAGCGCGGGGACAGGCTCGCCGGGAACAAGCTCCTTCAGGACAAGGTGAGGATGCACCCGAAGATGCAGGTCCTGCTGAACCGGCAGGTGAAGGAGTTCAGGCCCAAGGGAGACGGCAGCGGCAAGCTCGGCGCGGTGATCGTGGAGAACCGCGAGACCGGCGAGGCCGAGGAGCATCACCCCGCCGGCTGTTTCGTCTTCATCGGGCTCGACCCCAACACGGGCTTCCTGAAAGGCCGGGTCGACCTGGACGACCGGGGGTTCATCGCGACCGACCAGGCGTTCATGACCTCGATGCCCGGCGTGTTCGCGGCCGGCGACGTGCGCAGCGGATCGACGAAGCAGCTCGCCTCCGCGGTGGGCGAGGGGGCGGCCGCGGCCATCGCGATCCGGCCCTTCCTGGAGAAGCAGCTCGAGATGGCGGGGACGCGATAGGTTCCGCTTGGGAGGTCGAAGTGGAGCCCAACGAGATCTTCGAGCTGATCGTCAAGGCCGACGAGAAGCTGAAGTACGCGAACGCGGACAACCGCGAGACGCGCGAGCGCCAGGCGAAGGAGCTGCTCGTCCGGGCGCTGGAAGCCGCGCGGGAGATCGGCAACGACCCTCTGGTGCGGCAGGCCGGGCAGCGCCTGTCGGATCTGGGGATGCCGCCGATCCAGGGAGGGTCCGGAACCCGCCGGCCGACCCCGCTCGACCCCTACCCCGAGCCGCGGCCCGTGCAGGAGTACGGCGACGAGAAGGCCCTCCCTCCGGCACTGGGAGCCGACGCGATCGCGATCCTCGAGGGCCGCACGTTCATGTTCTCGGACTCCATCGGCGACGTGCCGGAGGGCTCCGTCGGCGGGCTGCTCCACGACGACACGAGGTTCGTGAGCTGCTGGCGCCTGACGGTCGACGGCCGGACGCTCTCACTGCTGAAGTCCCGGGTGGTCGACTATTACTCGGCGGCCTTCTTCCTGACCAACCCCGACCTTCCCGGCATCCGCGCGAACAGCCTGTCGGTCCGCCGGTTCCGGTTCGTCGGCGGCGGTCTTCACGAGCAGATCGCCGTCTACAACGCCTCCTCCCAGCCCGTTCGGTTCCGGCTGCGCCTGGAGGCCGGCGCGGACTTCGCGGACCTCTTCGAGGTGAAGAGCACGGTGCGCGATCGCAGCGCCGACATCGACGTCGAGCACGATGCGGGCCACCCAAACCTGCACTTCCATTACGAACGCGAGGGATTCTTGGCCGAGACCGACGTGCACGCAGCTCGCAGCCGCGTGGCCCCCGGTCTGGCCGCTGCCGGGGAGGGCGAGCCCGTCGCACCCCGGATCGAGGGGGACTCTTTCGTGTGGGACCTGGAGCTGCCATCGCGTCACACGTTCATTACCGTACTTCGGGTGACGGTGAGGACGAGCGAGAAGGTGCTCGAGCCGATGCACGCCGAGTTCGGCGAGCAGCAGCAGCACGCCGAGGGCGCCCTCACGAGCTGGTTGCAGGAGGTGCCTCGGTTCCGGTGCGAGGACCCCTTGCTCCGGAGCGTGATCGACAAGTCGATCGTGGACCTGGCGGCGCTCCGGATCGCGGGCAAGCTCGACGGCGAGCCGTACGTGCTGCCGGCGGCCGGGCTGCCGTGGTTCATGACCCTGTTCGGCCGCGACACGATAATCACCTCGCTTCAGACGATCTGGATCGGTCCCCAGCTCGCCCGAGGCGCACTCCACCTGCTGGGTGCGCTCCAGGGCAAGGATCTGGACGACTTCAAGGACGAGGAGCCCGGCAGGATCCTGCACGAGGTGCGCGACGGGGAGCTCACGATCTCGGGCGAGAAGCCGCACAGCCCGTACTACGGGACGAGCGACGCCACGCCGCTCTGGCTGGTCCTGATGTCCGAGTACTGGAACTACTCCGGAGACGGCGACTTCGTGCGAGCGCGCTGGGATCAGGTGCTGGCCGCGCTCGGGTGGTGCGATCGCCACGGCGACCGGGACGGCGACGGCTACGTCGAGTATCAGACCCGTTCGTCGCAGGGCCTGGGCAACCAGTGCTGGAAGGACTCGTGGGACGGCGTGCAGTTCTCAGACGGGTCGATCCCGTACCTGCCGATCGCCACGGCCGAGATCCAGGGCTACGTCTACGACGCGAAGCTCCGCGTGGCCGAGATGGCTGAGAAGCTGATGCAGGACGGGTCGCTCGCCTCGCGCCTGCGGCGCGAGGCGAGCGACCTCTTCGAACGGTTCAACCGCGACTTCTGGTCCGAGGACCGCGGCGGTTACTACGTGATCGGCCTCGACGGCGACAAGCGCCGGATCGACTCGATGACCTCGAACATGGGCCATCTGCTGTGGTCGGGGATCGTGCCGGCGGATCGCGCGGCCCTCGTGCGCGATCACCTGATGTCCGACGCCATGTTCTCGGGCTGGGGCGTTCGCACCTTGTCGCAGGACGACGCCGGCTACAACCCGATCGGCTACCACACCGGCACGATCTGGCCTCACGACAACTCGATCGTGGCCTGGGGATTGCAGCGGTACGGCTTCCGCGACGAGGCCAACCAGATCGCTCTAGCGCTGCTCGAAGCCGCGAGCTACTCCGAGTTCCGCCTGCCGGAGGCCTTCGCAGGCTTCGAGATGGGGCTGTCGAGGTTCCCGGTCCCGTACCCGACGGCGTGCAGCCCGCAGGCCTGGGCCACCGGCGCGCCCTTCGTGTTCCTCCAGACGATGCTGGGGCTCACCGCGAAGGACGGAGAGGTCGCTATCGACCCGAGGGTGCCCGAGCGGATCGGGCGCGTGCTCGTTCACGGGATGCACGCCTTCGGGACCCACTGGGACGTCGAGGCGACCGGCACGGACGGCCGGGTCTTTCCCACGCATTGACCCGCGCCGCGGCGGATCTCGGAGCGGCCCGATCTAGTCTCGGCGCCAGCCCCGGAAGGCCATCAGGAGCTCTCGCTTCTGCTCCTGGGGGATCTGATCCTCCTCGAGCATGCCCGTGAGGCGGATCGTCTCGCGCATCTGCCGCAGGTAGTTGGCGCAGCCGTCGCAGGCCGACAGGTGCTCCTCGAATCGCGCCCGCTCCATCGAGGTCATCGCGCCTTCGAGGTAGTCGGTGACGATCTCGACGACCTCCCTGCACGTCAGCTGGCGCTCGCCGCTCATCCCGTCCTCTTCTCCAGGTACTCGTCGAGCGCGCGCCGGACGCGCGAGCGCGCCCGGTGCAGGAGCACCCGCTGATTGGTCTCCGACAGCTCGAGCGCGTTACGGACCTCCTCTGAGGACCAGCCCAGCACGTCGCGCAGGCGGATCACCTCGGCCTGCATCGGCGGCAGCTCCGCTATCGCCTCGCCGATCACGCGGAGGGTCTCCCCGGCCAGCAGGCGGCTCTCGGGGAGGCCTCCCCAGTCGGCGGGCAGGCTGGACCAGCCACCCTGCCACTCGCCCTCGGGTCCCTGGAACCACGTGTCGGCCACGGGCGGCTGCTGGGCGTCGTCTCCTGCCAGCGAGCTGAACGGCACGCTGCGCCCCTCGCGCTGGCCGCGGGTCTTGGCGATGTTGACCAGGATCCGGTACATCCACGTTCGGAGGGAGGACCTGCCCTGAAACCGGTCGAGGCCCTGAAGGATCCCCAGCCACGCCTCCTGCACGACCTCCTCGGCGACCGCGCGGGACGAGACGTACATCCGCGCGACCCGGAGCATCGAGGCCTGATGCCGCTCGACGAGCATCATGAACGCCGTCTCGTCACCGGCTCGGAGCCGCTCGACCAGGGCGAGGTCTTCGGGAGAGGCGAGGGTCTCGGCACCGTCCACGGGCGGGCAGCTTAGCCCGTCGACGCTTCCCGCGCACCCGCGCGGCGAGCCCCCGGGGATGCCCCGGTGCGCACGCTGGGGGTCCGGTGGCCAGGTCTAGAGCCGGGGGATACCCCTTGTCGCCAGCTTGCGGCCCGCGTGACGGGCATGGATCTAGCGAGCGAACCGGAAAGTCGTTCGACCGGAAGCGAGACTCCTGATAGGCTCCCTTTCATGACCGGTCCGCACGTGCCGCGCAAGGATACCTCGCTGCGAAGGTCGCGTGAGGAGCTCGCCATCGCCGCCTACATGATCGGTGTGACGCTCTGCAATGAGCGCAATCGCCTCGGTCTCACCCAAGCCGAACTCGCAGACGAAGTTGGGATCACCCAGACAGACATATCGCATGTCGAGAATGGGTCCGTTCCCGAGCGAATCAGGAGCCCCAAGATCGACCGTCTCTTCACCCGACTCGGCTTGGATCAAGCTGGGGGCCATGCTTCGTTCCTGAAGTGGTGGCGAGACAACAGCGAGACGCTCTAGCCGAGCGGAGAGTCAGGGCCCGTCAGATTTGGGGGACTCAGCGCCGCTTCTGCGGGAGAGACCGTGCCAGAAGCTTCGAACCCATTGGCCGGCATGAGCACGAAGCGCGCAGAGGGTGCAGGATGCCTTGTTCGGCATGCTGCCCTCATTCATCCGGTGTTGGATAGCCCTGTTCCCTGAGGAATCCTCTCGCCATCTCTTGGACACGCACGAGTGCCTTGCCAACCAGTTCCTCGACCCACAGTGACAGGCGACGTCTGACGCTTTGAAGGATTTCGGGGTACACGTCGGAGAGCCGGACCTCGAGGAAGGCCTCATCCGGATCGCCAACTCGCTGAAGGAGGAAACAGAAGTCGGCATCAGGCTTGGTACTCACGCCAACTTGAATCTGAATGACCGCCTCTCCACGAGCGGGAGCCGCGCTCGTAAGGTAGACTTGGAGGGCGTGAGCGGAGCCGGAAATGGTCGGTCGATAAGCCCCGATCATGGCCATTGTTCCACCTAAGTATTGGGCGTGGTAAGAAACGGGCGGAGCTAGTGTTCTACTCAGGAGCTCGTTGCATACGTCGGTTACTGTCTCCAGCAGACGCTGCGCAGTCGAGTCGAGTTCTGAGTGAGTGAGTCCACCGCAGCCCAGGTTGAATTCCTTGAGAGCTGTGACCGTGCGCTCGATATCCGGACTGCTGGCTGTTCGGAGCTGCTGGGTGACCTCGGCAATCGTGTCCAGAAGGCGGTCGGTCAAGAAACGAATGAACCAGTCGGGGCCCCCTGTATCGGCGGCTCGCAGCGACGCCAGGTACGGCTGTCGCTGATCCGCGTAGATCACAAGAGGAACTGATGTGCCCTCGGTATGTGTAGACCGAGGCCATAGCCCTCGCGACTCGTCCATTTCCATCCGCGAACGGATGGACCGCAACGAGAAAGTAGTGGGCATAGGCCGCCTGGAGGACCGGATGCGCTGCCGTGAAGGCCGGCGATCGAAGCTCCTGGACGAGGCGGGTCATCTCGGACGCTGTGTCATTGACCGGCGCGTAGGCGTGTTCGGTTCCGTCCGGTTGAAGGACGTGGTTCGGGTATTTCTTGTACTCCCCCTTGGGGAGGGTAATGCGACTTGGCCCCTGGGGCGTTCGAGCCTCGTACGTATCCTGCGGACGGCACAGTTCCTCGTGAAGTCTCCGGATCCACGCTTCAGTCAAGTCCGACGCGGTCGTTGCGACATCGAGTACCAGCTCATAGGCACCGAGCTGCGCTTCGATCAATGCTCGCGCGTCAGGACCCTTCTCGTCCAGGGTGGCCTCCCAAGCGGCCTCTTCGGCTGCGATGGTGTACGTGAAACCCCTGTCCACGGTGGCGACCCTTCCTCGGTGTAAATAGACCACGGGCATAGGCTCCTCCGAAGAGCTGACAACTCAGCCGAAGGAGGCCTACACCCGTGACCGAACGAGTATCGCCCACCGAGCGCATCCGCGCACAGATCGACGAGCTGTTCGCCACCGAGGGGGACCTCGGGGAGACCCTGGAGCGG
>JACQDK010000026.1 GCA_016201135.1 Actinomycetota bacterium
CGCACCGTCGACGACCGCGTCCAGCTCAGCAGCGTCGCCCGGTCCTCGTCGCGGATCTGCACCGAACTAGTAGACAGCGCCATACGTCATCGTGACGCCGTCCGCCTGCTATGTAAAGGAACTAACGAGACAGAACACTAGACCGGGTTCGGCGGGCCCCGAGGGCCCATGTTCAGAGGCCGGGGTTGCGCGTCGATAACCCCCCTGAAACCAAGTGGACCCCAACGAGCGCGCACCGGCTCCTCGACGGCGGCGCGGCGTCCGGCCCGCGGCGACCACTGCCGCCCCGGTCGCCTCCGCGCGCTTCGCGCTGAGCTCCCCCGCGGGCCTCTGGCAGCGTCTCTACGACGCGGCCCACCGCCGGTTCGCAGGCCCGGCGCGCCGTCGCGCGGCCGATCTCTCGCCGCAGGTCCCGAACGCGCCGGGATCCTACCCCGAGGACCTCGCGGAGGAGCCACGCCCGGAGGACGGAACTGAGCGCCGCAGCGCGGAGGAGAGGCTCCTCGAAGCCGAGGCCCGCTACCGCACCCTCGCGGAGCAGCTGCCGGTGGTCGTGTACACCGACGAGGCGGACGACATCAGCACAGCGCTGTACCTGAGCCCGCGGTACGAGCAGCTCACCGGCTACACCCCCGAGGAGCGTCTCGCGGATCCGGGACTCTGGTTCCGCATCCTGCACCCGGACGACCGCCAGCGCGTGATCGAGCTGTCGCGTCGCACGAACGAGACCGGCGAGCCCTTTGAATGCGAGTACCGGCTGATCGCGAAGGACGGCCGCGTCGTCTGGGTCCGCGACCACGCCGTGCTCGTCGAAGGACAGGGCGGCAGCCCCGGCTTCTGGCAGGGGGTCCTCGCGGACGTCACTGGGAGCAAGCTTACCGAGGACGCGCTCGCGCGGCGCGACCGGATCCTCGAGGCCTCCGGCTACGCTGCGGAGCGATTCCTGAACGCCGCCTCGTGGACGCACCCCATCGACGAAGTGCTCGCGCGCCTCGGCCAGGCGTCCGGAACGAGCCGCGCCTGCGTCTTCGAGAACGCGCTGGGCAACGACGGCGAGCTGTTCTTCGGACAGCGATCCGAGTGGGTCGCGCGCCCCGATCTGGCCACGATCGGCGACGAGTCCCTGCAGCTGCTCGCGGTCCGACGCGAGGGGTACGCGCGGTGGGAGGAGCTGTTGGGACGGGGCGAGGCCGTGCACGGACCCGTCCGCGACTTCCCGCCCGGGGAACGCCCGAACCTTGAGCGCCGGTCCATCCTGTCCCTCTGCGTCGTGCCGGTGTTCGTGGCCGGCGAGTGGTGGGGGATGATCGGGGTCGACCAGTGCGACGAGGAGCGACGCTGGAAGCCCGCGGAGATCGACGCTATCCGGGTCGTCGCCAACACATTGGGAGCCGCGATCGGCCGCGAGCGGGCCGAGAGGCGCCTGTCGGAGACCGAGGCGCGCTACCGCACCCTCGTGGAGCAGATCCCCGCGATCACGTACATGGAGGACCCCGCCACCGGCAGGCCCTTCTACATCAGTCCCCAGCTCGAGACCGTGCTCGGGTACACGCGCCAGGAATGGGACGCGGGGGCCTACCGGCGCAACCTGCACCCCGACGACCGCGACCGCGTGCTGGCCGAGGACGCTCGCACGAACGAGACCGGCGAGCCCTACCGCGTGCAGTTCCGTCTGCGCGCGAAGGACGGGAGATGGGTGTGGCTGCGCGACCAGGCGGTCCTGATCCGCGACGACCACGGGAACCCGCTCTACTGGCAGGGGGTTCGCTTCGACGTCACCGCCGAGAAGGAGGTCGAGCAGCAGCTTCGCGAGGCCGAGCGCCGCTACCGCGTCCTGGTCGAGCAGATGCCCGCCATCACGTACGTGGACGGGCCTCCCGGGCAGGGACGGACGATGTGGGTGAGCCCGCAGGTCGAGGCGTTCTTCGGCTACACCCCCGAGGAGTGGCTCCAGGGCAGGCTGTGGTTCGAGCGGCTGCACCCGCAGGATCGCGAGCGGGTCATCGAGGCCGACCGCCGTTGCGACCTCACGGGCGAGCCGTTCCGGGAGGAGTACCGGATCCTGCACAGGGACGGGCACCCCGTGTGGGTGCGGGACGAGTCAGTCCTCGCGCGCGACGAGGAGGGGAACCCCGCGTACCGGCAGGGGGTGTACCACGACATCACCGCCCGCAAGGAGGCGGAGCAGCAGCTCCACGACGCCGAGGAGCGCTACCGCAGCCTGGTGGAGACGATCCCCGCGGCGATCTACATCGACACGGCGGAGGACCTGTCCAAGGCGGTCTACATGAGCCCGCAGGTGGAGCAGATCTTCGGGTACAGCCCGGAGGAATGGCGCGCGAACCCCCACCTGTGGGAAGAGGGGGTACACCCGGACGACCGCGAGGAGACCATTTCCCGCGTCGAGCGGCTGAACGTCGAGGGCGCGACCTACGAGGCCGAGTACAGGTTCCGCAATCCCGAACGGGGCTGGGTGTGGGTGCACGACCAGGCGGTCCTGATCCGCGACTACCAGGGGCGGCCGAGGTTCTCGCAGGGGGTGATGTTCGACATCACCCAGCGCAAGGCGGCCGAGCAGCAGCTCCGGGAGGCCGAGGAGCGGTTCCGGGCGATCGTCGAGCACGTGCCGGCCGCGATCTACCTGGACACGCCCGATGAGCACATGAGGACCATCTACGTGAGCCCCCAGATCGAGGCGATCACCGGTGTCGCGCCCACCCTGTGGCGCGCGAACGAGGAGATCTGGCTCGAACGGATGAACCCCGAGGACAGGGAGCGGGTGATCGGCTCCTACCTGGAGGCGGTGGCCGCGCAGCTGCCGTGGAGCGCCGAGTACCGGATCGTCCGTCCCGACGGCAGCGAGGTCTGGGTGCACGACGAGACGACGTTCCTCCACGACGACCTGGGCAACCCCACCCACCTGCAGGGCGTGCTGTTCGACATCACCGAGCAGAAGCTCGCGGAGCGAGCCCTGCGCGACTCCGAGCAACGCGAGCGCGAGGCGGCCGAAGGGCTGCGCGCGCTGGACGAGATGAAGAACACGTTCCTGGCCGCGGTCTCCCACGAGCTGCGGAGCCCGCTCACCTCGATCCTGGGGCTCTCCATCACCCTCGAGCGCCAGGCCGGAACGATGCGCGAGGGCGATCGCTCCGACCTTCTCGGGCGCCTCTCCTCCAACGCCCGGAAGCTCGACCGGCTGCTCACGGACCTCCTCGACATCGACCGCCTGAACCGGGGCATCGTGACCCCGCGGTACCGGGTGACCGACGTCGGAGCCCTCGTGCGGCGGACCCTCGACGCCCTCGAAGCGCTCGCCGACCGCACCGTCGAGGTCGAGATCGAGGCCGTCACGCTGCCGGTCGACCCGGCGAAGGTCGAGCGCATCGTGGAGAACCTGCTGGTGAACGCCGCCCCGCATACGGGTCGCGACGATCGGATCTGGGTGCGCGTGCGGCCGGGCGAGGGCGGCGTGATGATCTCGGTCGACGACGAGGGCCCGGGCGTTCCCGAGGAGCTCCGCGCGGCGATCTTCGAACCGTTCCGCCAGGGACCGACCGCGTCGAAATCCTCCCCGGGAACGGGGATAGGGCTCTCGCTCGTGGCCCGTTTCGCACAGCTGCACGGCGGGCGCGCGTGGGTGCAGGCGCGCGAGGGTGGTGGGGCCTCGTTCCGGGTCTACCTTCCCGCCGGCCGCGTCGACGCCGGCGTCGCTGGCGGAGGTCCGGGCGGGCACGTGGAGCCGGTGGGCGACGGCCGCCCCTCGACGGCCGCCCCCTAGAGATCGACGCGGCCAGCTAGACTCGATCCCGATGCCGGGTACGGATCACAATCCCCGCGGGCGGCGGCTGCACCTTCCCATCGTCTCGGTCTCGGGCGGTGTCTCCTCCCGGACGCAGCGCAAGCCGCCCTGGCTGAAAGTAAGGCTGCCCAGCGGCCCCAATCACGCAGAGCTGAAGGGCATCATGCGCGGGCTCTCGCTGCACACGGTCTGCGAGGAAGCAGCGTGCCCGAACATCGGCGAGTGCTGGGAGGAGCGCGAGGCCACGTTCCTGATCCTCGGGGACCGGTGCACCAGACGCTGCGGATTCTGTGACGTGATGACGGCAAGGCCCGGCCCGGTGGACGAGGACGAGCCGCGGCGCGTCGCCGAGGCGGTCTCCGCGATGGGCCTTCGCTACGTGGTGCTCACGAGCGTCGCTCGGGACGATCTCCCCGACGGGGGAGCCAGGATCTGGGCGGCGACGGTGCGCGCGGTGCGCGAGGCGGTCCCCGGATGCGGGGTCGAGGTCCTGCCGAGCGACCTGAAGGGCGGCGAGCACGACATCTCGACGGTGATCGCCGCCGAGCCCGACGTCTTCGCTCACAACCTCGAGACCGTTCGACGGCTGCACGGCCGGATCCGCCCGGCTTTCGGCTACGACCGCTCGCTCGATGTGCTGCGCGCCGCCAAGCGCGCGCGGTCCGGACAGGTCACGAAGTCCAACCTGATCCTGGGCATCGGGGAGCTACCGGAGGAGGTTCCGCAGGCCCTCCTCGACCTGCGGGACGCCGGCTGCGAGATCGTCACGATCGGTCAGTACCTGCGCCCCACCGAGCTCCACCTGCCGGTCGACCGATGGGTCGAGCCGGAGGAGTTCGCCGAGCACAAGCGCGCGGGCGAGGCCCTTGGGATCGCGCACGTGGAGGCCGGCCCGCTCGTCCGCAGCTCGTACCACGCCGGGACACAGCTCCGGAGGGCGCTCGCGGCCCTCGCCGCCCCGCGATGACGCGGGGCGGCGAGGGCCGCGAAGACGCGGAGGAGCCAGCCTGTAAGCCGGATCCTGTGCGCGGGGCTCTCGCTCCGCCGGCGGCCATCTCTCTCGGCGCGCGCGACCCGGGGGTCGCGGCGGCGCCGCGGCGCCATCGCGGGCGCCGTGCGGCCGACCCGGGAGCATCGGGCGGGCCGCCCTCGATCGCTCCCTGCTTGGCCTTGCTCCGGGTGGGGCTTGCCGAGCCGGCGCGGTCGCCCGCGCCGCTGGTGAGCTCTTACCTCACCGTTTCACCCTTACCCGGGCAAGCCCGGGCGGTCTGCTCTCTGTTGCGCTGTCCGCGAGGTCGCCCCCGCCTGGGTCTCCCCAGCACCCTGCCCTTCGGAGTCCGGACTTTCCTCGAACGAGCGGAGCTCGCCCGCGGCCGCCCGGCCGGCTCCTCCGACACCGAGCATACGTCCTAGACTGGAGCCCCTTCCATGCGCCGCCTCGTCCTGCCGCCGATGCTCGCGACGCTCGCGCTCACGGCGTGCGTGGGGATCTCCGGTCCCCGCGCGCCTCTGGCCTCCACCGCGCTCGCGCCGGCCCCCGGCATCGAGGAGGCGACCGCCCGCGCGGCGGCGATCGGCTTCATCCAGGCCTACGCGCAGGCCCCCCGCGACGGCGGCCGCGCCCTATCGGCCGCCGTGGACGGGCCCCTCCTCAGCGAGTGGGCCCACTGGCTCGCGGTGCAGAACTCCCATTTCCCGGGCTCGATCGAGGGGGCCGCAACGATCACGTCGGTGGGGGTCCCTTCCACTCTCGACCCGTCCAAGAGCGGATCGGATCAGCCGGAGGTCCTGCTCGACGTGCAAGCCTCCGTCTCGTTCACCTACTCGCCGGCCGCCGGGGCGAGCCCCCCTCCGCCTCAGGTCCGCTCGCTGAACGGTCCGATGCTTCTCGCCGAGGTCGGTCCCGGTGAGTGGAGGGTGCGCGACTTCACCCGAGACGGAACGCCTCTGGACCTCACGATGTTCGTGTACACAGGCCTGTCGACGGCGAAGCAGGGGGTCACGGTGCGCCTCGCGAACGTGATCCTCGCCGGCTCCGTGTGGCAATTCGGGCTCGTGGTCGAGAACGGCACCAGCGGCCCGATCCATCTGGACACATCGGTCACCGCGATGGTGCTGGACGGTACCCCGGTGACCGGACGGGCCCAGACCACGTTCGGCACGATCGAACCGGGTACGACCGTCGAGGGCTTCGTCAGCCTGCCGGCGCCCCAGGGGCCCGGCCAGCCGGCGGTGTTCCTGCGGTTCGTCGGTGCGGGAGGCCTGATCGATCTGGGGATGCCCTTCCAGGACCCGAGGCAGGTGCTCGCGTCGCCCTCTCCCTCCGGGGCCCTCGGCTAGTCCAAGCCCGCGAGCCAGGCGTCGACGCCCACGTTCGCCAGGCGGTCGGCCTCCTTGTTCCGCTCGCGTGGAACGTGCTCGAACCGGATCCGCTCGAAGCCTCGTGCGAGCCCGGTGACCTCGGCGTGAAGCGGCTTCAGATGAGCCGCCTTCACCCGGTAACGACCGGCGAGCTGCTCGATCAGCAGATGAGAGTCGCTCCGGAGCAAGACGTCCCGAGCGCCGAGCTCGCGCGCTCGCCGGAGCCCCTCGAGCGCCGCCGTGTACTCGGCAACGTTGTTCGTGGTTTCGCCGATGCCCAGCGCGATGCGATCGAGGACCTCGCCCTCGGGGGTCGCGATCAACACGCCGACGCCTGCGGGCCCTGGGTTGCCCCGGGCGGCCCCGTCGCAAGAGACCACGACCGCTACAGCACGAGGATCCGGCGGCAGTACTCGCACCTCTTCACGCCCTCGGTCCGCTTCAGCTTGTCGAGCTCCATCGCGGAGAGCTTCTCGTGGCACCCCTGGCATACGCCTTCCACGAGGGCCGCCGCACCGACGCCCTTCTTCTGCGCGCGCATCTCCTCGTAGAGCTCCAGCAGCTCGGGGTCGAAGAGCGGCACCAGCGACCCGCGGAGCGAGACCTTCCGCCCGAGGTCCTCTGCGATCCTCGCGAGCTCGTCGGTCACGCCGACGGCCACCTCCCCGGCGCGGGCGCGGACCGACGTCGCCGCCGCCTCCTGCTCGCTCGCGCGGGTCTCCAGCTCCTCGCGCTCCTCGAGGATCGCGAGCACCTCGTCCTCGCGGTCGGAGCGGCGCCGATTCAGGTTCTCGACCTCGTGCTGGAGCGACCCGAGCTCCTTGGCGTTCGCGACGCTCCCGTCGTAGAGCCGCTTCTCCTCGGCGGCCGCCTTCTGAGCCAGCGAGTCGATCTCGTGCTCCAGTCTCTGCTGGTCCCGCGCGAGGGCGTCGATCGAGAGGCGGAGCTCCCCGAGCGCGGCCTCGGCGGCGTCGGCCTCCGCGCGCGCAGCGGCGAGCTCCTGCCCCGAACCAAGCGCGCGCTCCCTCGCCATCAGCCGCTCGACCGCGGAGTCGACCTCCTGGAGCTCGAGGAGCCGGTCCATGCCCTGCATCGCCGCGAAGCGTAACGGAACGGGCCGTTCGCGAGCGGTGGGGTGGGCGGGGCCGCTGCAGCCGGATCGGAGCTATGGGAACTTGACCGAGCTGAAGGCGTTGCTGGTCGCGTTGCCGAGGAAGGCCACGGCCACGACGATGACGGCGGCGATCAGCCCGATCATGAGCGCGTACTCGATAGAGGTGGCCCCCAGCTCCGACGAGATGGCGCGCCGGCGGCCCGCCCACCAGGCCCACCCGCGGGCGAACGCCCCTGAAATCACCAGCTCCCACCCCCTCCGAGATCCGGTCCGCCGGGCCGCCCCCGAAGGGGCGACCCTCGCGCACCGTCTTACCCCTTACATCGGCAGCTTGCAAGGAATTCCTTGAGCCTCCGGCTCGGCCCATCCCGAGCCGAGCGGGCTCGCGAACGGGCCTTTCCCCTGGTACTGTGCTGGTGAGGGTTCGGATCGCGGTTCGCTACGAGCAGTTCCCTCCCGGCCGTTGCAGCCGGTAGCCCGACGGGCGGATCCAAGGCCCCGACGGCGAAGGAAGGAGGGATCGCTAGTGGCAACCGGAACCGTGAAGTGGTTCAGCGCCGAGAAGGGGTTCGGCTTCATCACACCCGAGGACGGCAGCGCCGATGTGTTCGTGCACTTCAGCGCGATCCAGGGTGATGGGTACCGCAACCTCGACGAGGGGCAGCGGGTGGAGTACGACGTGACCCAGGGCCAGAAGGGCCCCCAGGCCGCGAACGTCAAGCCCGCGTAACTCACTTCGGTACGCACGGAAGAGCCCGGCCATGCGCCGGGCTCTTTCCTTTCTGTTATGAAGTACGCCGCATGGCAGGACGAGTGGCGCTCGTGACCGGGGCCGGGAGCCCCGAGGGGATCGGCTTCGCCACGGCCCTGGTCCTTTCCCGCGAGGGCTGCGCCGTCGCGATCTCGTCCACCACCGACCGGATCTTCGACCGGGCCTCCGAGCTGTCGGCGGGCGGCGCCGGCGCCGCCGGGTTCGTGGCCGACCTCCGCAGCGCGGATGCGGCCACAGCGATGGTGGCCGCGGTCCAGGATCGCTTCGGCGCGATCGACGTCCTCGTGAACAACGCCGGGATGGCGACGGTCGACATGGGCGACATCGAGACCAAGGCTTTCGCGGAGCTGGACGAGGCCGCCTGGGACCTGGACATCGCGATGAACCTCACGACGGCGTTCCACGTCACGCGAGCGGCGATCCCCAGCATGATCGAGCGAGGCTGGGGCAGAGTCGTGATGGTGTCGTCGGTGACCGGACCCCTCGTCGCGAACCCCGGCTCTGCCGGCTACAGCGCGGCCAAGGCCGGCATGGACGGGCTGATGCGCGCGGTGGCGATCGAGGTGGCCCGCCACGGGGTGACGGTGAACTCGGTCGCGCCCGGATGGATCGCGACCGCTTCTCAGACGCCCGAGGAGGCCATCGCCGGCAGGCACACCCCAGCCGGCCGGAGCGGCACCCCGGGCGAGGTGGCCGAGGTGATCGCGTTCCTCTGCTCAGAACGCGCGAGCTACGTCACCGGCCAGTCGATAGTCGTGGACGGGGGCAACACGATCCAGGAGTACAAGGGACCGCCCGAGGGCTACTACTGAGCAGCGTCGACGGGCGGCGCCCCCGGCGGCGGCTTATCCTCATCGCTCGGATGTCCCGCTCGGCCTTCCTCTCGCGCCGGTCGCTCAAGGTCTTGCTGCTCGCCGTCGCCGTCGCGGCGGTCTGCGTGCGCCTGGGGATCTGGCAGGTCTCCCGCCTGCACGAGCGGAACGCGTTCGTGGCGGCGCTGGACCGGGGCCTGGCCGCATCCCCGGTCCCGATCGACGAGCTGCTTCCCGCCGGGGTGACCGCCGACCCCGAGGCGATCCGGTACCGGCGCGTGCAGGTCACGGGCACCTATGACCCCTCCCACGAGGTCGTGCTGTACGGTCGCGGGCTCTCGGCCGAGGTGAACGGCAACCACGTACTCACCCCGTTGCTGATGAGCGACGGCCGGGCGATCGTGGTCGACCGGGGATGGGTGCCCGAGCGCTATAACGACCCCCCGGTGGGGCCCGCCGCCCCGCCCGCAGGCCCCGTGGCGCTGACCGGCATCCTGATCCCCTCGGAGGGGGGCCTGCCGGGCGAGGGCGGCGGGCCCCGAGTCACCGAGACCAGGCGCGTGGACCTGGCCCAGCTCTCCTCGCAGCTCCCCTACCCGATCGAGCCCCTATACCTGCTGCTCCGGTCTCAGGATCCCGCGCCGTCCTCGCTTCCCAGGCCGGCTCCGTTCCTGCTCCCGGACGCGCCTCCTCACCTCTCGTACGCGATCCAGTGGTTCAGCTTCGCTACGATCGCGCTCGTGGGCGCCGCGATCCTGATCCGGCGGGACTCGCCCTCGAGGCCCGCCCCGTCCGAACGGACCGCTACGGACGGGACCTCTGGCCGTGGGCGGACGGGCCGATCGGGCCGAACTTGACATCGAAGGGAGGCGAAGGTCCATGGCGAGATGGGAAGGCTTCAACCAGTGTCCGGGCTGCGGGCTCGACCTGGCGACCGGCGAGGGCGAGCGCTCGTGCGCGTGGGGGGAATGCCCGTACCTGCCCGAGGATCTCGACGTCTACTGCCCGTACTGCCGGTTCAACTACTTCACGATGGAGGGGAACCCTCCATGCGATGACCCGGAGCACTGCGAGCACGGCGTGGAGCCGAGATCCCACATCGCCAACCTTCGGGCCTGGCTCGCCAGCAGGCCACCCCGCCGATAGGGCGGGAATGACCGGGACCCCCTGCGCGTTGCCCGCGGGGATGGCGACGCGCAGGAAACGCACGTGCCCGCGGTGACCCCCGAGGATCCGCTCGCGCTGCCGCGCGTCGCTCCACGGGAAGGCTCCCACCCGCGCGCCGTCGCCGGTGTCGCCGACGCGGTGGTCGGCCTCGAGGGCGAGGGCTTCCAGGTTCGCCGGGCGTTCGCCGGGATCGACCTGCGCTACGCCGACCCCTTCCTGCTCCTGGACCACATGGGCGCCGTCGAGTACGCGCCCTACGAGGCCAAGGGCGCGCCCGACCATCCTCACCGCGGGTTCGAGACCGTGACCTACATGCTCGACGGTAAGATCCGCCACCGCGACTCGAACGGCGGCGGAGGCGTGATCTCGGACGGCGCCACGCAGTGGATGACCGCAGGCGCGGGCATCGTGCACTCGGAGATGCCGACCGAGGACCTCGTGGTGGGGGGCGGCCTCTTCCACGGCGTGCAACTCTGGGTGAACCTGCCCGGCGCGAGCAAGTGGAACCCTCCCAGGTACCAGGACATCTCGGCCGCGAAGCTCTCGCTGCTTGCCTCGGAGGACGGAGGATCGGTGTTGCGCGTGATCGCCGGAGAGATCGCGGGCAGCGGTGGACCCGGCTCGACCTTCACGCCGATCACGTACGCCCACGCGAGCATCGCCCCCGGAGCCCGCCTGCGCGTTCCCTGGCGCGCCGACTTCAACGGCCTCGTCTACGTCCTTTCCGGCCACGGCTCCATCGGAGCCGTGGATCCCGCCCCGATCCGCGAGGGCCAGCTGGGGGTCTTCGACCTGACGGGCGACCACCTGGAGGTGCGTGCGGACGCCGCCCAGGACTCGCACGTGCCCGCCCTCGAGGTGCTGCTGCTCGGCGGGGCCCCGATCCGGGAGCCGATCTCCTGGTACGGCCCGTTCGTGATGAACACCCGCGAGGAGATCCTTCAGGCGATCGAGGACTACCAGGCGGGCAGGATGGGCTCGATCCCGGCTGAGACCTCCGAGGCGTCCCAGTAACGCGTTTCCGCCCCGCGGGCGGGCGGCGACTTCAGTCTCGGTTCCGCAGGGCCTCGGCGGCCGTCGAGAGGTACTCCTCGAACGCCCCGGCCACCGCGGGCGCCGGATCGAGGGAGGCGAGTGCCCGGCGCATGAGCAGGAGCCACCGGTCGCGCTCGGCCGGCCCGATCGCGAAGGGGAAGTGCCTCATCCGCAGCTGTGGCTGGCCGCGCTCCTGGTCGTAGGTCGCGGGGCCGCCCCAGTACTGGGCGAGGAAGAGCGCGAGGTTCCGCCGGGATGGGCCGAGGTCCTGCGGATAGAGGGGCCGGAGCACCTCGTCGCGCTCGACGCCGTCGTAGAAGCGCGCCACGAGCGCCTCGAAGAAGGGCGTCCCTCCGGCCAGCTCGTAGAGCGTCGTCTCGGGCGCCACGGCGTTCAGTGGGTCGCCGACTCCGCGAGCCGCCGGGCAAGGACCGGGAGCATCGCGACGGCGATCCTAGGCTCTTCATGGAGCAGTGCGGCGAAGTCGGTGCGGCCGATCGCCAGGCACCGCACGGGCGTCGCCGCGCGGACCCGAGCCGCCCTGGGACCGCCTCCCAGCAGAGCGAGCTCGCCGAAGAACTCGCCGGGCCCCTGCTCCACCGTGCGGCCGCCGGGGAGCTCGACGATCACGCTGCCCTCTTCCAAGACGAACATGCCGGCGCCCTCTTGGCCCCGCTCCACGAGCACGTGACCGGCGCCGGCCTCGAACTCGGTGACTCGCGAGGCGATCAGCGCGAGCGCATCGTCGTCGAGTCCGGCGAAGAGCGGGATCGAGCGGAGCTTTTCGTGCGGCGTGTCCACGGGCGAGAGCTATACCACAGGCCGCTGGGTGGGCGCTGGAGGGATCGAACCTCCGACCTACTCCTTGTAAGGGAGTCGCTCTCCCGCTGAGCTAAGCGCCCTTCGTGTGTCCGCAATCCCGGCAGACGACGTCGCCGAGGATCGCCGACAGGCGCGTCCCGCCGCACGAGGCGCACCGGTCCAGGCCGTCGGCCCACCCCGAGCGCTCGCGCTGGCACTCGGGGCAGACGAGCACCTGCCTGCCCGAGGCGACCGCCCGCACCCACGCGGGCCCGCGCTTGTCCGGGTCGTAGGTGGCGCGACCGCAGAGGACGCACCCCGGCCGGTCCTCCGGCACGTGCGGCCCGTCCAGCGGCACCACGGAAGGATACTCGGGCTCGCGACGCCGGGCAGCCGCGCCCGCGACTACGAGAGACCGCGGGAGGCCTCCTCCTCGAGGACCACGTCCTCTGAGGGCGTCGCCCGACGGGCCCGGTGCCTACCGCCCCGGGCGGGCTCGCGGGAACGGCCGCGGGCGCGCCAGGTCGCGACGGTCATCGCGCCCACGCCCCCCACGGCCGCAAGCGCGAACGTCACACCCGAGACGACGGGGATCAGTCCGACCGCCCGCAGGACCGCCCACCCGGCGAGGAACGCGAGGGGCCGTGCCGCTTCTTTCACCAGGGCGCGCCCGATGATCAATGCCGCCCACGTGTAGCCGACGAAGGCGAGGAGCCCGAGGCCGAGCAGCAGCGCGAGGCCGAGCGGCAGCCCCAGGACGGAGGCGAGCAGGGCCACAGCGACGGCCGGGACCGCGGCGGCGGTGACGAGGCCCCAGATCGCCGACTTCCACGGAGCGGTGCGCGCGGCGCTCGCCACGCGATCGGCTCCGCGAGGGGCGATCCAGAGCAGCAGCATCCCGAGCAGCAGCGTCGAGGTCGTCGCGGCGAGCCAGGAGACGAGTGAGCCGACCGCCCCGAGCTGCCCGTGCAGCGTGAACCTGACGCCGGCGCGGACGGAGCCCCCGACCCGGGCCCCGCCGGCCACCGAGACCTCACCGCCGGCGAGCACGTCGCCGCCTACCTGGGCCGCCGGACCGAGGGTCACGTCGCCGTCGACCGCGATCACCGAGCCCGCCACCTGTCCGGTGACGACGACGGAGCCCTCGAGCACCACGACGTCTTGCTGCGCGACCCCGGCAACCTGCACTCGTCCGTGGAACACCATCACCTCGCCCACGGCCTGTCCGCGCGGCACGACCACGCGGCCGGAGAGGACGACCTGGTCGGCGGCGGCGCGGTCGGCCGCGCCCGGCGCGGGCGACTGCGCCGCCGCGATGCCCGCCCACAGGAGGCATATCGCCGTCCACGCGAGCAGCAGAGCTGCCCGGACCCCTCTCGGCATGGCTCGAATCCTACCGGCCGCCCCGCACCCCACCCGGCGCCTCCTGCCAGACTGACCGTCATGCAGCAGGCGGCGAGCGGACGGCGGTGGGCGGTGGCGACCCCGCACGCCGCCGGGAGCGAGGCCGCCGCACGTGCCTTCGAGCGCGGGGGGAACGCTATCGACGCGGCCCTGGCGGCCGCCACGACGCTCGCGGTCGTGTATCCGCACATGTGCGGTGTCGGAGGCGACCTCTTCGCGCTCGTGCACCATCCCGCGGGCGACGTCGTCGCCGTAAGCTCCGCGGGCGCCGCGCCGGCGGCCATCGACCTCGACGCGGTTCGAAGGGCCCATCTCACGATGCCCGAGCGAGGACCGCTCACGATCGTCGTGCCGGGAGCTCCCGCAGGGTGGGAAGCGCTACACGCGCGTGGAGCGAAGCTGCCGTGGGCCGGCGCGTTCGAGGACGCGATCCGCCACGCGGAGGGCGGCGTTCCCGTCGCAGCCGGGCTCGCTCAGACCCTGGGCGAGACGGCTCCGCTCCTTAACGCAGACCCCGGGTTCGCCGGGACCTTCTTCCGTGAAGGGAAGCCTCTCGCCGAGGGCGACCCGCTCGTTCAGCCCGCGCTCGCTCGCACGCTCGAGGCCCTGGTCTGCGGCGGCGCGGAGGCCCGCTACCGGGGTCCGGTCGGCGCTGCGGACGCGGCGGGCCTCCGCGCCGCCGCCTCCCCGATCGCCCCGGGCGACCTCGCCGCGCACAGGGCCGAGCACCTCGCTCCTCTCATCGCCCGCTTCCGGGACCTCGACGTCCGCACCTCTCCCCCGACGTCGCAGGGCTTCGTGATGCTCGAGGCCCTGCTCGCCATCGAACGGCTCGGGCTCGACCCCGACCCGTTCGGTCCGGACGCGGGGGCCCTGGCGCTCGCGTTCGCGGCGGCGGCGCGCGACCGCGACCGTCACCTGGCCGACCCGTCCGCGATGCGCGTGCACCCCCACGCGCTGCTCGACGACGGTCACGTCGCCGCGCTCTGCGACCAGATCCGCGACGGGCTCTCCGGAGCACCGGGTCCGACGGGGGGCGACACGGCCGGGCTCGTCACGGCCGACGCCGAGGGGTTCGCGGTCTGCCTGATCCAGAGCCTCTCGTGGGGGTTCGGCTCCGGGATCCTGGAGCCCGAGACCGGGATCGTCGCCCAGAACCGCGGCTCCGGGTTCGTCCTTGACCCCGGCCATCCGAACGTGCTCTCCCCCGGCAAGAGGCCGGCCCACACTTTGATGCCGGTGATGGCCCACCGGGAGGGGCGCCTGGCCGGCGTGTCGGGCACGATGGGAGGACCGGCGCACCCGCAGATCAACGCATGGTCCCTGGTGCGCGCGTTCCTGTTGGGGATGCCGCCAGCCGAGGCCGTCGCCTCGCCGCGGTGGCTGGTCGGCGGGATGGGCCCCGTCGATGGCGTGGTGGAGGCGGAGCCAGGCGTGCCGGACGCGACGGTCCGGCTGCTCGAGGGCGCCGGCTTCACGGTGACTCGCCTGGGCGCCGAGGATCCCTCCGTCGGTCACGCGCACCTGATCCTGGTGGGGCCGGACGGGCTCCTGGAGGCCGGGACCGACCCCCGGGCGGACGGAGCCGCGCTCGCGTCGTGACGGTCGCGCTGGCTCCCGGGACGGACGGGATCAGCGCGCGGGAACCTCTTCCTCCGACTCGGAGGCGAGCCACGCGTAGGCCTCCTCCTCCTGAGCGAAGTGCAGGCGAAGGATCGCGTGCAGCCCGTACATCACGCGGCGCAGGTCCATCAGGTCCTCGGGCTCGGGCCCCTCGGGAGGAAGGTCCTCGAGCAGCTGGGCGAAGACCCGTGACAGGTGCGCGATCTCCAGGTGGGCCCGCGACATGCTCGCCATGGGGTCCTCGCCGCCCATCAGCTTCTCGACGACCGGGTAGACGATCGCCTCCTCCTCCGCCTCGTGCTGCGGCAGGCGTTCGATGAGGAACCAGCGGACCTCGTGGAGCTCCGCGCGGAGCTCCTGCGGCCCGAGCTCCCCCAGCCGGTCCGCGACGCTGCGCACCTTCGCGAGCTGGGGAGCGAACTCCCGGTGCTCGTGGCGGAAGCGCTCGCCCACCTGCATCCCCGGGCCGGCGCGACCCCCGGCACGGCGATCACCGCGGAGGGCGCGCAGGGCGTTCAGGATCACCGCGACGTCGATCGCCTCCTGCACGACCGCGCCCGCCACCGGCTTGAGGACTCCCGCCGCGCCGAAGAGCATCCCCGCGAAGGACATGCCCATGCCGGCGAGCACGCTCTGCACCGCGATGCGGCGCGAGCGGTGCGCGATCGACAGCGCCTCGGCGATCCGGTCCAGACGGTCAACGATCAGCACGACGTCGGCCGCCTCCGACGAGGCCGTCGCGCCGCGAGCCCCCATCGCGACCCCGACGTCCGCAGCGGCGAGCGCCGGGGCGTCGTTGATCCCGTCGCCCACCATGATCGTCACGCCGGACTCGCGTTCGGCGTGGACCGCCTCGACCTTGTCCGAGGGGTCCCGCTCGGAGAGGATCCGGTCGACGCCGAGCGCGATGCCGACCGACTCCGCGACGTCGGGGTGATCCCCGGTCACCATCACCACCCGGCGGATCCCCACGCGACGGAGCGTGCGGATCACGCGTGGCGAGTCGGGGCGGATCGGGTCGTCGATGACGAGCGCGCCGGCCACCTCGCCGTCTACGGCGACGAACACGCACGAGGATCCCTCCATCGCGGTGCGCCGCCGCACGTCGCGGGCTCGGGCCGGCAGCGGCACGTCTCCAGTCACGAACGCCGTCTTGCCCAGGGCGACCGCCCGGCCGTCCACCTTGCCCTCGATGCCGGCGCCGTGCTGCTCCCGGACGTCCCCGGGGAAGCTGAGCTGGAGGCCGCGCTGACGCGCCGCGTTCACGATCGCGGTCCCGAGCACGTGAGGCGAGACCTGGTCGAGCGAGGCCGCCAGCCGGAGCAGCTCGTCGGCGTCCACGGCGCCGAAGGTCTCGATGTCGGCCACCTCCGGCAGGCCGCTCGTGAGCGTGCCGGTCTTGTCGAACATCAGGACGCGGGCGCGAGCGAGCGTCTCCAGCGCTCCCCCGCCTTTCACGATGATCCCGCGCTTGGCCGCGCGAGAGATCCCGGACACGATCGCGATCGGCACGGCCAGAAGGAGCGGACAGGGCGTGGCCACCACGAGCACGGCGAGGGTGCGGTCGGCTTGGCCGCTGAAGGCCCACGCCGCCGCGGCGATCCCGAGCGAGACGGGCACGAAGATCGCCGCGTACCGGTCTGCCAGGCGCACGAACGGCGCCTTCTGCGTCTGGGCCTCCTGCACCAGCCGCACGATGCCGGCGTACGTGCTCTCCTGAGCGGTAGCCACCGCTCGCAGGTCGAACGCGGCTCCTGCGTTCACCGCGCCGCTCCGGATCTGCTCGCCGTCCGCCCGCTCCACGGGACGCGACTCGCCGGTGAGCGCGGACTCGTCCAGCACCGTCGGTCCGAGCGCGATGCCGTCGACCGGAATGACCTCCCCCGTCTTCACGATGAGGCGGTCGCCCGGACTCACCTCACCGACCGGACGCGTCGCCAACTCCCCGTCCTCGTAGCGGGTGACCATCCGGGGGGCGCGCTCGAGCAGCGCCGACAGCTCGCGGTGCGCGCGCGAGTCGGCGAAGTCCTCCAGGGCCCGACCTGACGAGAGCATCAGGGCGATCACGGCCCCCGCCAGGTACTCGCGAAAGTAGAGCGAAAGGACCAGCGCGAGGACGGCGATCACGTCCACGCCCATCTGGCGGTGGAGCAGCCCGTCGATCGTCTCCCAGGCGATCGGCAGGATGCCGAAGGCCGACGTGACCGCCCACGCGACGTGCGCTGCGTCGTGCTCGCCGGTTGCGTAGAGGACCGCGCCGCCGACGATCCCGACGAACGAGACCGGGAGCCAGACGCGGGACAGGGCACGTTCCACGGGGCTCATGGCCCGTCTATCTCGAGCGCGGATCTCGCCGGAGGCGGTACGAGTCCCATGGGCCGAAGCTACCACGCGCCCGTGGCGCCCCTGGACTCAGGCCGGCTCGTCGTCCTCCTCGCCCTCGGGCCCCTCTCCCGGCGGCTCGGCGGGCAGCGTTCGCTGCCCTCGAGCCTCCCCCAGGGACCCTAGGATGACCGCCTCGAGCTTCGCGAGCCGCTCCTCGACCAACTCCAAGAGCTCGGCCCGGAGCGAGCTCACCTCCTGGAGGAAACGCCGTTCCAGGGACGACAGGCGGGCGTCGTCCACCCCCAGCGTCGTGGGGAGCGTCGTCACCGGCGCGAACCCGTCGCGCTCGGCAGTCTCCACGGGATCGGGAGTCACCAGGATCTGGACGTCGTGAACGTCGGTACCATCGCGCTCGTCCATCGTCCTCCTCCCGAAGGGCCGATCGTATGCCTGACCGCCACGCTCGCTCAAGGTCCGATACCTTCTTCGGGTGCCATCCGTAGCGCGCCTCTCGCTCTCCCCGGTGAAGGGCCTCGCCCTGCTCCACCCCGAGCTGGTCCGGATGGGGCCGGCCGGCCTGCCCCAGGATCGCCTCTTCTACCTCGTGGACGCCACTGGGCGGCTCTTCGGAGGCAGCAGGCACGGCCCGATCGTGCGGATCGTCCCCGAGTTCGACCCCGCCGACGAGCGGCTCGAGCTCCGGTTCCCGGACGACGCAGTGGTCGCCGGCGACGCGAGCGCGCTCGGGGAGCCGATCGAGACCGACTTCTACGGGCGCCCCGTCCCGGGACATCTGGTGGAGGGCCCCTGGAGCGACGCGGTGTCCAGATTCGCGGGCACGCCCGTGCGCCTGGCCCGATGCGACCGCCCCGGAGACGGAGCCGACGTCCACCACGTCACGATCGTCTCCCGCGAATCGGTCGAGGAGGTGGCACGGCAGGGCGAACACGACGACGAGCTCGACCCCAGGCGGTTCCGGATGAACATCGAGATCCGCGGGTGCCGGCCCCACGAGGAGGACGGCTGGGACGGGCGGTTGGTGCGCGTCGGCGAGGCGGTGATCCGTCTCCGCGGCCAGGTCCCGCGCTGCGTCGTGACCACGCAGAGCCCGAGCACCGGCCGGAAGGACTTCGAGACGCTGAAGGTGATCGCGCGCTACCGACCGCCCATCGAAGGCCGCCGGGGGATCCCGTTCGGGATGTACGCGGAGGTCGAGGGACCCGGGGACGTTCACGTAGGAGACCAGGTCGAACCCACCCTCTGAACCGACCGCCCCGGCGGCCCGAGATCGTGAGCATCCGATGGACAGAAGGAGGTCCTCCCACTCAAGTGGAGTCGGTCTGCTTGAATCCTCATGCCCATGACCCTCGAGGAGAGCGGCATGCGAAGAAGCTACCCGCCGGAACTCAGACGCAAGGTCCTAGACCTGATCGCCGCGGATGAGGCCAAGGGTGCCGGGACGTTGATTACCCTATGATCACCCCAGGGAACCGGGGGGACCGAGCCGATCGCTTCGCTGCCGGACACGCTGGCACAAGATGCGGTTGATCAACGGACGCGGCCCGAACCCGAAGGTCCAACGGCTCGCGTTGGCGCTCGCCTTCACACTCGGACTGGTAACCAGCTGCACGCCCTCTCCACACCCCCGCCAGACATCGTCCCCCGACCCGGCTCTGCTCCCGTCCTCAGGCATCCACAAGATCAAGCACGTCATCGTCATCATGCAGGAGAACCGCTCATTCGATTCCTACTTCGGTACGTATCCAGGCGCCGACGGCATCCCCATGCGAAACGGCGTGCCGACCGTCTGTGTGCCCGACCCGACCGCTCACTCGTGTCAGCGCCCTTATCACGATCCGAGGATCGTGAACTTCGGTGGGCCGCACCGGGAGAGCGATTCCATGTTGGAAATCAACGGGGGGAAGATGGATGGGTTCGTGCGCCAAGCAGAGACCGGGAGGATCGGATGCCTGGACCCGTTCAACCCAGCATGTCACGCACCCAGTGCTCATCCGGACGTAATGGGTTACCACGACGCGCGGGAGATCCCCAACTACTGGACTTACGCTCAGGATTTCGTGTTGCAGGATCACATGTTCGAGTCGGCGCCGACGTGGAGCCTTCCCGCGCATCTGTACATGGTCTCCGCCTGGTCGGCAGGATGCCCCTCTAGGATCACCCCCGAGGGTTGCAGCTCGGACCTGCAGGCGCCGGGCGCAGGCACCCGCCGAACGGGCCTTACCTACCCTTGGACGGACCTCACCTACCTGCTCGCAGAACACAACGTGAGTTGGGGTTATTACGTGGCGCAGGGCACGGAGCCCGATTGTGTCAACGGGGCCATGTTCTGTAAACAAACCCAGCAGATGGCCGGAACGCCGAGCATCTGGAACCCCCTGCCCTCATTCACCACGGTGCAGAATGACCACCAGCTCGGAAACATCCAGAAGGCCTCGAGGTTCTTCGCCGCAGCCCGGGACGGCTCTTTGCCACAGATCTCATGGGTGGTGCCGAACGGGCGAGATTCCGAGCACCCCCCAGCTTCCATCGCCAACGGCCAGGCCTGGGTGACGAGCCTCGTGAACGCGGTAATGAAGGGCCCCGACTGGTCCTCCTCGGCCATCTTCCTTACCTGGGACGACTGGGGAGGGTTCTACGACCACATGGTACCGCCCAAGGTGGACGGCCAAGGCTACGGGATTCGGGTGCCGGCCTTGGTTATCTCCCCATACGCGAGGACGGGCTACGTGGACCATCAGGTCCTGTCGTCTGATGCCTATCTGAAGTTCATCGAGGATGACTTCCTGGGAGGGACTCGCATCGACCCCGCCACCGACGGACGCCCCGATCCCCGACCCGACGTCAGGGAGAACGCTCCGATCCTCGGGAACCTGATCTCCGACTTCGATTTCAACCAGGAGCCCCGGCCGCCGGTCCTGCTTCCCACGCATCCGCCCCCCGGGCCGGCCTCAACCTGAATGAGCGGGACCTCACGGCACGATCGACGACGGCGACCATACCGCTTCTAGCACCTGTTCCTGGAGGGCATGCTGCCCGAAGGGTTCGCGCTGGTCGGGTGCTCTCGCACGCCGATGACAGACGACGAGTGGCGAGCCGGAGCCCGAAACGCGGTCGCGGGCTTCGGCAAGGCCTAGCCGGCAGGCGACCTGTGAGGGGCGTCGGCAGGTCTACCGTCGCGCCCGATGCGAACGGGCGAGGTCTAGGACGTGACGTGAAAGGATGCACGGGATGAACGCGGTCGATGTCGGAGGATTCGCGTTGGTGGCGCTGATCCTCGCCGTTCCCGGCTTCGGCGTGACGCTCGCGGTCGCCGGGCCCGGCGATCTTCCGCTCGAGGCTCGGCTCGCAGTGTCGATCCCCGCTGGGTTCGCGCTGCTGGGGGCCTTGATGTTCTCGCTGGTGATCGCGCACCGGCTCGTCGCTCCCTGGGCGGTCGCGTTTGCGGTCGTCGGAACCGTTGCGGTGTGGTTGGTGGGATGGAGACGGCACCGGTTCCGCGACCACCTCGCTGCGTGGAGATCCGAGCTCCGGGAGGATGGGTGGACGTTCGCCGTCTTCGGGGTGTTGTTGCTGGCGTTCGTGGCTGTCCGGCTCACCTACGGCCCCATCGGCATGCTCGCCCCGACCTCCCTCCGGTACTGGGCCGACGGCGTGGAGATCTCGGACACACACGGCCTCCCGGCTCGATCGCTCCAATGGGACACGCTCATACCCCCGACGGTCAGCAAGATCGTCCTGAACTCGGTGAACGCTTCGGCGCGACTGCTCTTCGGGCGCGAGCCGACGCACGCTCTCTCGATCCTTCTGGCGGTGAACGCCGTCGGCCTGTTCCTGGCGGGGTTCGGCTTGGCGCGCGCGATCGGGCTCCGACGCACCGCACCGCTCGTTCCCCTCGCGCTGTTCCTGAACGTCACGTCTGCGGCGACGGGGCTCGCGCACGACCTGAGTCACTACCTCGCCGAGGACTGGGGCCGGCTCCTGATCCTGGGCGCCCTCGTGCTGGCGATACGCGCGATCCGCGGTGCGGCTTCGGGAGGAAGCACCTCCGCGAGCCCGTCCGACGCGCGTGCGTGCCTCCCGATCGTCCTCGCCTCAGCCGCGATGATGGGCATAGGGGCTGGAACGCATCTGATTCCTCTTGCCGTGGGGGGTCTGTTCCTCGTCTGTTACGGGCTGGGCGCCCTCGCAGCGTTCCCGTCGCCGCGAGGGTGGGTTCGGCTCGCGGTACCCGGAGTGCTCACGTTCGGAGTCATAGCGGCGATCGTGCTCCTCACCCCGGGCGGCGACCTCGGATTCCAGGGCGCCGCGGGCAGCGATGCGTACCTGAAGATCCGGCAGGACCTCGGCCTGCCTGCGAACTTCGACCCGACCCTGTTCCTCGTCAAAGGCACGGGTCAACCTCCTCCCCAGGGCGGCACCTTCTACTACTCCCCGGGTCAGGAGTACCAGTGGTTCGCCTCCGACATGGTCGGCGGATCCGCAACGCATCAGGTGCACGGCGTCGCTTCGCTCGCCGGCCCGGCCCTGCTGGTCGTCGCCCTCCTCGTGGGACTCTTCGGCGGCCGACCCCTTCGAGCCGTCGCGATCGCGTGCGTCCTGTTCGCGATCGGCCTGCTCGGAACCGGGCTCGCGTTCCTCGCCCGGTACGATCTGTTCGCCCTGGCCGATTTCGGTCGGCGTCGACTGTTCGACTACAGCGCGATCCCGGTCGTGCTGCTGCTCGCCTCGCTGATCGAAACTGGGGTCGACCGCGCCGTGGCGTGGACGTCGGCGCGGCCTCGACTCCCCCGCGCGCTCGCCGCATCGGTCGGGGCCGTCGCGCTCGCCTTGGGTGCGGTGGCGATGCCGGCGGCCGTCGCGCCGAGCACTACCGATCGCTCGCTCGTCGATCTCGCGAGCTGGATCCACGAGAACGTTCCATGCGAGGGACGGATCCTCGCCGACCGTCGCACCCTCGCGACCTTCCAGACCCTCGCCGATCGGGCGGGGGTGCTGGAAGGGATGGGGCCCCACGTGCGACCCGACGTCTTGGAGCTCGCGCTGCGGCAACTGTTCGAGGCACGGGCATTCTTCACCAATCCGCTGGAGCATCAGTCGTACCTCGCCGATCACGGCGTGGCGGTGGTGGTGGTGAGCTCCGCCTCGAATGACCTCGCCGGCTGGATGAAGGTCGACCCCCAGATCCGGTTCCGCGCGCCCTCGGCGATCGCCGCCGACGAGCATGCGTACGGCTACCCCGAAACCGGGTCGCCGTCGTTGCCCTCATGGCAGGCGTCGAGCGCCCTCAGGCGCCTCGCGGAAGACCCGGCGCTCAAACTGGTCTACGTATCGTCCGGAGCGATGGCGTTCGAAGTGATCGGCTTCCAACCGACACCCGGTCTGCCATCCGTCGCGTCTCAGCCCGGCTTCGGCTGCCCCTGATCGCGCGTCGATCCGCTCGTGGGCGTTGCATCCTGGACTGGGGCTCGATCCTGTTCGGCGGCTCGTGGATCGCCAAGCTCGCTCTCGCACCGGCCGTCGGGGTGTGCGCGCTGGTTCTCGCCGGGACGGCCGCAGGACGGATGGGGATCGTGTTCGACACCTTGTCCGCCCGGTTGCTGATCGGCGCGGTCGGCCTCGCCGGGTGGGTGCCCTTCCTCGTCGAAGCCGTGGCCGGAAGAGGTCGGGCGCTTCCGGAGCCGGAGGAGTAGCCGGCAAGCCCGGTTCCGTTGGGGCGTAGGATGCCTCCGTGGAGCAGGACCGCGACGAGCCGGAGGTCATCGACCGAGACGGACGGTACGCCCTGACGCTCGAGGCGGCCGGCTACGCGATCCGTGACCTGGACCAGCCCGCCGAGGCCGAGGCCCTGTGGAGCTTCCCTAGAGGAGACGAGGGGTTCGAGGCCGCCTGGGCTCGGTACACAGAGCTGTTGCGAGCCGGGCGACGTGCGGGGCGCCGCTGGGTGCGGTTCCTCCGATGGGTCGTCGCCGCCGGGGTCGCCGTCTGGGTAGTGTCGGGCTTGGGGATCGCGTGGATCTACATCTTCGCCGCCCCAAGGGGCAGCTTCGACTTCAGCGGCCTGTACCGATGGGTCACGACGGCAGATTCGGCCTCCTATCACATGTGGCTCGGGGCGCTGGTCCTGCTGGTGGTCGCGTGGCTGAAAGAGCGCTTGATCGACGGCGGGGCCGAGCCTCGACGGCGACCGGCGACCGACGACGACCGGTCCCGATCTGCACGCTGACCTGCGCGAACCGAGGAAACGGCCTGTGGGGCGGGCAGGGATCGAACCTGCGACCGACGGATTATGAGTCCGCTGCTCTGACCGACTGAGCTACCGCCCCGATGATCGGTTGACCCCGGTCAGCCTACCCGTCCCGGCTCGGACCTCCATCTCCCGAGGGCTCCTTGCCCATCGCGACGCGACGCGGGACATCCGCCGGTGCTCCGGCGGCCCCGGTCGGGCGAGCGGTCCTCCTCCCTTGACGTCGGGGCGGAAGAACCGAGCCTTCCCCAACTCGGCCAGGGTGAGGTAGAAGGCCACGAACGCTCCGACGATCAGGAGGAACGAAGCCGGCAGGGCCCGGAAGCCGAACAGATGCGCGAGCGGTGGAACGTACGGGATGATCACGCCCGCTCCAGCGCACGAGATCGTCGCCGCCAGCTGGGTCGCGCTCGGCCGGCTCTTCAGGAAGGGTACGCGCCGCGTGCGTATGACGAAGATCACGAGGGTCTGGGTCGCGAGCGACTCGACGAACCACCCGGTCTGGAACAGCGACTCCCCCGCGTGGAAGACGAAGAGCATCACGCCGAAGGTCGCGAAGTCGAACAGCGAGCTGATCGGCCCGAAGAACATCATGAAGCGCCGGATGAACCGCGTGTCCCAGTGCGAGGGCCGCTCCAGCAACTCGGGGTCCACGTGATCGGTCGGGATCGCCGTCTGGCTCGTGTCGTAGAGCAGGTTGTTCAGCAGGATCTGACTGGGCAACATCGGCAGGAACTTCAGGAACGCCGATGCCGCGGCCGCGCTGAACATGTTGCCGAAGTTCGACGAGGTGGCCATGAGGACGTACTTGACCGTGTTGGCGAAGACCCGGCGCCCCTCGATCACGCCGTCGGCGAGCGTTCCGAGGTCCTTCTTGAGCAGCAGGATGTCGGCCGCGTCCTTAGCGACGTCGGTCGCGGTATCCACCGAGATCCCTACATCGGCGTCGTGAAGCGCCACGGCGTCGTTCACGCCGTCGCCCATGAACCCCACGTCGATGCCGTGGCTCCGGGCGAGGCGGATCACGCGCGACTTCTGCGCCGGCGTGACGCGCGCGAAGATCGAGGCGTGCGGGATCGAGGCGGCGAGCTCCACGTCGGGCATCCCGTCCAGGTCGGTGCCGGTGAGCACCCTATCGACCACCAGACCGAGGTCGGCGCAGACCTTCCGGGCGACCCGCTCGTTGTCGCCGGTTACGATCTTCACCTCGATCCCCAGCTGCGAGAGCTTCGCGAGCGACCCTGCGGCGTCGGGCTTCGGCGGATCGACGAACGTGAGGAACCCGACCAGCTCGAGGTTCCGCTCGTCGTCGGGGCCGACCCGTTCCATCCCCGAACCGTCCCGAACCGCGACGGCGACCACCCGGCTGCCGGCGTCGAACTCCGCATTCAGCAGCTCCTGCACTCCGTCCGGGACGTCGTGGCAGACGGCGAGCACCGACTCCGGGGCGCCCTTGGTCACGACCAGTCGCCCCTCGGAACCCTCGACGAGGACGGACATCCGCCGCCGCTCGTAATCGAACGCCGCCTGGTCGATACGACGCCACGCGCGAGCCCCGGCCCCGGCGGCCCCGGCGGCCCCGGCCGCCTCGGCGACCTCGGGCGCAGCCCACAGAGCCTGGTCGAGCGGGCTCCCTCCGGTCGGAATCCCCTCCTCGAGCACGACATCCGTGCAGAGCAGGGCATATCGCATGGCCCGCTCGTCCGGCCGGCCATCGGGGCCGATCGCGGATCGGAACGAGATCCTCCCCTCGGTGAGGGTCCCCGTCTTGTCCGTGAACAGGATCTGGACGTTCCCCAGGTCCTCGATCGCGACCAGGCGCCGGACGAGCACGGATCGGCGCGCCATGCGCTTGGCGCCGACCGACAGGCTGATGGTCACGATCGCGGGGAGGAGCTCGGGCGTCAGCCCCACCGCCACTGCAAGCGAGAACAGGACGGCATCGATCAGCCTCCGCCCGATCAGCAGGTTGACCACGAAGATCCCCGCCACGAGCACCGCAGTGACCCTGACGAGCAGGGTGCCGAAGTCGCGCAGGCCCCGCTGGAACGCCGTCTCAGGGTGCCGCTCGGCCAGGCTCGCCGCGATCTTCCCGAACTCGGTGCGCGAACCGGTGGACACCACCACAGCGCGCCCCGTCCCTGACCGGACGACGGTGCCCATGAACGCGCACGACGGCAGCGCGATCGGCGAGGACGGCGCCTCCACCGGTTCCGCCTGCTTCTCGGCGGGAAGCGTCTCGCCCGTCAGCACGGCCTCGTCGCACTCGAACGCGTCGACCTGGAGCAGCCGGACGTCGGCCGGAACCACGTCGCCCACGGAGAGGCGGACGACGTCCCCGGGAACCAGCTCGGTCACCTCGACCGTGAGCGGGGCGCCGTCGCGCACCACCGTCGTCCTGTGCCGGATCTGCGCGTGCAACGCCTCGACGGCCCGTTCCGACCGGAACTCGTTCACGAACCCGAGCCCCACTGAGAGCACGACCATGGCGAGCACGATCACCGCGTCGGTGGCCTGGCCTGTGAAGGCCGAGACGAGCGACGCGACCACGAGCAGGGGCAGGAGCGGGTTGCGGAGCTGGCTCGCGAGCACGCGCCAGGCGCTGGCGCCCCGACGGTGGAGCACGTTGGGCCCGAACGCTCTGAGCCGCTCGTCGGCAACCGAGGCGGCAAGGCCATCGGATGAGCTCCCGAGGGCGGCCAGGACGTCGGAGGCAGGGAGCGACGCGGCCGAGCGGAGATCGAGGTCGGATCGAACGCCCGAGGCCTCAGCCTTCACGTCCACTTCATCCGACGATAGCCCATCGGCGCGGGAACGAGGGGCGGGCCCCGGAGGGCCCGCCCCTCGTTCCGCGTCGCCCGTCAGCTCAGCGGATCAGTGGATCACCTTCTCGATCGAGACCTTGACGTCGCTCTTGTCGCTCTTGGCGCCGTCGATCCCCTTGCCCCCGTTCAGCTTCTCCTTCTTCACGCCGTCCTTCGAGAAGAGCGAGTCGTTCCCGCTCCCGCCGTTCAGCGCGTCGAAGCCGGGGCCGCCGGTGATCGAGTTGGCGAACTTCGATCCGGTCAGCACGTCGTTGCCGGAGCCGCCTATGAGGTTCTCGACGTCGATCGCGACGTTGTCGCCCTCGCCGGAGGCTCCATCGTTCGCGAGGCCGTCGATCGTCACGGTCACCCCCGCGGTCCTGCTGGCGTACGTGACGGTGTCGATCCCACCCAGGCCGTTGAACGTGTCAGCCCCGAGACCTCCGTCGAACACGTTGGCGCCGGCGCTCCCCGTGAGGACGTCGGCCGCCGAACCGCCCGTGAGGTTCTCGACATCGGTGGCGATGTTGTCGGTCTCGCCGGCCGAGCCGTCGTTGGCGACACCGTCGATCGAGGCCGTGACGGCCGTGTTGTGGTCCGCGTAGCTCACGGTGTCGATCCCACCGAGGCCGTTGAACGTGTCGTTGCCGGTGCCGCCCTGGAACACGTTCGCGGCGCCGTTGCCGGTCAGCACGTCGTCACCGGTCCCGCCGATCAGGTTCTCGACGTCGCCCATGACGTTGTCGTTCTCGCCGGTCGAGCCGTCGTTGGCCACGCCGTCCAGCGAGACGGACGTGGGCGCCGAGTGCTCCGCGTAGCTCACGGTGTCGGTTCCGGCGCCGCCGGAGAACACGTTGGTGCCGGTGTTCCCGATCAGGGTGTCGTTGCCGCTGCCGCCCGTGAGGTTCTCGACGTCCGCGCCGATCGCGTCGAGCTCGCCGGCCGAGCCGTCGTTAGCCACGCCGTCGAGCGAGGCCGTGACCGCGGTGCTGTGGTCGGCGTAGCTCACCGTGTCGGTCCCGGAGCCGCCGGTGAAGGTGTCGGCGCCCGGGCCGCCCAGGAGCGTGTCGCTCCCGGCCGCGCCGTCCAGCACGTTCGCGGCGCTGCTTCCCGACAGCGTGTCGTCGCCGGGGCTCCCGGTCAGGTTCTCGACGTCCGTCATCACGTTGTCGAGCTCGCCGGCCTCGCCGTCGTTCGCCACACCGTCGATCGAGGCGGTCACGGGACCAGTGTGATCCGCGTAGGTGACCTCGTCGGTGCCGGAGCCGCCGGAGAACGTGTCGCTGCCGGCACCGCCCTTCATCAGGTCGTTCCCGGTACCCCCGGACAGGGTGTCGTTCCCGGTCGTGGCCACCAGGGTGTCGTTCCCGCCGCCGCCTGTGAGGGTGTCGTTCCCGCCGCCGCCGTCGGTGATCACGTTGTCGGCCGAGCTTCCCGTCACCGAGTCGCTGCCCCAGCCGGCGTCGACGTTCTCCACGTCCGTGAGCACGTTGTCGCCTTCGCCGGATTCTCCGTCGCCCGCCACGTCGTCGATCGTGATCGTGAGCGGCGCGATGCGGTTCGAGTAGTCGGCGGTGTCGATGCCGTCGCCTCCACCGAGGATGTCCGCCCCGGTGCCGCCGATCAGCGTGTCGTTGCCGGCGCCACCGTCCAGCCGGTCGGCGCCGTCGCGCCCGAGGAGCCTGTCCGCGTCGGACCCGCCGGTGAGCGTGTCGTTGCCGGGGCCTCCGTCCAGCACGTTCGTCCCGGCCGTGTCGGAGACGGTGTCGTCGTCCGCACCCCCGTAGACGGAGTCATTCCCGGCGTCTCCGGAGACGGTGTCGTCGCCGTCGTCTCCCAAGACGGTGTCGTTGCCGTCGCCGCCCATGGCCGTGTCGTTCCCGGCACCACCCAAGAGAGTGTCGTCGCCGGCGTCGCCCGTGAGCGTGTCGTCGCCGAGTCCACCGTCGAGGTAGTCGTCGCCGGCGCCGCCCGAGAGGGTGTCTGCGCCCGACAGGCCGGTCAGGGTGTCGTTCCCTCCGTTGCCGGTGAGGACGTTGGAGGTCGCGTCCGATCCGGTCAGGCTGTCGTTGCCGCTGCCGCCGATGATGTTCTCGATGTCGCTGTGGACGTTGTCGCCCTCGCCCACCTCGCCGTCGTTCCACTGATCGTCGAGGGTCACGTTCACGCGCGAGGTCCGCGCCGAGTAGTCGACCGTGTCCACGCCGAGGCCCCCGAACATCTCGTCGGAGTTCTGGAAGTCTCCCGTCTCGGAGATCGTGTCGTTGCCGGCGCCTGCGTCGACGTAGTCGGACCCGTCGCCGGCGGTGATGGTGTCGTCCCCGGCGCCCGACGAGATCGTGTCGTCGTCGTTCCCCCCGCTGATCACGTCGTTGCCGGCACCGGTCGTCACGGTGTCGAACCCGCGCCCCGCGTTGACGGTGGTGGGGATGGAGACCGCCGAGCTGTCGACGTTGTCGTCCTGGTTCCCGACGTTCAGGACGATGCTCGTCACTCCGGTGCAGTGCAACGCGCCGCTCACGAGGGAGCACCCCGTGCCAGCGGTGAGCGACCCCGTCCCGAAGTCCTCCAGCGTGACGCTCGAGCCGGGCACGCCGCCCGTGTACGTCACGAGGACGTCGTTGTTCTCGTTGTTGTTGGCCGTGTAGGTAAGGACGCCACCCGTCACCGACCCCGAGCTGGCCAGAGCCGCGGGTATCCCCACCGCGAAGACCCAGCACCCTACGAGGAGTACGACGAGGGCACGCGCTGCCCGCTTGGTAGAGGAGACCATCCCGATACCTCCCAACCTCGACGATCGGTTGACAGGCCCGGCGTCCCCCCTCCGGGCACATCCTGGACGTGAACTTCCAAAGGACCGATCGGTTCGGGCGGGCGATTTGCACGCGGCGCGGGCGAGATGTTCCTATCCGAGGATCCGCGCGTCGCGGTAGCCGGCGTCGAGCCTCGCTCCCCGTTCGAACCGGAAGGGGTCGAAGTCCGCCAGCCGCGGGTCCGTCGCGGCGCCCATCACGAGGTCGGCGACGTGCCCGCCGAGCGCCGGCGCCAGCTTGAACCCGTGCCCGCTCGTCCCGGCGTCCACGAAGATCCCCGGAGCTATCTCTCCGATCACCGGCTGCCAGTCCGGGCTCACGTCGTACAGGCTCGCCCATCCCCCCTGCGTCTCCGATTCCGACAGGCGCGGCACGCGGCGCACGATCAGCCGAGCCAGACCCTCGATCTCGTCGGACTCCACGTCGTCCGCGTACCCGTCGGGATCGGCCCGCGGGGCCGGGTGCACGTGTCCGGCCAGGAACAGGTGCTCGCCCTCGGGCCGGAAGTAGTAGCCGCCGATCAGGTCTCCGTGCGCGGGCACGGGATCTGCCGCGCCCCACCGGAAGGTCGCCACGATGTGCCTCTCGACAGTGAGGGGAAGGTCGGCCCCCACCTGAAGGGCGAGCGGCCGGGTCCAGGGACCGGCCGCTATCAGCACTCGCCCGCACGCCGTCCGCGTGCCGTCGACCGTCACGATCGAGCCCCCGCCGGTCGGATCCGGCTCGATCGAGGTCACGGCGCGGCCGAGACGCGCCTCGGCTCCGAGCTCCACGGCCCGGGCGAACAACCCCTCGGTGGTCGCGTGCGGATCGGCGTAGCCGGCTCCCACCTCGTAGGCGGCGATCCCCACTCCCTCCAGGTCGAACCCGGGTTCTCGCCCGGCGACCTCCCCAACCGAGAGCAGCTCCACCTCGATGCCGGCCGCGTTCAGAGTGGCCACGGACGCTCGCACCTGCTCGGCGTCCTCGGGCGGGTGCAGGAAGAAGAACCCTGTCTGGCGGAAGCCGGCGTCGCGCCCGGTCAGCTCCGGGAAGCTCCGGAGCATGGCGATCGAGTCCCGGGCCGCGGCCGCGAGGAACGGGTTGGTGTAGTAGGCGCGGCAGATCGCGCTCGAGCGGCCGGTCGGGCCGCCGGCCGGCGTGGTGTGCTCGAAGATCGCCACCCGCACGCCGCGCGAAGCCAGGTGGTAGGCGGCGGACGCCCCATGCACGCCCGCGCCCACGATCCCGACATCGAACGACGACATGAAGAGCCCTCCCGCAACCCCGGCTACCCTGGCAGCGTACCTCTGCCGCCCGCCTCTGGGAGACTGTGGGGGAGATCACCCGGAGGTTCGAGATGAGCGATCACCGCACCGAATCCGACTCGATGGGCGAGATCCAGGTGGATGCCACGCGCTACTGGGGCGCCCAGACCGAGCGCTCGCTCCACCACTTCGCGATCGGATGGCCGGAGGCCGACCGCATGCCGACCGAGGTCGTCCGCGCGATGGGGTTCCTGAAGAAGGCCGCCGCCCTCGCGAACATGCAGGGCGGGCACTTGGACCCGGCGCTCGGCGACCTGATCGTCGCCGCTGCCGACGAGGTGATCGAGGGCAAGCTCGACGAGCACTTCCCGCTCTTCGTCTGGCAGACGGGCTCGGGGACCCAGAGCAACATGAACGCGAACGAGGTCATCTCCAACCGCGCCATCGAGATGGCCGGGGGGGAGCTCGGGTCGAAGAAGCCCGTGCACCCCAACGATCACGTGAACATGTCGCAGTCCTCGAACGACACGTTCCCTACCGCGATGCACGTCGCCGCCGCGCAGATGATCGTGGAACGGCTGCTCCCGTCGCTGCGCGAGCTGCGGGGCGCGCTCGACCGTCGCGCACACGAGTTCGAGGGGATCGTGAAGATCGGGCGCACGCACCTTCAGGACGCGGTGCCCCTCACGCTCGGCCAGGAGTTCGGCGGGTACGTCGCCCAGCTCGACGCCGGGATCGAGCGGATCGAGCAGGCCCTCCCGGGGCTGTACGAGCTCGCGATCGGAGGCACGGCCGTCGGCACCGGCCTGAACGCGCCGCCAGGGTTCGCAGAGGCCTGCGCCGCCAAGATCGCGGAGCTCACCGGACTTCCCTTCGTCTCGGCGCCGAACAAGTTCGCCGCGCTCGCCGCGCACGACGCGGTCGTGTTCGCGTCCGGCGCGCTAGCCACGCTCGCCGCGTCGCTGATGAAGATCGCGAACGACGTGCGCTGGCTGGGGTCAGGGCCCAGGTCGGGCCTGGGCGAGCTTCAGCTTCCCGAGAACGAGCCCGGATCCTCGATCATGCCGGGCAAGGTGAACCCGACCCAGTCCGAGGCGATGACGATGGTCGCCGTCCAGGTGTTCGGCAACGACACCGCGGTCAAGTTCGCCGGGTCTCAGGGCAACTTCGAGCTGAACGTCTTCAAGCCTGTGATGATCCGGAACCTGCTGCATTCCACCCGGCTCCTGGCCGACGTGTGCCGCACCTTCCGCGAGTTCTGCGTGGAGACGCTCGAGCCCGATCGCGAGCGCATCGAGGATCTCGTCGGGCGTTCGCTCATGCTCGTCACTGCCCTCAGCCCGAAGATCGGGTACGACAAGGCCGCGGAGATCGCGAAGAAGGCGCACCACGAGCGCACGACCCTGAAGGAGGCAACCCTCGCGCTGGGTTACCTCACCGGGGAGGAGTACGACGAGGCCGTCCGCCCCGAGAAGATGGTCTGAGGTCCGGCGCGATGCCGCAAACCGCTCGGCGCCCCCGCGCGTACCCTCCATGGGGAACCGCGTGAGAGGGGCTTCCGGTGCCTGAGAGCGACCTGCCGAGCCCGCACCTGCGACGCAAGATCGGCCAGGTGCAGGCGTACTTGCAGCAGAACCTGGACCGCGACGTCGATCTGCGAGCGATCGCGCGCGAGGCGGCCCTCAGCCCCTACTACTTCTCCCGGCAGTTCACGGCCTACGTGGGCATGCCGCCGTACCGCTACCTGATCGGCCTGCGGATCCAGCGCGCGGTCGAGCTGCTGCGCGACACCGAGCTCTCGATCACGGAGATCTGCTCGCGGGTGGGCTTCAACAGCCTCTCGCACTTCGCGACGACGTTCCGCCGGCACACGGGACTCGCGCCCTCCGCGTACCGTCGCCGCCTGGACTGGGAGCAGAACGCGCATCGCTTCAGCCCGGCCACCGACCCGCTGGTGCACCGGCCGAAGCGCATGAACGTCTAGGTCAGGGCATCGGGGGCGGCGGAGGTGGAGGCGGTGCCATGACCCCAACGCCGGCAGGCGCCTGCGCGGCAGGACCGAGATACCTCGCACTCCCGAATCCCAGGATCGGGAAGAAGATGAACGGCAGCAGGATCAACCCGACGGTGAATCCCGGGTCCTTGCCGAAGCTCTTGGACAGGTCGTTGTAGGCGATGATGAGGAACACCAAGTTCACGAAAGGGATGAACATGAGGAAGATCCACCATGACGGGCGGCCCACGATCTTGAGCAGAACGATCGTGTTGTAGATCGGGACGATTGCCGCCCAGCCGGGCTCCCCGGCCTTGGTGAAGATCATCCAGAACGCCGCGATGTACACGCCGAACAGCGCGAAGATGACGAGGAGAGCCCCACCCGAGATCCCTCCACTCGTTGTAGTCGACTGGGCCAGCAGCTCCATGGCAGATCCCCCCCACGGCCGGTCCGGCGACCGCCCGGGCAAACCTATAGCCTGCGACCTGCGACCGTGGGATTTCCGCAGCCGGATCCGTCCCCGGTTCCCGCACGTCCCGGGCCTGGTCGAACGTCGGCGTTCCAGGCGCCATCCGAGTAGGCTCGTCGAGAGCGAGAGCGAAGGAGGAGGCATCGTGACGAGACACCTTCGGTCGGCGGCGCTCGTCCTTGCCATCGCGCTCGCGCTCGCCGGCTGCTCGCGCTCGCCGGCCCCCGGAACCCCGAGCAGCAGCGCAGGAGCGACCGCGGCACCGATCCTGGTCGAGGGCACGTGGGCATCGTCGGCCGGCAGGCAGGCGAGCGTCTTCTTCATCCTGTCGAACCACGGCTCGGCCGACGACACCCTAACCGGAGCCTCGTCGGCTCTGGCCGCGCGTGCCCTCCTGAAGGACGGGTCGAAGGCCGTCGGCTCGCTCCCCCTGCCGGCGGGCTCCCAGGTCTCCTTCGACGGGGGCCGGTACTGGCTCACGCTCACGGGCCTGAAGAAGACGCTCTCGATCGGCGACACGCTCGAGGTGACGCTCACGTTCGCGCACGCCGGGCCCGTGACCTTCACCGCCGGGGTCCGCTAGCGAGGTCGGGCCACCGCGCCCGCCCCGGAACGGCGGGCCCGGAACCCTTGTCAGGCATACGAGAACGGCGCAACTCGGGCTAGCATCAGCCGGTGACCTCAGGCCCCGCGTTCCCACACCTCTTCACACCCCTTCGGATCGGCGGGGTCACGCTGAAGAACCGGATCTTCTCGTCCGGTCACGACACCGTGATGGGCGAGGACGGCCGCATCGGGGATCGGCTGCTCGCCTACCACGAGGCGCGAGCTGCCGGGGGCGTCGGGCTCGTGGTGGTGCAGGCGGCCGGTGTCCACGAGTCGGCGCTGTACACGCACCACGTGCTCATGGTCTCCGACGACTCGTGCATCCCCGGCTACCGGCGGCTGGCCGACTCGTTGCACCGCCACGGGTGCGCGATGTTCGGGCAGCTGTTCCACCCGGGCAGGGAGATCATGGAGTCGCAGGACGGCTCCGCGCCGGTCGCCGTGGCGCCCTCCGCGGTGCCGACCGAGCGGTTCCACGTGATGCCGCGCGCGCTCCCGGTCGACCTGCTGCGCGAGATCGTGGCCGGGTACGGCTCCGGCGCCCGCCGGATGCGCGAAGCCGGGCTCGACGGCGCGGAGATCGTGGCGAGCCATGGCTACCTGC
>JACQDK010000037.1 GCA_016201135.1 Actinomycetota bacterium
TCGGCGGTGGCGTCGCCCTGCTGGGGGCCCGGCGAGGCGAAGTGGTACGCGCCGACCGCGATCCCGTTCGCGGTCGCTCCGGCGGCGTTCGTCGCGTACATCGGGTCGACGTAGTTGCGGCCCTCCGTGGCCTTCACGATCGCGAAGGTGACGCCGTCCGCGGCCACCTTGGTCCAGTCGATCTTGCCCTGCCAGTGCGAGACGTCGATCCCCGGGAGGGTGTCCTTGGTCGCCGCCGAAGCCTGCTCGGGCATCCCCGCGAGAGAGGCGGCGGCGAGCACCAGGACGAGGAGCGCGGAGGCACGGCGGCGAGGCATCCCCTTCCAGGTCGGCCCCGGCGCTCCGGGCCTTGAGCACGGCGTGGAGATGGGGGTGGCCCAGGCACGGCCCTCGGACCGGCCGGCCAACGCGCGGATCGCCGGGCCCTGGCGCGGACTCGTCCCTTCAGTGTGGGCGCCTGCGCGGTCTCGGACCATCTACGCCTGCACGCGACGCTCGGGCTCGGGTGAGCCAGTCAGGGGCTGCGCCGAAGCTGCCCAGGGCCTAGAGTCGCGGGAATGCTGAGGGGGTTGCCGGCCACGCGATCCGGAGAGATCGAGCGCGACGGTGCGGCGGTGCGCTTCCAGGTCTTCGGCTCGGGCGAGCGGGCGATCCTTCTCCTGCCGACGTGGTCGATCGTCCATACCGACTTCTGGCGCAAGCAGGTCCCGCACCTCGCCGAGCGATACACCGTGCTCACGTTCGACGGGCTCGGGAACGGTGCGTCGGATCGACCCACCGATCCTGCGTACTACGCAGACGAGGAGTTCGTCACCGATGCGGTCAACGTGATGAACGCCGCCGAGATCGAGCAGGCAGCCGTGATGTCGGCCTCGATGGGTGCCTCGTGGCAGCTCCTGCTGGCGTATCACTTCCCCGAGCGGGTCGGGGCATCCGTCTACATCGCGACCGACCTCCCACTCGCTCCACTGCCTCCCGGGTACGCCGAGGCAGAGCCGCGGTTCGACGAGCAACCCACCGGTCACGAGGGCTGGATGATGTGGAACCGCCGGTTCTGGCACGAGAACTGGCCGGCGTTCTGCGAGTTCTTCTTCTCCCGGTGCTTTACGGAGCCGGACTCCGACGAAGAGATCGCGCACTTCGTCTCGATGGGCCTCGAGACTTGGCCCGAGGTCATCGCGGCGACCATCGATGCCATCGGTGTGTCCGAAGAGATCGCCAGGGAGGCGGCGGCGGCGATCCAGGTTCCGACGCTCGTCATCCACGGCGATGAGGACGCGATCTCCTCGGTCGAGGCGGGTCGCGAGCTCGCGCGGCTGTCGGGTGGGGATCTGATCATCCTACCCGGGTCCGGGCACGAGCCGCAGTGCCGCATCCCGACCCAGGTCAACGCTCTGCTCGACGTGTTCCTCGCGCGGCACCATCCGCCCGCTTGAGCTCGGCGGTTGAGGTCATCCCCCACCGGCTTCAGCCAGCTTCGTCTGTGCTCAAAGGTTTCAGGGACGGCGCGCCGGGCTGGATTCGAACCAGCGACCCGCGGATTAGAAGTCCGCCGCTCTGTCCGGGCTGAGCTACCGGCGCCGGAGGAAGCGTATCGCCCGAGCGGGTGACGGGAATCGAACCCGCATAGCCAGCTTGGAAGGCTGGATCTCTGCCATTGAGATACACCCGCGCGCGCCCAGCATAGCGGCGGTCGATACACTGCCGCCGGCATGGAGGTCAAGTTCCGGCTCGTCGACGTGTTCACCGAGAGGCCCTTCGCGGGGAACCAGCTGTGCGTGGTCCCGGAGCCTCCAGGCGACCTTGCCTCCGAGCAGATGCAGACGCTCGCCCAGGAGATCGGATTCAGCGAGACCACCTTCGTGACTCAGGCGGGCGTCGATCGCTACTCGATGCGCATCTTCACCCCCATCGAGGAGCTGCCCTTCGCCGGCCATCCGACCCTGGGGACCGCGTACGCGATGGTGAGCGAGGGACGCGTGACCTCGCCCGCCGTGCAGACCACCGTGGCGGGCGACGTTCCCGTCGAGGTGGACGAGGACGCGGGATTCGCGTGGATGCGACAGCTCCCGCCGGAGTTCCGCGAGGAGTTCGAGGATCGGGAGCTGCTGGCTCGCGCTGCCGGGCTCGCACTCGAGGATCTGCACCCCGAGCTGCCCGCTCAGGTGGTCTCCACTGGGCTCGGGCCCCTGCTCGTACCGATCCGCGACGAGTCGTCGCTCCGCCGGGCGGAACGGAACGGGCAGGCGTGCAAGGAGGCGGCGGAGCGCTCGGGCGGCGAGTGTCTCTACCTGTTCGCCGTTCGCGGCGACGGTGACGTGATGGCCCGCATGTTCGACTCGTACTTCGGGATAGGCGAGGACCCGGCGTCAGGCTCGGCCGCCGGGCCGCTCGGGGCGTATCTGGCCGCGCGCGGCCTGGTCGGGCTGCCGGGGCGGGTCGTCGTAGCGCAGGGCGAGATGGTCGGGCGGCCGAGCTTCCTGCACGTCGACGTCCGCGCCGAAGCCGGCTCGTGGGTAGTGCGCGTCGGCGGCGGTGTGCGGATCGTGGGCGAGGGCTCCTTCCGGCTGTAGGGCGCGACGGACGGGGGCACCTCTCCGGCGCGGCGTACCCGGGCCCGGCCCCCACCGATCATCGAGAACGCGCAGAACCTTCACGCGGCCTTCACAGGGCCCGTCGATGTTGTGCCGGATGGACTTTCGCGACGGCGCCGCGACCTGGAAGTTCGGGATGCTCGGGACGGGCACGTCGTCCGCGATCCGACCGTTCCTGGCGGCGTCGTGAGAACAGGACCTCGGACTCATGCGGGACGGGGCCCCCGGCCCTACGACGCTACATGCGGGCGCCCGATAGTCCCTCCCATGGAACTCACCAGGCGGGACATGCTGAAAGGCATCGGTGTCGCAGCGGCCGGAGCGGCCGGGGCCGGTCTCCTGTCCGACACGGCGCTCGCGCACGGCGACGAGCAGGAGGGGATCCAGGGGCCGCCCGAGAGCGCGCGGGTCCGCCGGTGGGCGATGGTCATAGACCTCCGGGCTTGCGACGGGTGTGCGGGCCTCGGCGTGCCGCCACAGTGCACACAGGCCTGCAACTGGTCGCGTTTCGTCCCCGATGGGCAGCAGTGGATCGAGGTGTACGAGCCCGTCGCCGGTCACCTGCCGGCGGGCGGCAGCCACTTCCTTCCCGCACCGTGCATGCAGTGCCAGAACGCCCCGTGCGTGAACGTGTGCCCGGTGGGCGCGACGTTCCACAGCCCCGAGGGCGTGGTGAGGATCGACCAGCAGCGGTGCATCGGCTGCCGCCTCTGCATGGCTGCCTGTCCGTACGATCGGCGCTTCTTCAACTGGGGCAAGCCGGTCCAGGTGCCGGACGCCGAGTCCGCTCCATACGACGTCGTGACCCAGCTCCCCGCGATCGAGGGGACCGTGATGAAGTGCGACTTCTGCACCGACAAGACCTCGGCGGGCGGGCTCCCGGCCTGCGTCGAGGTCTGTCCGCGCCACGCGATCTACATGGGCGACCTGGAGGAGGGGATCGCCACGAACGGCGCCCGGATGGTGGAGATGCGGGATCTGCTTGAGCAGGACGGGGTCCAGCGGTACAAGGAGGAGCTCGGGACCGAGCCGCGCGTCTACTACATACCCGGCCACGGCGAATCCGCCGGCCTCGACGACGGCGCGATGGACAACGGCTACATGGAGACGGACGCCCCGGTCCTCATGAAGGACCGCCTGGAGTGGCCCTGGCGTGACATCCAGTCCTACCTGGCCTCCCTTCCGGCCGGGGAAGGAGGTACCGCTTCATGAGCGCCGCAGAGATCGGGGACGCCGTCGCGGAGGTCGAGGACGTCACCCTCGCGCCGCTCGCACGCTCGAGCTCGAGGTTCCGCTGGCTCGTCGCGTTCCTTCTGATCGTGATCGGCTTCGGGCTCTACGCGTACTCGGTCCAGCTCCACCGGGGGCTCGCGGTGACCGGGATGGCTCCGACGATCAACAAGGTGATGTGGGGCCTGTACATCACGAACTTCGTCTTCTTCATCGGCATCAGCCACGCGGGAACCCTGATCTCGGCGATCCTTCGCGTGAGCCACGCGGGCTGGCGGACGCCGATCACGCGGATGGCGGAGTTCATCACGGTGGTCGCGCTCTCGGTGGGTGCGCTCTTCCCGATCTTCGACCTCGGTCGCCCCGATCGCATGCTGAACGTGCTGCGGTTCGGACGATGGCCGTCGCCGATCATGTGGGACTTCTTCGCGATCGCGACCTACTTCGTCGGCAGCGTCACCTACCTGTACCTGCCCATGATCCCGGACCTCGCGATCTGCCGCGACCGGCTCGCCGGCGTCGTCTCCCGCCGGCGCGAGCACTTCTACCGCGTCTTCTCGGCGGGATGGAGGAACACGCCGGAGCAGCGCCGCAGCCTCGCCTCCGCCATCGGCCTCATGATGATCGTGATCATCCCGGTCGCGGTGAGCGTGCACACGGTCGTGTCGTGGATCTTCGCGATGACGCTTAGGACCGGATGGAACACGGCGATCTTCGGCATCTACTTCGTGGGCGGGGCGATCTTCTCGGGCATCGCCACCCTGATCGTCGTGATGGCGGTGCTCCGCCGTATCTACCACTTGGAGCGCTTCATCACCGAACGGCACTTCGTGAACCTCGGATACCTTCTCGTGTCCCTCGCCTTGGTGATGCTCTACTTCAACATCTCCGAGTTCCTCACCGCGGGGTACAAGCTCGAGGGCAATGAGCCCGTCTACCTGGGGCAGATCTTCACGGGGAGCTTCGCCCCGCTCTACTGGTTCTACGTGGTGGCGGGGCTGCTCGTGCCGATCCTTCTCATCACGATCCGCCGCACGCGCCGCCTCCACTGGGTCGTGGCGGCCGCGGCGCTCGTGGACGTCGCGATGTGGATGGAGCGCTACGTCATCGTGGTCGCCAGCCTCAAGGTGCCGCAGATGCCCTACGCGAACCCGGCCAGGTACTTCCCGAGCTGGGTCGAGCTCGCGATATCGCTTGGGGCGCTGGCCTTCTTCGCGCTGCTGATCACCCTGTTCACGCGGTTCCTTCCCGTGATGGCGATGTGGGAGATCCGGGAGCACGAGGCCGAGCCCGAGGTCTCACGGATCGCGCTGGAGCCCGCGAGGCAGGTGGTGACGCCGTGAGGCCGGTGCGGCGCGCCGTCGCGCTCGTCCTCCTGGTGCTGGCGACCCTGCTGGGATCGGGTCGCGCCGCTTGGGCGCACGGCGACATGCAGGAGCCGGCGCCCACGTCCTCCTCGGGCCAGATGCCCACGGGCGACCGCCCGGCCAACCTGGAGGTGCAGATCCCCAAGCAGATCCAGCTGGGAACGACCGTCACGATCCGAGCGCTGCTGACGGACGAGCACGGGAACCCGATCCCGGGCGCGACGATCACGTTCGAACGGCCGGCGTTCTGGGGCGCGGAGACCAACGGCCACATGGTGATCGGAACTGCGGTCACCGACAAGGACGGCGTCGCCACGATCACCGACGAGATGAGGACCGGGGGCGACAGCGACGTCGACGCCATCTTCCCCGGCGACCAGACCTACGCGATGGCGGATGCGAGCGGAGAGTTCACCGTGGTCGGTGACGGGCAGCTCTACGAGTCGCACGCCGGCATCCGGATCCCCTGGCTGAACCTGTGGGTGCTGGCCGGGGTCATCGGGCTCGTGTGGACCCTGTACTTCGTGGTCGGCCTGCGAGTCCTGGCCGTGGTGCGAGCCGGGTTGCGCGAGGAGCGGGACGCGGCCGAGCCCGACGGCGCGACGCGGCGCCAGTTCCTCACCCGCGCCGTCCCCTACGGGGCCCAGACCGCCCTGGGGTTCATCGGCGGCGGGCTCATCGCGGTGGTCGCGCGCTCGCCGCACACCCACGGGAACCTGCTCGCTCCCCCGCAGACGAAGAAGTTCACCAGGAGCCCCGTCGCGCGGATCGGCGCGATGATGGAGATGCGCGAGATGCCCGAGCCGCTCGACCGGCCCGTGAGCTTCGCGGGCGACGTGCTCCCGATCTTCCTTCGCCACGGCGGGCCTCACGTCGTGCGGCCGACTTCGTCGCCTCCTCCGGGGAACCTGATGCTGGACTCGTACGACCACCTCATGGCCAAGGAGGGCGTCGTTGTCCCCGGGAAGCCGGAGCAGAGCGAGCTGCTCGACCATCTCCTCAGCGTGGGTATGCAGATGCCGCCGTCGGTGCCGCCTCTTCCCGACGAGGTCATCCAGGTGATCGTCACCTGGATCGCCCAGGGGGCCAAGGACGACTGACGGCTGCTCGGTGCTCCTCGCGCGGGGCGGGCGCCACGACGATCCCGCGAGAGGCGCCGCCGCTAGGCCGGCTCGCAGGAGAGCTTCGGAAGGGCGGGCGAGCTTCGGGCCGAGGGCTCCAGCTTGATCAGGAGCGTGATCGAGGTTCCGGGCCCCAGGGTTCCCCCGCTCTCGTACCGGTCGGTGTCGTTGAAGAAGGTTGCCGGAGGGCCGCCCTGCGGGACGAGCGTGCAGCGGACGGCGGTCGGGGCATCTCCGGCGTTGGTGACGACCGCGCCGTAGCAGCGGAGGTCGGTGGAGCTGGGGCACGAAGCCGCGGAGAACCTCCCCGAGATCACGTGTCCCGTCGGCGCGCGGACCGTGAGTACCAGCAGGACCGGTGCGAGCACGAGCGCGAACACGAGCGCCACCAGCGCCAGGCCTCCGAACGCGTCCCGCCCGCGGATCCTCACGTGCTCGAGGCTACCTCGGACCGGGGGGAGGAGCGCAACCGCCGGGCGCCCTAGGCGGAACGGACCGGCGAGGGGCGATACCATCCAGGTCCGCGGGGCGTAGCGCAGCCTGGTAGCGCACCTGCTTTGGGAGCAGGAGGCCGGCGGTTCGAATCCGCCCGCCCCGACGACCTCTCGCTCCGCCTACCCTTCGGGACCCACCAGGATCCGGTCGAGCCCGCCCCCGTCCGCCAGCCAGACGGTGGCGCAGCACGGGCACTCCACCAGATCGTCTTCGCCGTCGGGAAGCTCGACGTTGCATCCGCATGCCGGACAGTTCACGTCGCCACCTCCTTCGTTCCCCCGGCCGGGTGCCAGCGCGGCTGGAGGCGCTTCATCAGCTCGGGCATCGTCGTGTACTCGAGCTCGTCCAGGCCGGCCCGGTGCGGCTCGAACGGGCCCATGTGACGCAGGTGGTCCGCCATCTCGAGCGCGATCTGCCTTGCCCGGTCGAAGCTCACGTCCGCGAACATGTCCCGAGGCCCGATCAGCCTCCCGCCCGTCACCTGGAAGCCGAGCGCGATGATCCTGGGCGGCCCGTCGAAGCGGGCCGGAGTGGCGTCCGGGACCGAAGTGGGCATCAGCGGGCCGAAGTGCGACCCGCGCATCCAGCCGCCCACGAGGTGTGGATACGCGAAAGGCTCCAAGACCTCTCCGACGGCGGGCAGCCCGTTCTGCGCGCGGACCACGAGCACCGGGTCGTCCTTGCCGATGTACCGCCCCGCCGCGAGGGACAGCCGCTGCGTCGAGCTGGCCGCCGCGGGCTCAGCCTTGGCGCGCGAGGTCACGCTTCGGATCACGAACCGGTGCGGCGCCCCGACCAGCATGATGAGCGGGTAGTAGTCCTCAGGAGTGCTGAGCCGGATCGCCTGGTCCTCGTGCAGGTCCAGCACCTCGAACTCGAACCCGTCCTGAAGCGCCGGGTCGAGCACGAGCCCGGCCGTGCAGAAGGGATCGGCGAACATCCGCACGAGGGGGTAGTTGAAGGCTCCCGGCTCGGTCTTGTCCGCCAGGAAGACGATGACCGGCTCGCTCGGCCGCTCGCGGAAGCGCACCTCGGCGTACCCGGGCCCGAGGCCGCGGAGGTTCCCGCTGAACGCGTCGGAAAGCAGGTCCTGCCCCGCTCCGTACATGCCGAGCCGCTTCGCCACCTCCGTGGTGGCCTGGAAGACGTCCCACGCGAACGCGTGGATGTCGGGCTCGTTCGGCTGGCCCTCGTGGGTGAGAATCAGCGCGAGGTCGTCGCCCACCCGGTTCACGTGCGCGTCGATCACCAGCCCGGTCTCGACGGCTATCGAGGCCTTCTCCCTCGCGACCTCGAGCATCTCGGGATGGACCTCGGTGTGGCCGACGAACCCTCCCGTGTCGGCCTTGATGACGGAGAGCGTGAGTTCCACGGCCGCCTCCTCTCTTCTGAGCCCCGCGGCTTCGGCTATGTCTCCCTCACGGGGAGGGGCGGAGGCAGGGGCAAAGGTCCCCCCGGTGGGGGGACCGGGGGAATGAACAGGGGCGGCGCCTGCGGCGCCGCCCCTGTTGACGAACCCCCCGGGGGGAGGGGGATCGGACCTCTTGTCAGCTGTCCAGGCAGGTGTCGCCGGACTGGCAGTCCTCCGAGTCGGTTCCCGAACCGCCGTCCTCGACGTCGTCGCCGGAGCCGCCGGAGAGCACGTCGTCCCCACCGTCGCCGTTCAGCTCATCGCTGCCACCGTCGCCGTTCAGCTCATCGCTGCCGCCGCCTCCGTTAAGGAGGTCGTCGCTGGCACCGCCCGAGAGCGTGTCGTCCTCGGCACCGCCCGAGAGCGTGTCCTGGCCGTCGTCGCCTTCCAGCGTGTCCTGGCCGTCGCCCCCCGTCTCGGTGTCGTTGCCGGACCCACCGATCAGGCTGTCGCTGCCGCCGTCACCTTCGAGGGTGTCGGCGCCGCCCTGACCGAACTCCTCGTCAGCGCCGGAGCCTCCCACGATGTCGTCGGCGCCCGGGCCGCCGCACACGAGGTCGTTGCCGCCGCCGCCGAAGATCTCGTCGGCGCCGCCGAGCCCGACGATCACGTCGTCGCCCGGGGTCCCGTGGATCACGTCGGCACCGGCGGTCCCGACGATCGTGGCCGGCACGCCGTGACACTCGGGCGTCGAGGTGGCCCGTCCGTGCGTCGAGGCCATGGCGGGCATCCTGGTACCCGCGCCGACCACCAGAGCGGCTGCGAACAGCACGCGGGTTCCGACCCGCGTCAACTTCCCGATCGACATGGTCGATCCTCCCTTCGGTAGCTGGGCCGTCTCTTCGAGACCCCTGGCTTTGCGCCCCCGCCTCGCGACGGGTTCGCCCTTATCGTGGACACCCTTCCCATCGGGCTCGCGTGCCCGGATGTTCGGGACCGGAAGTAGGGAATGTGGGGACGGCCCGGGGGAGGCACCCGGGGGAGGACCTTCCCTCACCCGCGCGGGGTCAGGCCCGCCCGTACCTGCGCATCACGTCTACGAGCGCATCGTGCGGGAGCGCGTGAGCTGTGATCCCGGAGTGCCCGACCATCGTCTCGGCGGCGACGAGGGCGTTCAGGATCGCTTCCTCCACCGACTCGATCGCGGCCCAGAAGAGCTCGCTGATCGAAGCGTCGGGGAGCATCGTCACTTCGACCGGCGTCGCCGGGCCCAGGTCCTTGTAGCTCGCGAGCCGCCCCCGGTTGGCCGTCGAGAACGCGAGGAACAGGTCACCGCTCGAGTGCTCGCCGGCTCCACCGGCCCTTGCGATGCCCAGGCCGGCCCGCTGGGCGAGGCGCTCACACTGATGAGGGAGCAGCGGGGCGTCGGTCGCGAGCACGACGATGATCGAGCCGGCACCGGCGTCGTGCGGCTCCTCGAACGGCGAGGGCACGACGTCGAGGCCGAGCTCCCGCCCGACGGGCACGCCGGCGACGCTGAGGCGGGAGCGACGGCCGTGGTTCGCCTGGACGAGGGCTCCGACCGTCCAGCCCTCCGGCACGACCCGCGAGGCCGTGCCGGTGCCGCCCTTGAACTCGTGGCAGATCATGCCGGTTCCGCCCCCGACGTTGCCCTCCGGGACGTCGGGCGACGCTTTCGAGAGCGCCGCGAACACGTGCTCCGGCCTCACGTGGAAACCATTGATGTCGTTGAGGGCGCCGTCCCAGGTCTCTCCGACGACCGGCAGGCTCCAGTAGGAGCCGGCGTCGCTCCGCTCCGCCATCTCGGATGCGACCAGGGCGTCGCGCACCGTTCCGACCGAGTGCGTGTTCGTGATCGCGACCGGGGTCGTGAGCTGGCCGGACTCGCGCACCCACTCGAGGCCGGTGAGCTCGCCGTTGCCGTTCAACCGGTGGCAGCCGGCGAACACCGGCGACGAGCCGATGTCTTCGTGGGGCACGACGACCGTGACGCCCGTCCGCACCGGACCTTGTCCGCGGATCAGCGGACCCTCGCCGGAGATGAGCGTGGTCGCGCCAACCTTGACGCCGGCCACGTCGCTGATCGCGTTGCGAGGTCCCGGAGCCAGCTCGCCGACGGCCAGGCCGAGATCGCGGAAGCGGGTCACGAACGCGCAGCCTACCCCAGTGCGCGGACCCCGGCTGTGACCGCCGCCGCCAGGACGACGACCAGCAGGGCGGGCGCCCTCCTCCACGCCGCGGCAGCGCCGACGGCAACGCCCGCCAGTCGCGCGTCGATCACCAGGTGCCTGCCGCTCCCGAAGGTGTTGATCGCAACGAGCGCGGCAAGCAGCGCAGGGGCGAGTAGCGCGATCAGGCCGCTCAGGCGCTGGGGGAGCGGGCGTCCGCCCAGCAGGACCGGCCCGGCCGCCTTGATGGCGATCGTCGCCGCACCCACCAGGGTCACGACCGTCCAGGCATGTGTCATCGGCGCCATCCCACGAGACACGCGGCCGCCGCCGCGATGATCGGCACGCCGGCCGGCGCCACAGGGGTGAGCGCAAGCGCGATCGCGGCGCCCGCGATCGCGGCCCGCTTCGGCCGGGGACCCCTCAGCTGGGGCGCCAGCAGGGCCACGAAGAGCGCCGGGAAGGCCGCGTCGAGGCCGATCCTCGCAGGATCGCCGAGGACGCTTCCGAAGAGGGTCCCCAGGACCGTGCCGACGTTCCAGGCCACGTAGATGGTGAGGCCCGCGCCGGCGAGCACCCTAGGGTTGAACCGCCCGTCGCCCTCCGAGGCGATCGCCCACGACTCGTCCACGACGAGCTGCGCGTGGAGGAAGCGCGACCAGATGCCTCCCTCGATGTGAGGAGCCACCGACACCCCGATAGGGCCGTACCGCGCGTTGAGGAGCACGGCCGCGACCACCGCGGCCGCTACCGAGCCGCCCGCGGCTACCACCGAGACCGCGGCGAACTGGGCAGAGCCGGCGAACGTGGTGGCCGACATGACGATCGGCGCGACGGCCCCGAACCCGGCCGTCCTGGCGAGCACGCCGAACGAGACTCCGAAACCGAGCACCGCGATGCCGAGCGGCACTGTCTGGCGGACCCCGTGGCCGAATCCCCGTTCCATCGCAAGGACTGTAGCGAGCCCGCGAGGGATGGGCCGAACGAGCGGGTGGCTGGGGTAGCGTGGGTGCATGCGCGTCCGGTCCGAGATGCCCGACCTTCCCGCCGACGGCGTGAAGCGGATGCTGACGGGCCTGCCCGACGCGGCCGGCTACCGCGTGATCGTCAAGCCCCTCCGCTACCGGCAGAAGCCGCACCTTTCCGCCTGGACCGACTTCGACGCGCGCGAGATAACCCTTCAGGTGCCCGAGCCGTTCTTCCCCTTCGGCGAGGTGATCCCGTACGCGGCCAGGCGCTGGCCGGGCAAGGGGATGCGGTTCATATGGCTCACCGAGGGGGTCACCTTGATAGCCCGGCGGAGGATCTCGACGAACTGCTCGATGCGCGCGCGCCGGCGCTCGGCCCGGTCCTTGTGCCGGTGGAACAGACCCGGGTCCAGCTCCTCGGTGACGAGCGCGTCCTGGAACCGCTCGGCCAGCCAGTCCACCATGGAGACCACGAGCTCGAGGTCGATGTCGGCACGGACCTCGCCGCGCTCCAGGCCGAACTCGAGGAACTCGAGAGTGCCGTAGGGGTCCTCGGAGACCAGGAACCTGTTGATGTCCTTCTTGAGCCTGAGGTCGGTTCCGTAGTTCCCGATCAGCAGAACGCGGTAGGGGACCCAGTCTTCGCCGATCAGGTGCTCGGCGCGCTCCAACCAGTAGGTCAGTGTGGCGAAGAAGCCTGCCTCGAGGACCTCCCGCGGGGCTTCGAGCCACGCCGGCTGGGAGAGCGCGGCCGTCTTGTAGGCCTCGAAGAAGAGGCCCGCCTTCGAGCCGAAGTGCTGGAAGATCGAGCCCTTCGCTATGCCGAGCTCGGTGGCGACGTCCTCGACGCGCGCGCCCTGGTAGCCGTCCTCGGCGAAGCGCCGCATCGCGCACTCCACGATGCGATCGCGCTTGGCCTCGGTCCGCACGCTCCGAGCTGACTTCGAGTCACCGGCCACGGGCCCGGATGGTACGTCGCTGGTGGTGGCGGAGGCGAGGGGTCGTGCGGCCATACGTCCGCGGGTCCTCCGGCCGCAGCCGTCCGCACCTCGATGAGGTCTGATGGGATCGTGCGGTACGCGATCCGCCTGCCTGCGTCCGCGGAGCCTGCCGACCCGGTCGAACTCGGCCTGCGAGCCGAGGACCGCGGCCGGGACGGCTGCTCGCGGCGGGGCGGCACCCTCGACTCGAGCGAGGGGCCGCTCCCATCGCGGACCCGCGGGTGGTGTGGGGCGCCCTCGCGTACCGCACTCTTCGGTGCTGCCGGTTGATCGGGCGATCGGGCTACCGGTTGATGGGGCGATCGGATCGCCCCTAGTCGGATCGCCCCTAGCCGGACGTGAGACGTCGCACGAGCTCGTCGTGAAGGAGGCCGTTCGTGGTGAGGACGCTCGAGCCGTGGGAGAGCTGCGCGCCCTCGAAGGTGGTGACCCTGCCTCCGGCTTCCTCCACGATCACCTGCGGGGCGGCCCAGTCCCATATGGCTAGGCCACCTTCGGCCATGACGTCGGCGGCCCCGCGCGCGACCAGCATGTGCCCGAAGTAGTCCCCGAAGCCCCGGTTGCGCCTCGTCTCGCGCAGGAGCCCCTCGAAGGCCTCGCGCCGCGGCCCCTCGAGCCAGCCGTCCACGCTCGAGAAGACGATGAACGCGTCGGCCAGCTCGCCGCGCGCAGAGACGCGGATCGGGCGGCCGTTCAGGCGGGCGCCCTCACCTCTCACTGCCTCGTAGCGGTCGCCGGTCGCCGGCGCTCCGATCAGCCCCAGAACGCCCCTTCCCTCGACCCGCAGCGCCAGCAGCGTGGCCCAGAGCGGCACGCCGTCGGAGAAGTTCTTCGTGCCGTCGATAGGGTCGATCACCCAAACGCGCTCCGCGTCCCTGCCGGCGCCACCCTCCTCGCCGATCACCGCGTCGCGGGGGAAGCGCTCTGCCACGCGCTCGCGGAACATCTCCTCGATGGCGAGGTCCGCCTCGGTCACGGGGGAGGCGTCGGGCTTGATCCTCACCTCGAATTCCCCCATGAACAGGGACATGGCGATCTCCGCCGCGCGGTCGGCCACCTCGTTCGCGAACGCGAGCTCCCGCTCGAGCATCACGGGCAGCCTACCGGAGGCGGGCCGGGGCGGGGTCGCTCGCGCCGGGGTCGGCTACCCTTGGAGGAGCATGGAAACCACCGTCGAGTCCACCGACAAGCACACCGTGAAGCTCACGATCGAGGTCCCCGAGGAAGAGTTCTCCAAGGACCTGGACCGCGCCTACAAGGCCATCGCCAACAGCGTGAAGGTCCCGGGCTTCCGCAAGGGCAAGGTCCCGAAGAAGGTCATCGACGCGCAGGTCGGTCGCGACGTGGTTCTTCAGGAGTTCATCGAGGAGGCCGTCCCGGTCTACTACCGCAACGCCCTGCGCGAGCGGGACCTCGCGCCGATCGCCGACCCCGACATCGACTTGGAGCAGCTCGAGGAGGGCAAGCCGCTCGTCTTCACGGCGACGGTCGAGGTGCGGCCCCGGCTCGAGCTCACGGACGCCGATTACCAGGGCGTGAAGGTCCAGAAGCCCTCGAACCAGGTCTCCGACGAGGAGGTGGGCGAGTGGGTCGACCGCGTTCGCCAGCGCTTCGCCGAGCTGGAGCCGGTAGGCCGCCCCGCAGCCGACGGCGACTTCGTGACGATCGACGTGAGGGCGAGCGTCCACGACCGGGAGGTCGCCGAGGCGACCCGCACGGACTACCTCTACGCGGTGGGCTCCGGGGAGTTCGGCGAGAAGCTCGACGCCGAGCTCGCCGGGAAGAAGGCCGGCGACATCCTGAAGCTGAACGACACGCTCCCCGAGCGCTTCGGCGAGCCACACGGCGGCACGGAGGTCAGCTTCCAGGTTCTCGTCAAGGAGGTCAAGGCGGTCAAGCTTCCCCAGGCCGACGACGACTTCGCGAAGACCGCGAGCGAGTTCGACACCATGGAGGAGCTCCGTGCCGACCTCCGCGAGAAGCTGGGGGAGCTGAAGGAGCGCGAGGCGCGCGCGGTGGTGCGCGACCGCGTGCTCGACGCCCTGTCGACGGCGGTGGACGTGGAGATCCCGGACAGCCTGATCGAGGAGGAGACCGAGCACCGCGTGTCGCACGCGCGCGAGCGTGCTGAGCGCTCCGGCCTGACCCTGGAGCAGGTGCTGGAGGCGCAGGGCTGGGACGAGGGCCGGCTCCGGGAGGATGCGCGCGAGCACGCCATCCGCGCGATCAAGTCGGACCTGGTGCTCGAGGCCGTGGCCCGCGGCGAGAAGCTGCAGGTGACGGCCGACGAGATCGGTGCCGAGGTCACCGCGCTCGCGCAGGCCTACGGCCGCGACGCCAAGGACGTTGCCAAACAGCTCGACCGAAGTGGGCAGATGGTGACGCTGGCCGGGGATATCATCCGTTCCAAGGCCCTCGACCTGCTGGTCGAGCGCGCCGATATCCAGACCGAGACCGAAACCGCAAGCGCGGGGAGCCAGGACACGCAGTCCGAGCCCACGCCCGAACCGTCGGAGGCCGAATCATGACCGACCTGAAGAGCTACCTCGTCCCCGTCGTCGTGGAGCAGACGAGCCGCGGGGAGCGCTCGTTCGACATCTACTCGCGGCTGCTCAAGGAGCGGATCGTGTTCCTCGGGACGCCGATCGACGACACGGTGGGCAACCTGATCATGGCGCAGCTCCTGCACCTCGAGTCGGACGACCCCGACAAGGACATCAGCCTGTACATCAACTCGCCGGGCGGCGACATCACCACGCTGTTCGCGATCTACGACACGATGCAGTACATCAAGCCGGACGTGTCGACGATCGTGATGGGGCAGGCGGCGAGCGCTGCGGCCGTGCTGCTCCTTGCCGGCGCGAAGGGCAAGCGCTACGCGCTTCCTCACTCGCGCGTTCTGCTGCACCAGCCGCACGGCGGTGCGCAGGGCCAGGCCGTCGACATCGAGATCCAGGCGAAGGAGATCACGCGCTACCGCAAGCTCCTCGAGCAGCTGATCTCCGAGCACACGGGCCAGCCGCTCGAGAAGGTGGCCAAGGACACCGACCGCGACTACATCCTCACGGCCGAGGAGGCCAAGGAGTACGGGGTCATCGACGAGATCATCACGAACCGCGGGATCACCCCCGAACTTGCCACCGCGGCGGTCGTCGGGGCGTAATATCCCTGAGGCCGGGCTCCAGCCCGGCCTCAGACGTTCCGAGATACGGACCGGAGGGAGAACCGGGGCCATGGCGAAGTTCGGTGACTCGGACCTGCTGAAGTGCTCTTTCTGCGGGAAGAGCCAGAAGCAGGTGAAGAAGCTGATCGCCGGCCCCGGCGTGTACATCTGCGACGAGTGCATCGACCTCTGCAACGAGATCATCGAGGAGGAGCTCTCCGAGACCACGGAGCTCAAGCTCGACGAGCTTCCGAAGCCGGCGGAGATCTACCGGTTCCTCGACGAGTACGTCGTCGGCCAGGACCAGGCGAAGAAGGTCCTGTCGGTCGCGGTGTACAACCACTACAAGCGGATCCAGGTCGGCGCGAAGGACCAGGACGTCGAGCTCCAGAAGTCGAACATCTTGATCCTGGGGCCCACGGGCTGCGGGAAGACCTACCTCGCCCAGACCCTCGCACGCATGCTGAACGTGCCGTTCGCGATCGCGGACGCGACGGCGCTCACCGAGGCCGGCTATGTCGGCGAGGACGTCGAGAACATCCTGCTCAAGCTGATCCAGGCCGCTGACTACGACGTGAAGAAGGCCGAGACCGGCATCATCTACATCGACGAGGTCGACAAGATCGCGCGCAAGTCCGAGAACCCCTCGATCACGCGCGATGTCTCCGGCGAGGGCGTGCAGCAGGCCCTCCTCAAGATCCTCGAGGGCACGACCGCGAGCGTCCCGCCCCAGGGCGGGCGCAAGCACCCGCACCAGGAGTTCATACAGATCGACACGACGAACATTCTTTTCATCTGCGGCGGCGCCTTCGCGGGACTCGACAAGCTCATCGAGAACCGGACGGGCCACAAGGGCGTGGGCTTCGGCGCCGACATCCGCCGGTCCGACGAGAAGGACATGGGCGAGATCCTCGGCAAGGTCCTGCCCGAGGATCTCCTGAAGTACGGGCTGATCCCCGAGTTCGTCGGCCGCCTGCCGGTCATAACCAACGTGACCAACCTCGACGAGTCGGCGCTCGTGGACATCCTCACGAAGCCGAAGAACGCGCTCGTGAAGCAGTACAGGAAGTTCTTCGAGTTCGACGGCGTGGAGCTCGAGTTCACCGAGGAGGCGCTCGCCGCCATCTCGGAGCAGGCGATCACGCGCGGCACCGGCGCGCGTGGCCTTCGGGCCATCATGGAAGAGGTCCTGCTGGGGGTCATGTACGAGCTGCCGAGCCGCGAGGACGTCACGAAGTGCCTGGTCGACCGCGACGTGGTGCTCACCGGCGTGAACCCCACGCTGGTGCCGCGCGAGGTGCCAAAGAAGCGCGAGCGCCAGGAACGCACCGCCTGAGCTAGAGCCGGTCCCGAGCGTCTCGACGTGGAGACCCCTCGCGGCGGTTTCGTAGACTCCCGCGCATGACGCCTGATCAGCCTGCCGCGGAGATGGCGCCGCGGTACGACCCCGCGGCCGTCGAGCCGCGCTGGGCCGGGGAGTGGGTCGACCGGGGGTACTTCCACGCCGACGCATCCTCGGACCGGGAGCCCTACTGCATAGTGATCCCTCCGCCGAACGTCACGGGGCGCCTGCACGTCGGCCACGCGCTCGGCCGCACCCTCGAGGACATCCTGATCCGGCGGGCCCGGATGAGCGGGTACGAGACGCTCTGGCTGCCCGGAACCGATCACGCCGGGATCGCGACGCAGGTCGTGGTGGAACGCGAGCTTCGCAAGGAGGGGATCGACCGGCGAGATCTCGGCCGGGAGGCCTTCGTCGATCGCGTGTGGGCCTGGCGGGAGCAGTACGGCGGCGAGATCCTGGAGCAGATCAAGCGGATGGGCGCCTCGTGCGACTGGGACCGCGAGCGATTCACGATGGACGAGGGGCTCTCGCGAGCGGTGCGCGTGGCCTTCGTCCGCTGGTACGGGCAGGGCCTGATCTACCGGGGCGAGCGGCTGGTGAACTGGTGCCCCACAGACCAGACGGGGCTCTCGGACTCCGAGGTCGAGCACGAGGAGGTGCAGGGCGAGCTCGTCACGTTCCGCTATCCGCTCTCGGACGGCAGCGGGAGCATCGAGGTCGCGACGACGCGCCTCGAGACCATGCTCGGGGACACGGGGATCGCGGTGCACCCCGAAGACGAGCGCTACCTGGACCTGGTCGGCAAGACCGTCCGGCACCCCTTCGACGGCAGGGACATCCCCATCGTCGCGGACGCGTCTGTGGATCGTGAGTTCGGCACCGGAGCCGTGAAGGTCACTCCTGCACACGACCCGGGCGACTTCGAGATCGCGGATCGCGCGGGCCTTCCCCTGATCAACATCTTCGAGGCCGACGCCACGATCAACGCGAACGCGGCGGAGGAGTTCTTCGGCCTGGGCCGGTACGACGCGAGGATGGCCGTTCGCGAGGAGCTGTCGAAGCTCGGGCTGCTCGTGCGCGAGGAGCGCCCGTACCCGCACACCGTCGGGCACTGCTACCGCTGCCACAGCGAGATCGAGCCATGGATCTCGGGCCTTCAGTGGTTCGTGGCGGTGGAGAAGCTGAAGGGCCCGGCGAAGGAGGCCGTGATCGACGGGCGCATCAGGATCTGGCCCGAGCGGTGGCAGAAGCCGTACGTAGCCTGGCTGGACAACCTGCGCGACTGGAACATCTCGCGGCAGCTCTGGTGGGGGCACCGGATCCCCGCCTGGTACTGCCCCGACGGGCACGTGACCGTCGAGCTCGACGATCCCATCGCGTGCGCCGCGTGCGGCTCGCGGGATCTGGAGCAGGACCCCGACGTGCTCGACACGTGGTTCTCGTCGCAACTCTGGCCGTTCTCGACGCTCGGCTGGCCCGAGGACACCGAGGACCTGCGCCGCTTCTACCCGAACACGGTCCTCGTCACGGGATACGAGATCCTCTACCCCTGGGTAGCCCGGATGATCATGTCCGGCCTCTCGCTGATGGACGACGTCCCCTTCCACGACGTCGTGATCCACGGCCTGGTACGCGACGGCCACGGGCGGAAGATGTCCAAGTCGCTCGGGAACGTGATCGACCCGATAGACATCATCGATCGGCACGGCGCCGACGCGCTGAGGTTCTCACTCGCGCGGTCGGCCACCGGGGGCCAGCAGGACATACCGCTCGCGGAGGAGTCGATCGAGGGCGGACGCCACTTCGCGAACAAGATCTGGAACGCGGCGCGCCTGGTCTTCGGCGCGTTCCCGGGCGGAGAGCCGGAGCTCCCGCCCTCCGACCGGTGGACGGTGGCCGAGCGGTGGATCCTGGGGAGGCACCAGCGCTGCGTGAGGGAGGTCAACGATGCGCTCGACGAGTACGACTTCGCCTCCGCGGCGCAGGCCCTCTACCGCTTCTTCTGGTCGGAGTTCTGCGACTGGGGTCTGGAGATGGAGAAGGAGCGGCTGTACGAGCGCGGTCCCGAGGAGCGCTCAGACGCCGCCGGCGTGCTCGCTTGGGTCCTCGAGCGGACCCTCCGGCTCCTGCATCCCATCATGCCCTTCGTCACGGAGGAGGTTTGGCAGCGGTTCGGGATCGGCGACTCCATTTCGGTGGCGGCGTGGCCCGAGGCCGGCGATATCTCCGCGCACGAGATCGAGATCGCCGACGGGGCCCAGACGGCGTTCCCGTTCTTCGAGGAGCTGGTCACGAGCGTCAGGCGCTTCCGAAGCGAGCACGGCATCCCGCCGAAGCGATCGCTCGAGCTGCGCATCGTCGTGGCGGGGCAGCAGCCGCCCCTCTGGCATCCCGTGTCGCTTCTCCGGGGTGAGATCTTGCGGCTCACCGGCTCGTCCTCGATCGACTTCGCGCCCGAGTCGACCGACACGACGGGCTGCGCCCGGTTGTTCGTCCAGGGGGAGCGCATCCTCATCCCCATAGGAGAGCTGCTCGATCTGGACGTCGAGCGCGCGAGGCTTCGGAAGCGGCTCGACGAGGCCGAAGCGGACGGGGAGCGGGCCCGGCGCAAGCTCGGGAGCGAGGGATTCAGGGCGAAGGCGCAGCCCGAAGTCGTCGAGGCCGAGGAGCTGAAGCTCCAGAAGGCCGGACGCGAGATTGCGAGCCTCCGCGAGCAGCTCGACGAGCTGGGATAGATGCGGTTCGAGGACGCCGTAGCCGAGCTCGACGGGCGCCAGCCCGAGAGCATGCCCGGGCCGTCGCTGGATCGCATCCGCGCGGTCGTCGAGCTGCTGGACGACCCGCAGCTGACCTACCCAACCATCCACGTGACGGGCACCAACGGCAAGACCACCACGGCCCGGTTGGTAGCACACCTCGCGTACGCGCACGGCCTCACCCCGGGCCTGTTCACGTCGCCGCACCTCCTGTCGGTGACCGAGAGGCTCGAGCTCGGCGGCGAGCCCATCTCCGCGGGAGAGTTCGCCGCCGAGTACGAGCACCTGCTGCCGTACCTGCGGACGGTCGACGATCGCGGCTTCGGCCGCGTCACCTACTTCGAGACACTCACCGCGCTCGCGTTCCTGTGGTTCGCGGACAAGCCTGTCTCTCTGGGGGTGTTCGAGGTCGGGATGGGCGGCACGTGGGACGCGACGAACCTGGTGGCCGGCGACGTCGCTGTGCTCTGCCCGATCTCTCTCGATCACCGCGAGCTCGGCGACACGGTTGCCGAGGTCGCCGGAGAGAAGTCGGGGATCATCAAGCCGGGGAAGGTGGCCGTGATCCGCGAACAGGCGCCGGAGGCCATGGCGGTGATCCAGGCGCGCGCCGCCGCCGTGGGCGCCGCCCTGCTCGTGGAGTCGCGCGACTTCGCCCTCTCGGACCGCCAGCAAGGCGTCGGCGGCCAGGTGCTCACGATCCGTACGCCCCGCGCCGAGTACGAGGAGCTCCTTCTACGGGTGCACGGGCCGTACGCGGCTCGGAACGCCGCGGCCGCCATAGCTGCTCTTGAAGCGTTCCTGGACCGGCCGCTCGACGAGGTAGCGACGCGCGACGCCCTCGCCACGTTCACCTCGCCGGGGAGGCTCGAGGTGGCGGCCCGCCGTCCCCTGCTGGTGCTCGACGGCGCGCACAACCCCGCCGCGGCCGAGGCCCTGGCGGAGGCCCTGCGCGAGACCTTCACCTGGGAGCGGCTGCATCTCGTCGTGGCCGGGTTCACCAGCCATGACCTGGAGACGGTCGCGGCAACCCTGTCGCCCCTGGCCGACCGCGCGTACGCCGCCGCGAACAGCAGCCCCCGGTCGCGCCCGGCGGGGGACATCGCGGGGTTCCTCCGTAGGGAGGGCGTCGCGACCGAGACGTTCGGGTCGGTGGCCGAAGCCCTGGCCGCCGCCCGCTCCGAGGCGGCGGAGGGCGACCTCATCCTGGCGACTGGCTCTCTCTATACTGTCGCGGACGCCCGCCGGGCGCTGGAGGATCCCTGAGTCGGATGGCCATCGAATCGACCCTGCTCATCGTCAAGCCCGACGGCGTGCGCCGGCGCCTCGTCGGTGAGGTGCTCCGCCGGGTCGAGGCCAAGGGCCTCTCGATCGAGGCCATGCGGATGCTCACGATCGATCGCTCGCTCGCAGAGGAGCACTACGGCGAGCACAGCGAGAAGCCGTTCTTCGGCGAGCTCGTCGACTTCATCACGAGCGGCCCGATCGTCGTGGCCAGGCTGACGGGTGAGCAGGCCATCTCGGTGTGGCGCACCCTCATCGGCCCGACGAACCCGGTGGACGCACCGCCCGGCACGATCCGCGGCGACCTCTGCACGGTGATCACCGAGAACCTGGTGCACGGCAGCGACTCCGCGGAGTCGGCCGCCCGGGAGCTCAAGCTCTTCTTCGGGGAGTGAGCCGCCGGGGTCCCGGGGCGGGTGGGCCTTCCGACCCTGTCGCGGGGGCGGGCCCGGCCCGAGCCTCGTCCTCAGGGCAGAATGGAGGGTGGGCCATGCTCATGAACGCTCGCGCGCTGGTGGTGTCCGACGACCCCTCGCGGATCGAGCGCTGGTCGGCCTGGTTGGAGCACGCGGGGTACGCAACCTTCTCGTGCCAGGGCCCCGGGATCGCTCTTGGCTGCCCCAGGACCTACGGTCAGCGATGCGTCCGGCGCGAGATGGTGGACGTGGCCGTCGTGGACCTGGGGTGCGACGACCTCGTCTCGTGCTGCACTAAGGTGCCCGACGACCACGGCACGGTCTTCGTCGGAGACGCGGCGCCTGCGACGGGATCGCCGGTGGACGATCCGGTGGAGCTGATCGGAGCCGTGGATCTCGCGCTGACTCGGGTCGCGGGCTGAGCCCGGAGACGGGCACCCGCGCGCTACCCGAGAGCGCGGGGAACGGCCGCCAGCGCCAGCGCGGTGCCCCCGGCGAACGCCGCGGCCAGGATCGCAAGCATCAGCGCGGTCCGCAGGCGGGCCGAGGACTTCAGATAGACGAAGAGCAGCCATGCGAGCTCCGCGCCCAGGATGAGGATCCAGAAGGCGCCGCCGAGGCGCGCCTGGACCTGCTGGTTCGCCGATCCGAGGCTCTCCGGCGAGCGCCCCGCTGAGAACAGCACGATGACCATCAGCACGACCAGGACGAAGCCCATCAGGAACCCGACCAAGACCTGGAGGACGACCCGGCCGAACGTGGCTCGACGCCAGGCGGGCACCGGCGGTGGGGTCGCCGGACCTGGGCCGGGGGGCCCGCCCCACATCTGATCCGGACGCGGCGGGATCTGCTGCACGGGGTCCAGTCTGTCACGGGCGCCGGGCGAGCTCTACGAGGCGCGGCGGACGGCCACGACCGCGTTCTGTCCGCCGAACCCGAACGAGTTCGAGATCGCGAACCGCACGTCTGCCTCGCGCGCCTCGTTCGGAACGTAGTCCAGGTCGCAGTCGGGATCGGGCGTCCGGTAGTGGATCGTGGGAGGGATCAGGCCGCGCTGCACGACGAGGATCGAGACCGCTGCTTCAACCGCGCCGGCCGCGCCCAGCATGTGGCCGGTCATGGACTTCGTCGAGGACACCGCGACCCGCTGTGCGACCTCCTCGCCGAGCGCCGCCTTCAGCGCCTGCGTCTCGGCGGCGTCGTTCAGCGGGGTCGAGGTGCCGTGCGCGTTCACGTACTGGACGTCGTTCGCGGTGGCGCCCGCGTCGTCGAGGGCGCGGCGGATGGCGATCGCGGCGCCCGAGCCCTTCGGGTCCGGCGCCGTGATGTGGAAGGCGTCGTCGCTCGCCCCGTACCCGGCGATCTCCGCGTAGATGCGCGCGCCGCGCGCTCGCGCGCGCTCCTCCTCCTCCAGGATCAGGGCGCAGGCGCCCTCGGACATCACGAAGCCGTTCCGCTCGGCGTCGAACGGGCGAGACGCGGACTCCGGATCCGGGTTCTTGGTGAGGGCCTGCATCTGCGCGAACGCGGCGACGGTGAGAGGCAGGGTCGCCGCCTCGGTTCCGCCGGAGATCACCAGATCGGCGTAACCGTCGCGGATCATCCGGAACCCCTCGCCGACCGCGTGGGCCGCCGAGGCGCAGGCCGACACCGTGCAGAAGTTCGGGCCGGTGAGGCCGAGCATCATCGCGATGTGTCCCGCGGCCGCGTTCGCCATCAGCGCCGGAACCATGAACGGAGAGACCCGCCCCGGCCCCCTCTCCAGGAGCACGCTGTGCTGCTGGAGGAGCCACTCGATGCCGCCGATCCCGGTCCCGAAGACGATGCCGCCTCGATCGGGCTGCACCTCGGGATCGCCGGCGTCCTCCCACGCGAGCCTGGCCGCCGCGATCGCGTATTGGCTGAACCGGTCGGTCCGGCGCGCCTCCTTGGCGTCGAGCCACCTGGAAACGTCGAAGTCCTGCACGGTGCCGGCGAGCTTCACCGGGAGGTCGGAGGTGTCGAACCGGTCGATGGGGCGGATCCCGTTCTTCCCGACCACCAGCGCCGACCAGAACTCCTCGACGCCGGTCCCTATCGGCGTGACCGGTCCGATGCCCGTGACGACGACCTTGCGGGGGGAAGCGATGCCCAAGCGAGCCTCCTACGACATCCCGAGCTTCGAGGCGACGAGGTCGACGGCCTGGCCGACCGTCTTCACCGTCTCCATCTCCTCCTCGGGGATCTCGATGCTCCACTCCTCTTCGAGGGCGAGCACCGCCTCGACCAGGTCGAGCGAGTCCGCGTTCAGGTCCTCCGCGAACCGCGCGTCGGGAACGACCTGCGCCTCGTCCACCGCGAGCTGCTCCGCCAGAACCTTCTTGACCCTCGCTCCGATCTCCGCACGATCCATGCCATCTTCCTCCTTGGCTTCCGCGTCCGGACGAGCCTAACCGGGGACGCCCTCTCCGACTATGCCGTGAGGCCCCCATCCACTGGCACCACGGCTCCGTTCACGTACGAGGCCTCCTCCGACATCAGGAACCGGACCACCGCCGAGATCTCCTCGGGCCTGGCGGCCCGCTGCACCGGGGTCTGGTCGATGTAGTAGGCACGCGCGTCCTCGGTGAGGTGCGACGTCATCTCGGTGTCGAGCAGACCCGGACACACGGCGTTCACGGTGATCCCCTTCCCGCCGACCTCGCGCGCCAGGGATCTCGTGAGACCGACCAGCCCGGCCTTGGTGGCCGCGTAGACGGTCTGGCCCGCGTTGCCGTGCAGGGCCACCGCGCTCGACATGTTCACGATGCGGCCCCACTTCTCCTTCAGCATCCCTCGCATCGCCGCCCTGCAGCACAGGAACGCGCCGCGCAGGTTCGTCGCCATCGTTGCCTCGTAGACGTCCATCGGGTACTTCAACAGGAGGCCGTCGCGCGACATGCCGGCGTTGTTGACGAGGCCGGTGACGCCTCCGAGCTCGTCCGACACGCGCCGGAAGGCCTCGGTCACAGAGGCCTCGTCCGTGACGTCGAGCATGACGGCGAGACCCCTGGCGCCCGCGGCTTCGATAGCCTCGACCGTCTCCTTGGCGTCGCGCTCGCTCGAGCGGTAGCCGATCGCCACGTGCCAGCCGCCGGCCGCGAGCGCCACGGCGCACGCGCGGCCGATCCCTCGCGTGCCGCCCGTCACCACGGCCACCCGCTGCGTCATGCGCCCGGCCCCGGCATCGTCCAGCGGACGAGGTTCGCGCCCCAGGCCAGGCCGGCGCCGAACGAGGTCAGAAGGACGAGATCGCCCTCCCTGATCCGGCCGGCGCGCCAGGCGCGGTCGAGGGCGATCGGGATCGAGGCCGCGCTGGTGTTGCCGACCTCCGCGACATCGATCACGGCGCGGTCCCCGGTGATGCCGAGCCGCCCGGCAACGGCCGTCATGATGCGCGCGTTGGCCTGGTGTGGGATGAGCAGGTCGACGTCGTCGGGCGTGAACCCGGACTTCTCGAGCAGCTCCCGACAGGCGTTCGACATCTCGACCACCGCGCGCTTGAACACGTCGCGCCCGTTCGGCATCTGGATCACGTGCTCGCGCCCGGCGACCGTCGCCTCGCTGGCGGGGCGTGCCGAGCCGCCGGCGGGTATCAGCAGGATCTCGGCGGCGCGACCGTCCGCGCCGAGCACGGAGCCCACGATTCCCGGAGCGTCGGTGGGCTGGAGCAGCACGGCGCCGGCGCCGTCTCCGAAGAGCACGCAGGTTGCGCGGTCGCGGAGATCGAGCACACGCGAGAGGACCTCGGCGCCGAGCACCAGCACGGTGTCGGCGGCGCCCGACTCGACGAAGGCGACGCCGGTCGACACCGCGTACGAGAACCCGGCGCAGGCCGCGTTCAGATCGAACGCCGGGCAGGTGACGCCCATCTTCCTCTGGAGCCAGACCGCTGCGGAGGGGATGGGGGTGTCGGGCGTGAGCGTGGCGCACACGATCATGTCGACCTGATCGGCGCCGACCCCGGCTGCCGCCAGCGCCTGCGTCGCGGCCTCGAGGGCCAGGTCCGAGGTGTTCACTCCTTCAGGGGCGAAGTGCCTGGCCACGATGCCCGTCCGCTCTTGGATCCACTCGTCGGAGGTCTCGACCAGGGACTCGAAGTATGTGTTGGGGACACGGTTGCCCGGCAGCGCGGACCCCACCCCAGCGATCGTCGCGTGACGCGTCACCCGGGGAGGATATCGGACCCGGTGGAGCCGGTCACACCGCTCGGCGAGGCGGCGGTTCAGGATGCGCCGCGGCCTGCCGATGCGAGAGTGGATGCAGGTATCGCGCGAGACACGGGAAGGGCACGACACTGCCGCGCCGCTTCGGAGGAGCGGGAGGGCACTCTCGATAGCGCTATCCCTCGAGGGCGGCCTCTACGCGCTCGCCGTGCTGTGGGGCCTGTTCGAGATGGCCTCCGTGCTCCGCCTGAGCGGCTCAGAGCTGGGCTGGCGGGTGGTCGCCTCGATCCCCGCCCTCGGGCCGGTCGCGACGCCGCGCCGCGTGAGCGGCGTCGCGACGTGGCGCCGTCCACGCGGCGCGTGGGACGGCGCCACGGTTCCGACGAAGGTGTGCCTCGGGGCCGCCGCCGTCATCAATCTCGCCGGGGCCGGGGCCGGAGTCCTGTCAGCAGTCGCGAGCTCGAGGCCGGCCGGCTGGGTCGCGAGCGCCGTTCTCGTGGTGGCCGGCGCGGCCATCGCGGCCGGTCTCGTCCACCACATCGCGCCGGCTCGCGGGCGGCCGGCCTTCAGGGCCTTCCGGGGCAGGCGGGCGCAGACCGTCAGCTGAGCAGGCTCGCCGCCGCCTCGGGGGAGCCCACGGCCACGGCCCTCGTACCGGGGGCCGCTCGCTTGGCGAGCTTCGTCAGCACGTCACCCGGGCCGGCCTCCACGAACGTGTCGACCCCGGCCTCGGCGAGGGCCCGCACGCAACGCTCCCACCGCACCGGCGACACGACCTGACGCTTGGAGAGCTCCCGGAGCTCCTCCGGATCGTCCACGAGCGAGCCCGTCACGTTCGATGCGATCGGCATGAGCGGCGCGCGGAAAGCGATCGCGTCGATCGCTTCCGAGAGCGGCGCGGTGGCCGGAGCCATCAGCGGAGAGTGGAAGGCGCCGGCGACGTTCAAGCGCACGGTGCGGATCTTCAGCGAGGCGCATCGAGCCTCCGCGCGTTCGACCGCATCGATGCTCCCGCTGATCACGACCTGCCGGGGCGAGTTCTCGTTGGCGACGAGGAGCACGCCTTCCTCGCGGGCCTCGTCGCAGATCTCCTCGGCGGCCTCGGCGCCGACGCCGAGCAGCGCCGCCATCGCTCCGGGCCGCGCCTCGCCGGCGGCCTGCATCGCTCGCCCTCGCACCGTCATGACGCCGAGCGTGTCCGCGAGCGAGCAGACGCCCGCGGCCACCATCGCCGCGAACTCCCCGAGGGAATGCCCTGCGACGGCGGCGACGTCCGAGAGTCCCTCCGCCTGGAGCACGCGGAACGACGCCACGTCGCAGGCGAGCAGGGCCGGCTGCGCGAGCACCGTCGTCGCGAGCAGATCCTCGTCGCGGCAGGCGGCGACGATGTCGCGGCCCAGGACCTGCGAGGCCTCGTCCAGCACGGCCTTCCCCGCCGGATGAGCCGTCCACGCGTCGGCCATGCCGGCGAACTGCGAACCCTGTCCCGGAAACACGACACCGAACGACATCCGTTCCCCTTCGCGTAAACACGTCACCGATCGTCAGGAACCCATACCACACGGAAGCTCGTGCAACGCGTGCCTCGGGTTGCCAGCGCGAACCCCTTCCTGTACAAAGTCGGGGAGCCCATGGCCGAAAGGGTTCAGCGATCTCTTTCCCCCACGTCCCGCACCCAGGGGGCGGAGGGGGTTCTAGGGTTCCTTGGTCGAGACATGGCCGTCGATCTCGGGACCGCGAACACGCTCGTGTACGTGCGTGGCCGCGGTGTCGTGCTCAACGAGCCGAGCGTGGTCGCGATCAACACCCTTACAGGCGCCATCCTTGCCGTGGGCGCCGAGGCCAAGCGGATGATCGGCCGCACCCCGAGCCACATCCAGGCCGTGCGACCCCTGAAGGACGGCGTGATCGCCGACTTCGACGTCACCGAGAAGATGCTCCGCTACTTCATCCAGCGGGTGCACAAGCGGCGCCTGCTCGCCAAGCCTCGCGTGGTGGTGTGCGTCCCCTCCGGCATCACAGGAGTGGAGCAGCGCGCCGTCGAGGAGGCGACGATCGCTGCGGGAAGCCGGCGCGCCTACATCATCGAGGAGCCGATGGCCGCGGCGATCGGCGCCGGGCTCCCCATCCACGAGCCGACCGGCAACATGGTCGTCGACATCGGCGGCGGCACGACCGAGGTGGCCGTCATCTCCCTCGGCGGCATCGTGACCTCGACGAGCATCCGCATCGGCGGCGACGAGCTCGACGAGGCCATCATCCAGCACGTGAAGAAGGAGTACTCGCTGCTGCTCGGCGAGCGCACGGCCGAGGCGATCAAGCTCGCCATCGCGTCGGTGTTCCCGATGCCCGAGGAGCTCGTGGCCGAGATCAAGGGACGCGACCTCGTGAGCGGTCTCCCGAAGACCATCACCATCACCGCGGAGGAGATCCGCCGCGCGGTGGAGGAACCGGTGAACGCAATAATCGACGCCATCAAGACCACGCTCGACCGGACCCCGCCCGAGCTCTCCGCCGACATCATGGATCGAGGGATCGTCCTCACGGGAGGCGGCGCGCTCCTGCGCGGCCTGGACAAGCGGCTGCGTCACGAGACCGGGATGCCGGTGCGCATCGCGGACAAGCCGCTCCAGGCGGTGGTGCTCGGGTCGGGCAAGTGCCTGGAGGAGTTCGAGGTCCTCCAGCGGGTCCTGGTGAGCCCGAGCCGCCGGTAGGCCGCGGTGGCGGTCCGGCCGAAGCCCCGAAGCATCAGAGTCCTCGTCGTGGTGTTCGTCTCCGCCTCGCTCGCCACGATCACGGTGGACTACCGGCAGGGCGAGAGCGGCCCGCTCGCCGGCCTGGGCAGGCAGGCGCTCGCGGTGATGGCCCCGATGCAGCGAGCGGTCACGAGCGTCGTGCGTCCCGTGGGCGACTTCCTCACCGGGCTCGCGCACCTGCCCTCGCTCGAGGCCGAGAACCAGCGCCTCCGCGAGGAGAACGCGTCCCTGCGAGCCGAGGCGGGCTTGATAACGGCCGTCGAGGCCGACAAACAGCGGCTGACGGACCTGCTCGGGGTCGCGAACACCTTGCAGTCATCGAAGCCGGTGGCGGCGCAGGTGATCGGCAACGGGCCGTCGAACTTCGAATGGACGATCACGATCGATCGCGGCTCCGACGACGGCATACAGCTGAACGACCCCGTCGTGGCCGGCCCGGCTCTGGGTGGGGCACCCTTGCTGGTCGGCCACGTGATCAGGGTCGCGCCAAACGCGTCGGACGTGCAGCTCCTGATCGACCGCAGCTCCTTCGTGGGCTCGAAGCTCGCGGACTCTGGGGCGACCGGATTGGTGCAGGGCCAGGGCCAGGACGACATGCAGATGACGCTGGTGGACCCCTCCGTCGAGGCCCCTCTGAACGAGCTGGTGGTGACGTCCGGATACAAGATCGCGGGCGAGCAGAGCCTGTACCCGCCTGGGATCGTGATCGGGCAGGTCTCCCGGTTCGTTCCGGCGACGAACGATCTTCAGGCGTTCATCATGCTGCGACCCGCCGTGGACTTCTCCCGGCTCCAATACGTGCTCGTGCTCACTCGGAGCGGCGCCTGATGCGAAGGTTCGTCGCGCTCGCGGGCGTGGTCGTCGTTGCCATCCTGCTGCAGTCCACCGTGTTCTCTGGGATCAAGCTGCTCGGGGCGAAGCCGGAGCTGCTGTACATCGTGACCGTGCTGCTCGCGATCATCGAGGGTCCCCGCGAGGGGATGATCTTCGGCTTCTCCGCCGGGATGTCGCAGGACTTCTTCCTGAACCAGCCCAAGGGGGTCACGGCGCTCACCCTGACTCTGCTCGCTTACACGGTCGGGCTGGTGCGCACCTACATCGTCTCGCCCTCCCCGATCCTGCCGACCCTGCTCGTCGCGGTGGGCACGTTCGGCGCCGTCTGCTTCTACCAGGTCGTACGCTTCCTGCTGGGCGACCTCGAGCTGCACACGGTGGAGTTCTTCCGCATCGCGCTTCTCACGGCGATCTACAACGGGCTGCTCACCCCGATCGTGTACCCGTCGCTTCGACGGGTGTTCGAGGGTTCGCGACCCCGGAGGGTGGTGAGGTTCTAGCGTGGACAGGTCCGGCTCGCGCCTCAAGATCCTCGCGCTGCTCGTGGCCCTCATGTTCGGCGCGCTGTCCACGCGGCTGTGGTTCTTGCAGGTGCTGGCCTCCGAGAAGTTCAAACAGGAGGGGCTGAACAACAGCCTCCGGCTCTCGCAGCTTCCGGCCCCACGCGGCAGGATCCTCGCGTCGAACGGAGAGGTGCTCGTCGGCAACCGGCAGGACCTCGAGGTCCTTGGCCTTGCCTAGGACGGCGAGGATCGTTGCGGCGAATTGACTGCGACGCTGCTCCCAGGCGGCGAGCGACACCGTGCCTGGCTGGACGCTTGCGGCGGGTCCGCTCCTCAGGCCCCCGAGCAA
>JACQDK010000038.1 GCA_016201135.1 Actinomycetota bacterium
CGTCACTCCTTCTTGGCCTTGTCGGGGACGACGTTCTTGTCCTCCGGCTTGGCGTTGACGGGCGCGACCTCGGTCTCGACCTGCTGCATCGTGCCGTTGGGCGAGATCTCGATCGTCGTCACGCGCCCGGCGTGCTCGATCCCGATCGTCTGCGCGACCGAGTGCTCGGCGGGGTTGAGGCGTCCGCCGAGGAAGTGGATCTTGTACGCGGCCTTGCCGGTCAGCTTGACGCCCTCGGGCATGGTGACCGTGTCGCCCGTGTGGACGCCGCCGAAGCGGAAGTCGTCGAGCCATCCGGCGAACCCGCCGACGTAGAGCTTCGCATTGCGGTCGACCCAGAGCGGGAGCTTCGCCGGCCAGGCGACCTTCGGGTCCTCGACCATCACGGGTCCGGGCTCGCGCAGGCGTTCGAGGCACTGCGCCACGATCCGGAGCGACTGGCGCATCTCCTCGATCCGCACCGCGAACCGCGCGTACGCGTCGGCCTCCTCGCGCGTCACGACGTCGAAGTCGTAGGTCTCGTAGCCCGAGTACGGCTCGTCCTTGCGAAGGTCCGCCGGCACGCCGGCCGCCCGAAGGATGGGGCCGGTGACGCCGAGGGCAAGGCAGTCCTCGGCCGACAGGTAGCCCACGCCGCTGTTGCGCTGCACCCAGATCGGGTTCGCGGCCAGGAGCGCCTCGTACTCGCCGATCCGGCCCGGCATCATCTCCAGGAACGAGCGGATCTTGTCCTCGCCGTCGTCGGGAAGGTCCATGACCACCCCGCCGATCCGCACGTAGGCGTGGTTCATCCGCAGGCCCGTCGCGGCCTCGAAGATGTCGAGGATCACCTCACGCTCGCGGAAGCCGTAGAGCATCACCGAGATCGCGCCGAGCTCCAGCCCGCCGGTCGCCAGGTACACCAGGTGCGACGAGATGCGGTTCAGCTCGCAGAACATCACGCGAAGCACCTGCGCGCGGGAGGGCGCCTCGATCCCGAGGAGCCGCTCGACCGCCAAGCAGTACGCCAGCTCGTTGAAGAACGGAGACAGGTAGTCGGCGCGGGTTACGTAGACGACGCCCTGCTGCCACGTCCGGTACTCGGTGTTCTTCTCGATGCCGGTGTGCAGGTAGCCGATGATCGGCTGGCACGCGATCACCTGCTCACCGTCGAGCTCGAGCAGCAGCCGCAGCACCCCGTGCGTCGATGGGTGCTGGGGCCCCATGTTGATGATCATGGTCTCCTGGCGTAGCTCGCCGGAGACCTCGTCCGCGGGGGCCGGCATCTCGTCGGGGGCGCTCACGTCGTCGTCCGCTCGTCCACGGGCGGGATGAACGCCCCGTGATAGCGCGTGCCCACGCCGCCGAGCTCCTCGTCCTTGCGGAGGGGGAATCCCTCCCAGCCCTCGGGCAGGAGGATCCGCGTGAGCGCAGGGTGCCCGTCGAAGAGGATCCCGAAGAAGTCGAACACCTCGCGCTCGTGCCAGTTCGCGGTGGGGAAGAACGGGGTGACCGAGGGCACGTGGGGATCGTCCTCCGGCAGGCCCACCTTCACGCGGATGCGGTGATGGTGCTCCATCGACCTCAGCTCGTAGGCGACCCAGAACCGCGGATCCTGCCCCGGCCAGTCGGTCGCGGTGAGCGACGAGAGGAACCCGAACCGCAGGTCGGGCTCGGCCTCCAGCCAGGCGAGCGCGTCCACGAGGCGGCCCCGGTCGACGTGCACGGTGACCTCGCCCCGCGCGGCGACCACCTCTGGGAACCGGGCCCGGACCCGCTCGGCGAGCTCGGAGGCCCTCACTTGAAGGGCTCCGAGGTCCGGACCTTCTGCTGGAGCTTCAAGATCCCGTACATGAGCATCTCGGGCTTGGGAGGGCAGCCCGGCACGTAGACGTCCACGGGCACGATCGTGTCGACTCCCTGCACGATCGCGTAGTTCGTGAACATCCCGCCGGCCGAGGCGCACACGCCCATGGAGATGACCCACTTCGGCTCGGGCATCTGGTCGTAGATCCTCCGCAGGACCGGAGCCATCTTCTGCGAGACCCGCCCGGCCACGATCATCAGGTCCGCCTGGCGAGGCGAGCCGCGGAACAGCTCCATCCCCCACCGGGAGAGGTCGTATTGCCCGGCGCCGGTCGACATCATCTCGATCGCGCAGCACGCCAGGCCGAACGTGGCGGGCCACATCGACTGCTTCCTCGCCCAGCCGACCGCCCGATCGAGCGATGTGAGGAGGACGCCACGCTCGACCTCCTCCTCGATCTCCTCCGGGGCCTTGCCGAGGTGGACGCCCTCGATCCGCTCAACGGGCACGGGCGGCCTCCCCCAGATCGGCTTCGGCCGCCGCCCTCGCTTCGCGAACCGACGCGGGGCCCTGCCCCTCGGCCCAGTCCAGCCCGCCCTTCTTCCATACGTACACGTAGGCAACGAACACGAGGCCGATGAAGATCGCCATCTCGACCAGACCGAAGAGCCCGAGCGTCCGGAAGGTCACCGCCCAGGGGAACAGGAAGATCGTCTCGATGTCGAAGATGATGAAGAGCATCGCGACGACGTAGAACTTCACCCCGAACTTCTCGCCCTTCGGCAGCCGGATCGGCTCGTTGCCGCACTCGTAGGCGGAGAGCTTCACGGGATCGGGCCGGTTGGGGCCGAGCAGGCGCGAGGCCGTCATGGAGGCGACCGCGAAGGCGACCGCCAGGGCTGCGAGGAGCACGACCGGCAGGTAGTCACGCAGCACGATCTTCGAATCCTACTTTCTAGAGGATCCCCGCCAAGCGCTCGAGGAGCCAGAACAGGCGATCCTGGGCGTCGCCGTCCCGGCCGTCCGTGAGGTTGGCCATCATCCTCATCGCGAAGTGCATCACGGCCGGTCTGGGCAGCAGGTGCTTGGTGGCGCGGCCCATGATCGCCGGCTTCCCGATCGCCCTGGCGAACCCCCGGCCGATGCGGAAGTAGGCCTCGTACCGGTCCCGAAGCATGCCCGGGTAGGAGGCCGCTATCCCGGGACGACCCCGCACCAGGGCCTCCCCGATCACCTCGGCGGCCATCTCGGCCGTCTCCATCGCGTACGCGATCCCTTCCCCGTTGAACGGGTTCACCGCGCCCGCCGCATCGCCCACCAGCAGGAGCCCCGGCACCGCCACCGGGATCCGGTTGAAGCTCATCGGCAGGGGACCGGACAGGACCCGCCCCGCCGCGGTGTCCTCCGAGATCCCCCACGCCTGCGGCAGCATCGTCGAGAACGCGTCGAACAGCCGCTGGGCTGAGACCTCCTTGAACCCCCTGAAGGTGTTCAGGAGCCCGGCGCCGAGGTTCACGGTGCCGTCGGCCAGCGGGAAGAGCCAGCCGTAGCCGGGCAGCAGCAGGTCGCCCTCCCAAAGGTCCAGCCAGGACTCGAACCAGGGACCGGGCCGGTGCTCGACCCTGTAGTAGCGCCGCGCCGCGATGCCCAGGGGCCGCGAGACGTCCCGACGGATACCGGCGGGCTTGGCGAACCGGGAGGCCGCGCCGTCGGCCGCGATCACGAACCGCGCCCGCACCTCGCTCCCGGGCTCTCCGGGCTCCTCCGTACCGCGGATCCGCGCGCCGGTGACCCACCCATCGGTGACGATGGGCTGGACGGCCTCGGTTCGCTCCACCAGGCGCGCGCCGGCCTTCTGCGCCCGCGAGGCGAGGATCGCGTCGAAGTCGTGGCGGGTCCTCACCAGCCCGTAGTCGGGCCAGCTGCGCAGCTCGGGCCAGGGAAGCTCGATCGTGGCCGACCGGGAGTACACGCGCAAGCCCAGGACCCGCTCGTACCCGGGCTCGGCCGTATCCACGCCCATCCTCAGCATCGCGGCGACACCCCTGGGAGTGATCCCGTCGCCGCACACCTTCTCGCGGGGGAACGCCGAGCGCTCCAGGACGGTCACGTCGATCCCCTGACGGGCGAGGTGGTAGGCAGCAGCGGAGCCGCCTGGCCCGGCGCCGACGACGAGCACGTCGGTCTCCATCACGCGCTGCGCCAACTGCTCCCCCCGCTGCTTGTGAAAACTTTCACAAGCTTCGCATCCTACCGGCTCGTGAAGCGGTTCACAAAGCCTAGGTGCGGGTCCCCCGAAGGGACAACCCCCCGATGAGGCTACGAGCGGCGCGCGTGATCCCAAGTCCGGATCGCGAGAGGCTCGACCCGCAGGAAGCCGAGCGAGGCCACCCGCTCGGTGAAGCGCTCGAAACCGTCTCCGGAGAGCATCGATCGGTACTTCTCATGCCAGGCGGACATCGGCCCCCGGACGTCGGGGTGCTCGGCGGGCAGCAGCTCGACGGGGCCCTCCACGTGCACCCCCGCGAGCTCGATCCAGTCGCGACCCCGGTCGATCACGACCGCCGCCCTCGGATCGCGCTCGGCGTTGCGCCAGGTCGCTCCCCCCTGCCGGGCGGACAGGTAGATCGCGTCCTCTCGCCAGACGAACCACAGGGGGGCGACGTGGGGAGCACCACCCTCGTCCACGGTGGCCACCCGCGCCGTCGACACGTCTCGGAATGCGCGGCGGATGCCTTCGTCGACCGTCACGGCAGCGACACGAAGTCCGCGAGCGCGCGGAGCGCGGTGACCGCCTCGGCGCCCAGGACCGCGGGGTCGAGCGTCTTCTTGGCATGCTCGACCAGCCGTTGGATCGTCTCCTTGGACACGGGGGTTCGCGCCGGGTCGTCCATCAGGTCGTCCAGGAGCTGGAACGCCTCTCCCAGCGGCCCGCCGAACCGGGACAGGATCGCCTGCTGCTGGATCGTCCCGCCCGCGAGCGCGGCCCCTATCAGCAGGGGCCGCTCGACCGTGTAGGACCCGCCCTTCAGGGACGCGATCCGCCGGGCCTCCACCTCGTCTGCGGCAGGGCCCAGCAGGTACAGGATCTGGCCCGTCGCCATCTCCACGCGCATCTCGTTATACCGAGCCAGGGCGCGCGTGAGCGTCATGGGCTGGAAGCCGGCCTGGAGCAGGAGCTCATCGGCCAGCACCGCCGCGAGGTCGCCGGCAAGGATCGCGGCTGATAGGCCGAAGCCCTCCGGGTCGGCGAGCCCGCGGGCCCTGGCTTCCTCCTGCATCCGGACCTGGGTGGAGGGCACGCCACGGCGCTCCCTCGCGCCGTCGATCAGGTCGTCGTGGATCAGCGCGAACGTGTGGAGGAGCTCCAGGGCCGACGCGGCCGTCACGATGCGGTCGTCGTCCGGCGCGCCGGCGGCTCGGTAGCCCCAGTAGCAGAAGGTCGGCCGGATGCGCCTGCCGCCCGCCTCGACCAGCCGGAGCACCTCGCCGACTAGGAGAGTGGCTCGCGGATCGGCCCACTCGGCCTCCTGCCGGCGCGAGTGCAGGAACCCGATCAGGACGTCGTCGAAGCGGTCGCGGAGCCCGAGGTACCCAGGGGGGCCGGCGGGTGCGGATCCGGTGGTCACGAGCTCAGTATCCCAGGGCGCGGTCGGGGCGCGGTCGGCCGAAAGACGGTGATGCGAAGGACCGAACGCCGACCGCGCCCCGACCGCGCGGGGCGTGCGGCTATCATGTGGCGTTCCCGGCCTATGACTCGCTTCCAGAAGCTCACCGTCGCGACCGCCGCAACCACCATCGTGCTGTTCGCGGTGGGCGGGCTCGTGAGGGGTTCCGGGTCGGGGCTCGGCTGCTCCTCGTGGCCCACCTGTCAGCCCGGTCGCCTGTTCCCGTCGGGGACCATGCACTCGCTGATCGAGTTCTCGCACCGGTTCCTCGTGTTCGTGGTCTCCGTGCTGGCAGCCGCCACGGCGGTGGCTGCGCTTCGGTCCTTCCGGAGCGTGCCGCAGATCCTGGCCCCGGCCCTGGGGTCGATCCCGCTGGTGATAGGGCAGGCGGTGCTCGGTGGCATCGTCGTGCGCACGGACCTGAACCCGACGTGGGTGACCGCGCACTTCGCCGTCGCGCTCGCCCTCGTGGCCGACGTGGTGTACCTGGCCGCGAGCTCGTTCCTACAGGAGGCGCCGGGCGTGCGAGCGAGCGAGCACGGTGTCGACCCCGCGTTCGCACGGCTCACGCTCGCGACGACGGTGGTTACCGGCGCGCTCCTTCTGGTCGGAACGTACGTACGCGCCAGGAACGCGGGTCTGGCGTTCCTCGACTGGCCGCTCATGGACGGCAAGCTCGTGCCGGCCCTCGGCGGCGCCGCCACCGCGATGTTCCTGCACCGGGTGCTCGCAGCCCTCGCGTTCGTCCTTGCGCTGTACGTGGCGATCCGCGCGCGCGCGATGGCGAACCGGTCGAAGGAGCTCACGACGCTCTCGACGATCACGATCGCGCTGTTCGTGGTCCAGATCCTCGTGGGGGCGGCGAACGTGATCACGCGGCTCAGGCCGGCCGCGGTGGTGGCACACGTGGCGTTCTCGGTGCTCATCTGGGGCACGCTGGTGACGCTCGCGACGGTGGCGCGAGGCCCGGCCGCCCGGGCCGTGGCCCCCGGTCCGGAGCCGGCGGGCGGCGGGCGCGGGAACCTTCGCGACACGGTGACCGCCTACGTCGCGCTCACCAAGCCCGGGATCATCGGGTTGCTGCTGATCACGACCGTTCCGGCGATGGTGCTGGCGACCCGCGGCCTGCCCTCTCCCTGGCTGATCCTGGCCACGCTCGCGGGCGGGACGATCGCGGCCGGATCGGCGAACGCGATCAACATGTACCTCGACCGCGACATCGACGAGGTGATGCGCCGCACGCGATCCCGGCCGCTGCCGGCCCACATGGTGACGGAGGAGCAGACGCTCGCGTTCGGGTTCGCGCTCGGCGCGTTCTCGTTCTTCTTCCTGTCGATCACCGTGAACGTGCTGGCCGCGACCCTCGCGCTCTCGGCGATCGCGTTCTACGTGTTCGTGTACACGATGTGGCTGAAGCGCACGACCGCGCAGAACATCGTGATCGGTGGAGCGGCCGGCGCTGCGCCCGCGCTCGTGGGTTGGGCGGCGGTGACGGGCTCCGTGGGCCTGCCGGCGCTGGTGCTCTTCGCGATCGTGTTCGCGTGGACGCCTCCGCATTTCTGGGCGCTGGCGATGCGGTTCCAGGGGGACTACGCCAGCGCCGGCGTGCCCATGCTGCCTGTCGTGAAGGGTGAGGAAGAGACGAGGCGGCAGATCTTCCTCTACTCGCTCGTGCTGTTCGGCACCACGCTCCTTCTGGCGCCGGTCGGGCACATGGGCATCGTGTACCTCGTCACGGCCATAGTGTTGGGAGGTGCGTTCGTCCGGCGCGCTCTCGTGCTGTGGCGGCGTGGAACGCCCGAGCTTGCCTGGGGGCTGTTCCGGTACTCCATCTGGTACCTGGCCGCTCTGTTCGGCGCCGTCGCGGTGGACGCCCTGCTGCCGGCCGGGTCGTTCCGCTTCTAGCCGGACGCACCGGGCGCGCCGGACGGGCTGGACGCGCCGGACGGGCTGCCCTCCATCGCCAGGACTCGATCGATCGCGCCGGAGAGCTCCTGCTGGTCGGTCTCACCGTAGATCAGGAATCGGATCGTTCCGGACGGGTCCACGATGTAGGTGTCGGGAAGCGCGAAGAACCCGAAGTCGTCCGAGTAGGAGCCCGCCGGGTCCATCAGGCTCGGGTAGGTGACCTGGAAGCGACGGACCCACTCCAGTCCGGCGGCCACGTTGTCCCTGTACTGCACGCCGACGAAGACGACGCCCTTGTCCCGGTAGGCCACCGCGAGGCTCTCCAGAGCCGGCTGCTCCCGTTGGCACGGTCCGCACCAGGTGGCCCAGAAGTTCACAACGAGGACCTTCCCCGCGTGGTCATCCGGACCGAACGTGCCCCCTTGCAGGGTCGGGCCGGCAAGGGTCGGGAGCGGCCGGTTCACCTTGAAGAGACCGGCCACGCTCGCCGAGGAACGCACGCAGGCGGCGAGGGCCAGGATGGCGGCGGCGAGGGCGAGGGACCTGCGGGGCACGGCGACCACGCTACCAGCGGCTCCCCTGGGGGCTCAGGAGACGGTCACCGTGCCGTACATCGTGGGCGGGTGCGCTTCGCAGACGAAGTAGTAGGTGCCCGGCGCAAGACCCGGCACCTCGAGCGTCGCGCTGGTCCCGCTGCCGATGAAGTCGGTCCTGCCGATCACGTCGGTGTGCCCGGAGTCGCGGAAGAGCGCGAAGTTGTGGAACTGCCCCGGATCATCCTGGTTCGAGAAGGTCACGGTGACCGGAGTGTTCGCCGCCCACTTCAGGCTCGACGTGTCGAACTTCTGGAATGACACCGCCTGTATGGAGATCGAAGAGCCGCCGCCGCTCGTGGAGGTGGGCGTCCCGGTGGCTGTCGAGGTGGCGGTGGGAGTCCCGGTAGGCGTCGCTGCCGGCGTCCCGGTCCCGGTGGGCGTCCCGGTCCCGGTGGGCGTCGCGCCTCCGCCTCCCCCGACCGTCAGCGTGCCCGTCATCGTGGAGGGATGGATCTTGCAGTAGAAGAAGTACGACCCCGCCGCGAGCGGCGCTATCGAGTAGGTCGCGGTGCTCGGGCCGGCGATGACCGTTCCTTCGAACACGACCGGAGCCTTCACGTCGGACCCGGCCGCGATCACGACGTCGTGCTGCTGGCCCGGCTCCTGGTTCTGGAACGTGAGCTTCACGGGCACGTCCGCCGGGAACGAGAGCGTCTTCGTCGCGAACCCCTCGATCGACGCCTTGTCGGGCGCGACGAGGGTCGCCGCGAAGGACGGGACCTCCTTCTGCGGGGGGCCGACCGCCACGATCGCGATGCCGCCGGCGAGCATCGCCACGCCGGCCACGGTGCCGAGCACCCCGCCGATCGTCGCCCCCCGGACGCGATCCCGGGAAGCCGCGTAGGCAGACACCCCGAGCACCGTGATCGCAACCGCGAGCGCGACGGCCGTCGCGGCCTGGGCCTTCACCGAAAGGAGGATCCGAGAGAACCCGAACAGGACGAGCCCGACCGCCACCAGGATCCCGATCGGGATCGCGATCGGCAGCAGCAGCCGGTTCCGGGTGTCGCTCTTCACGTGATCGCCTCCGGGTGGATCTTGGGTTCGAACGTCCCCCAACGGGGCGGGTTCATGCCCTCTCGCTCCTCACGCGGGGATCGTGGGCGTGAGCGACTGGAGGAACAGGTACAGGCACTGCCCGGATGGATGTAGGGGCGGCATCTCGGGAAGCGGCGACACCACCGGCCACCACATCGCCAAGGCCGAGACGACGATGAGCGCGTGCAGCCCGAAGTGCAGCGGCTCCGACCCAACGGAGAGCCGGACGATCTCGGGCCAGTGCGTGAAGAGCAGGACCCCGTTGAAGAAAGCGAGCGCGACGACCGGGCGCGTGAGGAACCGGACCAGGGCACGGAACCATCTGGGGCGCAGGATCTTCCTCAGCATCCACGGAGTGAGCCCGGAGAGCAGCAGCGGGGCGGCAACCAGAGAGAAGAGCAGGTGCTGAACCATGTGCGCGAGGTACAGGTACCGCTCGGCCAAGTCGTGGATCGGCCAGTCCGCGCCGATCCACAGCGCCGCGACGCCCAAGAGGAACAGGCGCGTCTTCCGGCGCTGTATCGCCTCGCCGGTCGCGCGCTCGTGCCGGCGGACCGACAGGACGTACCCGAGCGCGATCGAGCCCATCAGGAGCCAGACGTCGGGATGGGCGTGCCAGGCGGGAAGCCTCACCGGGGACCCCCTCTACCTCGCGAAGACCCGGAAGGTCATCAGCACTATCAGGTAGAGCGTGACCGCGCCGCAGACCCCTATCAAGAAGAACCGCGAGTACAGCCGGCTGTCGAACCTCAGGTGCATGAACCAGAGCACGACGAGAGTGAACTTGAGCCCCGACAGGGAGAACAGGATGGGACGGAGCCATGCGCCCAGGTCCTTCTGGACATAGTACGTGGCGACCTCGGCCGCGGTGATCACGGCGAGGATCACGCCGATCCGCACGTACTCCTTCGTGCCGGGGTGGGCGCGCCCGGCGCCGTGCGCCTGCGACTTCTCCGAAAGCTCGGTCTCCGCCACGTCAGCCTCCTACTTCCCCGGGTTCCCCGTGGGGATCAGGTACACGACCGTGAAGATCACGATCCACACGATGTCGACGAAGTGCCAGTACAGCCCGATCATCTCCACCGGGAAGCCGGCGTCCTCGGGAAGCTTGTCCGCGTACGAGAACGACACCAGCGAAAGGAGCATCAGGATCCCTATGGCCACGTGCGCACCGTGGAACCCGGTCAGCACGAAGAACGTCGACCCGAAGAGGTTCTTGGACAGCGACAGCCCCTCGTTGTAGAAGCGCGTGAACTCGTAGACCTGGCCCCCGACGAAGGTCATGCCGAGCATCGCCGTGGCCAGCAGCCAGATCCGCATCCTCCCCAGGTCGCGCCGCTGCGCCGCGGCCACGGCAAGCACCATCGTGAGCGAGGAACCGAGAAGCACGAACGACGAGACGGACGTGTACGGGATGTCGAAGACGTCGCGGGGGAACGGTCCCTGGACGCTCGCTCCCCGGTACAGGACGTACGACGTGATCAGCGCGCCGAAGAACAGGCAGTCGGACGCGAGGAAGAGCCACATGGCGAGCTTCGTGCTGGGCAGGCCGGTGGAGGTGGCGTGCTCCGACCCCCCGCCGTGATGCTCCACCGCCGCCTGCGCCACGCTCGCTCCTACTCCGCCGAGGGCTCGAGGGCCCATCCGAACACGCCGACCAGCAGCAACGCCGCGCCGACGAACGCGAGCCACCAGCCGTAGATGATCCCGTAGCCCACCAGCTGGAGCCCCAGCGCCCCGACGAGGGGCCAGTAGGAGGGTCCCGGAAGGTGGATCTCGTGCCCGCCGCCTCCCGGGTGCGGTTGCTCCGACGCTCCCGCCTGCACCGGCACCGGGCGCCCGCTCTTGTCCTCGGTGTACTTGCGGTGCCAGAACTCGTCGAGCGCGTGGACCGTCGGGATCTCGTCGAAGTTGTGCACCGGAGGCGGCGACGAGGTCATCCACTCGAGCGTTCGCCCGTCCCACGGATCGGCCGGAGCGTCCTTGGGGCCGCGCAGCGATGAGACCGCGTTGACCACGAACACGAGCACGCCCGCCGCGATCGTGAACGACCCGACGGTCGCCACCTGGTTCCAGAACGTCAGGCCGAGAGAGGCCGGGTACGTGTAGGTCCGGCGGATCATGCCCTGGAGCCCCAGGATGTGCATCGGCCCGAAGGTGAGGTTCAGCCCGATCACCATCAGCCAGAACTGGACCTTGCCGAGCTTCTCGCCGAGCATCCTGCCGAACACCTTCGGCCACCAGTAGAACAGGCCGCTGAAGATGCCCAGGACCGCCCCGCCGAACAGCACGTAGTGGAAGTGCGCGACGATGTAGTAGGTGTCGGTCTGCTGGTAGTCGGCCGGCACGATGGCGTGGGTGACCCCGGACAGGCCGCCGATCACGAAGTTCATCACGCCGCCGACCGAGAACAGCATCGCCGTCGTGAAGCGCAGATCGCCCCCGTGCATCGTCGCCATCCAGTTGAAGATCTTCACCCCGGTCGGCACGGCGATGATCGCGGTCGAGATGCCGAACGCGGTGTTCGCCACGGGCCCGAGGCCGACCGCGAACATGTGATGCGCCCACACGCCGAACCCGATGAACCCGATCGAGATGCCGCTGAACACCACGAACTGGTAGCCGAAGAGCGGCTTGCGGGAGAACACCGGCAGGACTTCCGAGAAGATCCCGAACGCGGGGAGGATAAGGATGTACACCTCAGGGTGCCCGAATAACCAGAACAGGTGCTGCCATAAGAGAGGGTCTCCTCCCACCGCCGGGTCGAAGAAGTGGGTGCCGAACCGGCGGTCGAAGAGGAGCTCGATCAGCGCCACCGTGATGATCGGCAGCGAGAACGCCAGCAGCATCTGAACGACGAGACCCATCCACACGAACACCGGCACACGGAAGAACGACATGCCGGGGGCGCGCATGTTCAGCACGGTCACGCCGAGGTTGATGGCGCCGGCGGTGGAGGCGATGCCGGCGAGCAGCAGGCCCAGGGCGTAGAACGTCATGCCCGGCGAGGGGTCGGTGGTGCTGTTCGGCGCGTACCCGAACCACCCGCCGTTCGGCGCGCCGCCCAGGAAGAAGCTCGAGTACAGGAACAGGCCCCCGAACAGGAAGAGCCAGTAGCTGAACGCGTTCAGGCGCGGGAACGCGACGTCGCGAGCCCCGATCATCAGGGGGATCATGTAGTTGAGGAACGCCGCGGACATCGGCATCACGAACAGGAACACCATCGTCAGGCCGTGCATCGTGAAGACCTGGTCGTACTGGGCCGCGGTCAGGAGCTTGCCGTTCGGCTGGGCGAGCTGCGAGCGGATCAGCAGGGCCTCGAGGCCGCCCACGAGGAAGAACACGAACGCCGTCAACCCGTAGAGGATCCCTATCTTCTTGTGGTCCACGGTGGTGAACCAGCTCCAGAGGCCGGTCACCGCCGTGGGGCGCCGGAGCAGGCCGGGACGCTCCTCGGCCGGAACGCTCACGCTCGACATCGTGCCGCCCCCGTCACTTCAGGCTCATCAGGTAGGCCACCAGCGCGTCTATCTGCTCGGGAGACAGGTGGTAGTTGGGCATCTTCGCACCCGGCTTCACGGCCGCCGGATCCTCGAGCCATCGACGGATGTCGTCGGCGTTCTGGTTGTCCAGGAGACAGCCGGCGAAGCAGCCGCGCGAAGCGAAGTGCGTGAGGTTGGGGCCGGCGTCGGCCGTCGCGTTGGGGATCCCCGCGATCGCGTGGCAGACGATGCACTGCCCTCCGGTGAAGTCCTGCATCCCGGTGGCGGCGAGCGTGCCGGGCTGGGGCGTGAGCGCGTCGAGCTTCTGGTTCGCGACCCAGGCGTCGAACTCCTGGGGCGTCACCGCACGGACCTGGACCCTCATGATCCCGTGCGACAATCCGCAGAACTCCGCGCACTGACCGTGGTAGATGCCGGGATGGTCCGCCTGCATCAGGATGTGGTTCTCGCGGGTGGGGATCGCGTCCTGCTTTCCGGCAAGCTCGGGCACCCAGAAGGAGTGGATCACCGCGAACCCGGGGAGCCCGTCGGTCGTGTGAGCCCCGGGGTCGGAGTCGGCCGTGACGGTGAGGTACACCGTGCGACCGGTCGGGATCACCATCTCGTTCGCGGTGACGATCTGGCCGCCGGCCGCGGTCTTCATGTCCGGGTCCGTGTACTCGAACTTCCACCACCACTGACGGCCCGTCACCGTGACGTTGATGGCGTTCGACGGGGGCTTGCTGGCGAGATCCCAGATCGTGGCCACCGTGGGGACCATCACGACCGCCAGCACGAGGGCGGGGGCTATCGTCCACCCGATCTCGAGGCGGGTGTTCCCGTGCGTCTGCGCCGGCATCCGGTCCCTGCCCTTGCGATGCCGGTACTTCACGATGATCCAGACGATGCCGCCCTCCACGATCAGGAACACGGCGGCGGCGACCCAGAGAACGGGGATGAAGAGCGACTTGATCTCGCGGGCGTAAGGGCCTTGCGGCTTCAGCGTGTCCTGCGAAGCGTGCGGCGCGCAGGCGGCGACGACCAGGGCGAGGGCCACGAGGCCCATGACCCAGAGCACCCTTTTCCGCAACGTCCCCTTGCCTCCGGAGCGCATCGTCGAGTGGCCGCGACGGCGAATCGCGCGCACTGTACCACCCTTCGTCATGTCGCCCGGTCAGAAGCCCTTGTACGAGTGCAGGCCCACGATCCACAGGTTCACCGCGTAGTAGGTGACCAGGAGCGACACGAACCCCACCAGCGCGATCACGGCGGCGCGCCGGCCCTTCCAGCCCGATGTGGCGCGCGCGTGCAGGTACCCCGCATAGATCGTCCAGGTTATGAACGACCATGTCTCCTTGGGGTCCCAGCCCCAGTAACGACCCCACGCCTCCTGCGCCCAGATCGCCCCCGCGATCACCGCGAACGTCCAGATCGGGAACGCGAACGCGATCGTGCGGTAGGCCATCCGGTCGAGCGTCGCGGAGGGCGGCAGGATCCCCCGCCCATCCGTCGACCCGGTGGCGCCGACCGGGTCGTCGGCGCCCGGCGCGTAGTAGGGCGGGTCGGCAAGATCGATCGAGGCGCCCATGATCGGGGGCCTGGCTGCCGGGCCCGCAGCCTCGCGCCGCTCGCGCGCGTCCTTCACTAGGTACGCGATCGTCAGCACGCCGCCGCCCAGTGCGAAGAGCGACGACCCCAAGATGGCGGCCACCACGTGGATCTTGATCCAGTACGAGTTCAACGCCGGGACGAGCGGCCCCGGCCCGACGTAGAAGAAGGACACGGCGATCGCCATCGTCAGGACGGCGAACATCAGGACGAACCCGCCGAGCGTGCGGCTCTTGTAGCGGCCCTCGACGATCACGACGTACCCGAGCACCGCCAGGAACGCCAGCAGCGAGGAGTACTCATACATGTTGCCCCACGGCACCCGCCCGGCCGCCAGGCCGCGTTGCACGATCGACAGGAAGTGCGCGGCGAGCCCGAACATCAAGACGGCCTTCGCCCCGATGCGCAGGACCTCGCGCCGGAACGCAAGGTACGCGAAGTAGCCCACCATCGAGGCGATGTAGGCGAAGAGCGCCACGTTGAACAGGTCGTTCGAGATCCTCGCCAGATGCAGCTCGTGCGGTGTCACCGCGTCCCCACCTTCTCCCCCGAGGCCCGTTCGAGCTCGTCGACGAGCTTCGAGAACTCCTCCTCGAACTGCGACTTCCGCTGGAGGGCGAATCCTCCCACCTTGAGGACGGTCCCCTCCCCGTTCGCCTCCGCCCGGACCCAGACCTTGCGCCGGGAGGTGTACAGCGCCGGGAGCAGGCCGAGTAGGAGCAGGATAGCGGCGGCGAGCACGATGGGCACCCCACGGTCCCTGCTCACCTGCAGGACGGAGTACTGGCGCAGCGCGGGGAACGACATCGTGAGCTCGCCGGGGCCGACCGGTCGCGTTCCGTCTTCCCAGCATTTGCCGGTCGCCAGGTCGCAAGTGGTGCCCTGGCCGATCGTGCCGGTCGTCCATCTGCGCATCACCGAGATGTCGAGCGAGCGCGGCGAGGGGTCCAGGAGCGGCCCCCGCCACGTCGTGAAGAACATGATCGGGTGGTTCGCCTGGGTCATGAGCACGGGCCGGCCGGTCTCCAGCGACTGGAGGTATGCCGAGGAGTCGGGCCACAGCACCAGCTGGATCCCGAGCCCCTCGCCCACCGAGGGAAGCTTCACGACGCCGTTCCACGGCAGCGCGAGCTGCGGCACGCCCGCCGGAGGACTCAGCTGCCCGAACGGGGCCGGGGCCGAGTAGAGCAATCGGTCTCCCTCCCGCACCTCCACCACAGGAGCCCACCCGAACCCGTACTGGTAGATGCTCAGGCCGTCGATCTCGGCGGGATGGTTCACCCGGATGTCCGCCCGGCCCGCGAGGCTCCCGTCGGGCTCCAGCAGGTCCACGTGGGACACGAAGTCCATCGGCTGCCCGGTGCGCCGGTAGGTGTCCTCGAAGTCCAGCAGCCTCACTCCCACGCCGGTGAAGTCTCCCGAGAAGAACCGCCCCTCTCGCACGGTGCCGTCGTAGTTCGCTGCGCCGTCGGTCCAGGTCTCGCCCTCCACCACCAGCGCCTTCCCCGTGAATCCGGTGCCCTTCCCGTAGATGACCCCCACCAGCAGCAGCAGGAACGACCAGTGGAAGAGCAGGCTCCCGACCTCCCGAAGGGTCCCCTTCTCTGCGGCCAGGACCCCTTCCGCCCTGCTCACCCTGAACATCCTGCGGCGCAGCACCTTCTGCGATGAGGCGATCGCCAGCTCGGGCCGGGTTGCGACCGTTCGCTCCGAGTACTGGGGGAACCCGTCGATCTCGCGCGCCTGAACCGGGCGCTGCCGCAGACCCCGGATCGCGGCGCGGGTCCGCGGCACCAGGCACAGCACCAGCGAGATGACGAGCAGGGTGGTGATCAGCACGAACCACCACGACCCGAACACGTCGAAGAACCCCGCGTGCCGGTAGAAGTCGCCGAGCAACGGGTGATCAACCTGGAACCGCGCAACGCGCTCCGGAGAGTTCGGGCCCTGTGGCACGAGGGATCCCACGACCGAGGCGAGCGCGAGCAGCAGCAGAAGGACCAGCGCCGTGCGCATCGAGCGGAGGCTCCGCCAGACGAGCACGACGGACCGGCCGAGCGACGGGGTTCGAGGGCTCGAGGACATGGCGCTGCCGGAGATTCTAGGCCTGGGTCCGGCCGGAGGGGGCGGTCACAACCCGGGCGTGAACCTGGCGAGCGGCGCGATGAGCCGGGTCCATGCCCCGTCGGCGACCAGCGCGCCGACGGCCACCAGGATGGATCCCGAGACGCCCACGATCACCCGGTAGTTCCGCTTCACCCAGCCGAACGCCCCCATGAATCGCTGCACGCCGATCCCGATCAGCAGGAACGGCACCCCCAGGCCGAGGGAGTACACGAACAGGAGCAACGCGGCTCGGCCAGCCCCGCCGCTCGCAGCGAGCCCGAGGATGCCTCCCAGCACCGGGCCGATGCACGGCGTCCAGCCCGCGGCGAAGGCCATGCCGAGCGGCAGCGCGCCGACCGTCCCGGGGCGAACCTTCGACAGGAAGGGCCGCCGCTCGCCGAAGATCGCGAGCCCACCCCACTGGAACGCGTAGGCCAGCATGAGCAGGCCCATCACTATCACGAACCCGCCCGCCACCTTGCGCCCGGCCGGTCCGGTGAGCCTCGGCACCCATGTGGCGCTCGCCGCGCCGAGCAGCGTGAAGATCGTCGCGAACCCGAGGATGAACAGCAGGATCGGCGCCACCCGCCGCCTCTCCTCTGAGGCCGGGTCCACCGCGCGCCCGGCCGTCACGAAGGACAGATAGCCTGGCACGAGGGGGAACACGCAGGGACTGGCGAACGACACGAGGCCCGCGACGAAAGCGAGGACCGGCGCCCACCAGACTGACAGGTCGTATCGGGCGACGGCTATCACGGACACTCCTGGGCGATCGGCGCTCAAGTGTAAGTCGGCGGGGACGGATCGCCGGTGGGTTGCCTTGGGCCCCCGGCGGCGGCATAGTGTCGCCCGTCGCTCGTGAAACCCTTCACAAGCGCGACCGGCGACCGGCGACCGGATCCGACGCGCGAGGGCGTGGCTATAATCGCCCCGCCCGACGACGGGAACGATTGGATGAGCCGACTCGAGAAGCTGCAGCAGCGGATCGCTCCGGCGAAGGAGCGGGTCGAGCGTTCCCTCCGGGAGTTCGAGTGGACCTGGACCCGGGCGGTCCTGTTCTCGCTCGGGATCACCTTCTTCTTGCTGATCACCGCCGCGGTGGTCCCTTCCTTCTGGCTCTACTTCGCCGATCAGAAGCTGAAGTGGAACGGCGCCGGCCCGCAGGGGTTCTGGCTGCTGAAGCTCCGGGACGCTGTCGCCGCGGGCCTGTTCACGGGACCGGTCGCCACGATCCTCGTGGTCGCGTCGATCATGCAGAACTGGCGCCGGAAGCTCCGGGGGGCAACCGGCGACGTCAGGGCGACGGGCGGGTATAGGTAATGCCGTTCGCCAAGACCGAGGTCGACATCCACGACGACTACGTGGTGGAGGCGGTCGATCCCGCATGGCTCGCCCAGGGCGTCAGGTCCCCGAAGCACCTCATGCTGGACCCGGACAACTGCATCCTCTGCCGCGCGTGCGAGGACGTCTGTCCATGGAACTGCATCTACATGATGTCCCCACGGATCACCGAGGGCGCCGCCGACCCGGCCACCGAGGCCGAGATCGGGAACGCGACCGCCGTGTTCGTGGTCGACGACAACGCGTGCACCCGCTGCTCGGTGTGCGTGGACCGGTGCCCCACCGACACGCTGTACTATGCGCGCCTGCCCGAGGACTCGGGCGGCAAGCGCTCGATGGCCGAGGTCCCGCTGTCTCAGGCGGCCGAGGGATAGTCCGCGAAGGAGAGGGGAAAGGTTGAGACTCAAGCCGCCGTCGCTGTCCGAGATCGGCGACAAGGTCCGCGAGACCGAGGTCTGGAAGTCGATCTTCCGCCCCGGGTCGATCTTCCGGAAGGGCTACAAGGACACCTCGCGGGACCGCGCCCTCGCCACGATGAACAACGTGCTGTACCACCTGCACCCCGTGAAGGTGAAGAGGCACGGGCTCAAGCTGACATACACGTTCTGCCTGGGCGGCCTCTCGTTCTTCCTGTTCATCCTGCTGACGGTCACGGGCATATTCCTGATGTTCTTCTACCGGCAGTCGGCCGCCCTCGGCAGCTCCCAGGCCTACAGCGACATGCAGAACATCCGCACGACCGTGTTCTTCGGCGACCTGGTGCGCAACCTGCACCGGTGGGGCGCCCACCTCATGGTGCTCAGCGTCACTTTGCACATGGCGCGCGTGTTCTACACCGGCGCGTACAAACCCCCGCGCGAGTTCAACTGGGTGGTCGGCGTGATCCTGCTCTTCCTCACGCTGGGTCTGTCGTTCACCGGCTACCTGCTGCCGTGGGACCAGCTAGCGATCTGGGCCGTGACGGTCGGCACATCGCTCGCCGGCTACTCGCCGTTCATCGCGAAGCAGGCGAACTTCCTGCTGCTGGGCGGTGCCGTGGTGGGCCCTGAAACGCTGTTGCGCTGGTACGTGCTGCACGTATTGTTCCTGCCGTTCATCCTGGTGATCTTCCTGGCGGTCCACTTCTGGCGGATCCGCAAGGACGGCGGCGTCTCGGGACCCCTGTAAGGAGCATCGATGGCTCGCGACGACACGCCGCTCGATCAAGAGACCTTCGACCGGACGCTCGAGGCGGAGCTCGCCAAGGGCACCGACCGCCGCGTGGCCGAGGGTCGCGCCCGCTCGGCCGCCGTGCGCGCCTACCGGGTTGCGCACCCCGAGGAGGGCCACGCTGCTCCCGGTGCGGCTGCTCCTGCGGCTGCCATGGTCTCGTCCGTAGCACCCGCTGCGGCTGCTCCTGCGGCTGCTCCTGCGGCTGCCATGGCCTCGTCCGTAGCGCCGGCCGCGGTCGCTGCGGCAGCTCCGCTAGCCGCTATCGCCACCGCTCCCGTGCGCGAGGCCCCCGCGCCCACCGGCAACGTGCCGGAGGCGAAGAAGGGAGCACCCGAGAAGCACCGGCTCCTGGCTCTCGTTCCCCCGGAAGGGATCCAGCGCGTCGAGCGCGAGCAGGGCGACCGCGTGAACGTGTGGCCGCACCTTCTGCTCGAAGAGTTCATCGCGATGTTCATCGTCCTCGTCGGTCTCGTGATCTTCTCGGCGTTCATCAACGCGCCGCTGCGCGAGCTCGCCAACCCGAACCTGACGCCCAACCCGTCCAAGGCTCCCTGGTACTTCCTCGGACTGCAGGAGCTGCTGCGCTACTTCCACCCGATGATCGCCGGCATCACGATCCCGACGTTCATCCTGGTGGGCCTCGCGGCGGTCCCCTACGTGGACCGCAATCCGAGCGTGAGGCCGGGCGACCGCAAGATCGCGATCACCCTGTTCACGATCCTGTTCATGTTCGGAGCCACGCTCACGATCGCCGGCTCGTTCTTCCGCGGCCCCGGTTACAACTGGGTCTGGCCGTGGGCGCAGGGGGTGTTCTTCGAGCTGTGAGAACGCTGGCCATCTCCACCGCGACGGTCGCGGTCCTGCTGGTCCTGGCCGTTCTGGATCTCTTCGCGATCGTGTTCGGCCTCTCTTTCGTGAAGGCTCGCAAGGCCCAGCGGCTGGCCGACTCCCTCCCTCCCGGCCAGCCGGCGTTGCCGAAGGCCCCTCCGCCGGTCACCAGGCGCGACTTCTTCCGGGGGGCGCTCCTCGTGTCGCTGGGCGTCTTCTCTGCGGTGTTCGGCGGTGCGTCGATCGCCTTCCTGTGGCCGAGCCTGAAGGGAGGGTTCGGGTCGGTCATCAACGCGGGCGCGCTCGACGAGATCAAGGCTGCGATCCAGGAGGCCGGCGGCCCCGCCTACAACGGCGCCGGTCGCTTCTACATCGTGCCCTGGAGCGGCCAGGTCACCTCCGACGCCGACTATCCGGGCGAGGGCGTAACGGCCGAGGGCATCATGCCGCTCTACCAGCGGTGCGTGCACCTGGGGTGCCGGGTGCCCTTCTGCGGGTCTTCGAAGTGGTTCGAGTGCCCGTGCCACGGCTCGAAGTACAACGAGGCCGGCGAGTACCAGCTGGGCCCGGCCCCTCGGGGCATGGACCGGTTCATGGTGAAGGTCGACAACGGCAACGTGCTCGTGGACACGTCGCAGGTGATCCTCGGACCGCCTCGCGGCACCGACACGATCCGCGAGTCCGCGCAGGGCCCGTTCTGCGTGTAGCGAGAGGGAGACGGAGAGCATGCTGGCGGTGGGCACGGGGGTCGGGGTCGCACTCCTGCTCCTCGGCGGCATCTTCGTCGTCGTGGCTGGAGGGACTCTGCTCCTCCGCGGACGCGGACGGGGACCCGAGCGCGGCCCGGACATCCCTCGCGCGATGCGACCCGGCCCGGCCGACGCTGCGCTCGAGACGCCGCTCCTTCAGAAGCTGCAAGGTTGGGGCGTGGTGCTGGTCGCCTTCATGGCGATCTGGATCCCGTTCAACTGGCTCCGCGAGCCCTCGGTGAACCTGCAACAGGAACGCGAGCAGGAGCAGGCCAAGATCGAGCGGGGCCACGAGGAGATCCTCTACTTCTCCGAGGAGAACCAGCTCGGCGTCGGCTGCATCCGCTGCCACGGTCCGGAGCTCCGAGGCGGCGTCCTTCAGCTCGGCGCCAACCCCGACGGCTCACCCAAGTACATCCACCCCGCCAACCTCACCACGGTCTGCGCTCGCCTCACGGTGGATCAGATCCGGAGCACGATCGAGCAGGGACGGACCACCCTGGGGATGCCCTCGTGGAGCATCAAGTATCAGGGGGCGCTCGACGACCAGCAGATCGATGACCTGGTGCAGTACCTCGTGTTCATCAACCGCGACACCGTGCCCTTCGACCAGAACAAGTGCATCAACCCCGACCTCGCGAACCCCTCGGCGAGCCCGAGCGCGAGCCCGAGCGCGAGCCCGAGCGGAGGCAAGTAGACGATGCCGAGCCCGACCTGCATCGGCTTCCACGTCGACTGCGGCGTGATGGTGAAGGGCGTCCTCGGCGTCGCGATGGGCATAGTCCTGTTCGTGGGCAGCGTCTACCTGCTTCTCAGCGCAGTGCTAGGCAGGTGGATGGCCTACCTCGTGGTGGCGGTGTCGCTCTTCGGCTGGCTCGCGGTCTTGTCGTCTCTATGGTTCTTCGGGTACTGGTCACAGGGGCCGGCCACCCCGACGAACCAGGGCCCCCGCGGCGCGCAGCCCGCGTGGACGATCCTGGCCGCCGACCTCTCCCCACAGCCGGTGCGCTACAAGACGTTCGAGAGCTACCCGAACGGGTCGGCGTGGCGCGCGCCCGGTACGAACAAGAACGATCAGTCATCGGTGCTGGGCGTGAGCGGCGTGATCCAGGAATTCATGGCCGAGAAGGCGAACGAGGAGCTGGGGATCGACGACCCGGCGCTCGACCCGAACGCGCTCCTGCCCGCCTCGATCACCGTCCAGGACGTGAAGTTCGCCACCGGGCCCGACGGCAAGACGCCTTTGGCGGCCGCGCGGGCCTTCTACACGGGCGGCGGCCCGGCCCTAACCGTGTTGCTGTACCACGACTCGGGCTCGGTGCCGCGCTACTCCGCGATGTTCCTCGGCACCTCGATCATCCTGTTCGCGCTACACCTGCCGCTGCTCGACCGGGCGGAGAAGAAGCGTAAGGAGTTCCTGACGGGCGGGACATCCCCGGCCTGGTACGGACCGGCGTAGGAAGGAAGATCGGTGGTCGGACTCGCGCAGCCACTCCTGGACCAAGGGATCGTCCAGTTCATCCTGTTCGGCTTGATGGTGATCGGGATGTTCGTGGCGCTGTGGATCACGATCGCGAAGTAGCGACGTCGGCCACGGCGCTCCCGCGCCGCTTCAGCTCGGCGAGCGTCGCCTTCCGCTGCTCGTAGAACGCGAGGATCTGCAGCTCGGTCGCGAGATCGACCTTTCGCACCGACACCCCGGGCGGCACGGAGATGACCGCCGACGCGAAGTTCAGGATCGACCGGATCCCGGCGCGGACCATCCGGTCGGCCACCTCTTGGGCCGCGGCCTGAGGCGTGGCAAGGACCCCGATCGCGATGCCGTGCTCGCGCACGAGCTCGGGCAGGTCGTCGAGGTGGTGCACCACCATGCCGGCGACCCGCTCCCCCACCTTCGCGTCGTCCACGTCGACGAGGGCCGCCACGCGGAACCCCCGCTCTGCGAACCCCTGGTAGTTGGAGAGGGCTTGACCGAGGTTCCCGACGCCGGCGATCGCGATGCTCCAGTGTTGTGTCAGCCCCAGCTCGCGGCGCACCTGGTGGATCAGGTAGGCGACGTCGTATCCCTTGCCGCGCGTGCCGTAGGAGCCCAGGTGCGAGAGATCCTTGCGCACCTTCGCGGAGTTGACTCCGGCGGCCTCGGCAAGGCCCTCGGACCTGACGGTGATGGTCCCGGCCTCGGCCAGATCCACGAGCGCGCGAAGGTACACGGGGAGCCTGTCGACGGTCGCCTCCGGGATGGAGCGGTCACCCCGTGACGAGTGGGAGCGGCGGGGTCGCATCGGCCGAAGCCTAGCTCCCCCCGGGGATGCTTCACAAGTTCACGAGCGTCGGCCCCGCCGCCGCGTCAGCCCCCGACCAGCAGCGCGAACGCGGCCGGGTCGACGGAGATCTCGAACCTTTCCAGGTCGTCCACCAGCACCACTGGTACCCGGATCCCGTACTCCAGCTCCAGCGCGTCGTCGGTCTCGACGTTCACCTCCTCGAAGTCGAACGGCGTGCGTGCGTGCTCGGAGAGGATCACCGCGCGGGCCTCCTCGCAGAGACCGCATCGTGGTCGCGAGTACATGACGACCCGTCGCATCGCAGCCGATGCTACCGGGGCGCCGGCGCGAGAAACTGAAGCCGTGCGTGAGGACGACCGCGACGACCTCGAGCTTCACAGGCGGCTCTCCGCCGGGGACCGTAGCGCCTTCGACGAGCTCTACCGGCGCTACGCGAGGTCCTCCTACGGGCTCGCCCTTCGCATCACGGGCCAGGAGGTCCTGGCCCAGGACGTGGTCCACGACGCCTTCCTGGCCCTGTGGCGGGCGCCCGAGGCGTACGACCCCGCGCGGGGACCCTTCCGGACGTTCTTCCTGTCCCTGGTCCACCACCGAGCCGTGGACACGGTTCGGCGCGAGGAGCGCCTCCGCAAGCGCACGGAGCGAGCGGCGAACCTAGAGCCGGTTCGTGACGAAGATGTTGCGGAGGCCGTCGTGGACGAGTCCTTCCTCTCCGGGCGACGCAAGGAGGTCCGAGAAGCCCTCCTCACGCTCTCGCCGGAGCAGCGTCAGGTGCTGGAGATGGCTTACTTCGGCGGGATGACCCAGGTGGCGATCGCCGAGCGGCTGGGCATCCCGCTCGGCACCGTGAAGACAAGGACCCTCGCGGCGCTCCGGAAGCTGCGAGGCGTACTCGGCCGGGAGGACTAGGTGGAGCACGAGGCGATAGAGGAGCTGCTGGCGGGCTACGTCCTGCGGGCGCTCTCCGGCGAGGACGCCCGGGAGGCCGACCGGCTGCTCTCCGAGCACGTCCCGGCCTGCTCGAGATGCCGCGAGGCGCTCGGGGGCTTCCAGGAGGTGGCGGGCGAGCTGGGCCTGGGGGCCCCGCCCGTCTCCCCGCCAGAGGTCCTGCTTCCCCGGCTCCACCGGGAGCTGGGCGAGCCCTCACCCCGCCGCCGCTCGTCATTCCTCCTCGCCTCCGCCGCGAGCTTCGTCCTGATCGTGGGCCTTGCCGGTCTGGCCGTCAGCCAGAACCTGCGGGCGAACCACCTGGCCCAGCGGGCTTCCGCCCTCGCCGACCTCGCCAACTTCTCGAGGCAGCCCGACACGAGCTGGGTGCCGGTGGGGCCCGTCACGGCCGTCGCCCGCCCCGGCGTTCAGAACTTCTACATCGAGGGCCACGACGTCCCCGACCCGGCGCCCGGCACCGTGTATCACCTCTGGCTCGTGTCCGGCGGGCAGGCGAAGCACATCGGGTGGTTCAGGCCGGAGGGTGGTTTCGTCGTCCTCGAGCTGGCCCTCGACCCGAACCTCTACGACGAGATCGTCATCACCGAGCAGCCCGAGGGCGTGACGGGCGGCGTGCCGCAGAACGTGCGCTGGCGGGCTCCGGTGTAGTCGCGGGCCCGGTGTAGCCCGCAGGGCTCGGTCAGGTCGCCGGGCTCGGTCAGGTCGCCGGGCGAGAGGCCCGCAGGAACCCCCAGAACATCACGGCGATCCCCGTGGCCAGTCCCACAGAGAACAGCGGCACGACGTCCAGCCCGGCGCCTATCCCCGATCCGATCGCCACGAGGGTGGCGCCGGCCGCGATCCCCACGGTGCCGAGCTTGCGGTCCCTCAGCTCCGGCTTCCCGCGCATGCGCCAGACCGACCACGCGCATCCCGCGAGCAGGAACACGTACGCCGGGTAGGCGTAGAGCTGAGAGAGGCGATAGGGCGTGGTGTCCCGGGCGAAGACGTCCTTGCCGAGCGGCAGGTTCTTCGTGAGGGCCGAGACGTCGAGGCCGGCCGTGCGCACCCGGTTCAGCGCGAACCCGGTGAGGAACAGGACCACGACCAACAGAGCGTTCCCCGCCCTCCGGAACAGCAGGTAGACCTCGCCGAGGGCCAGGTAGGGGACGTTCAGGATGGCCCCCAGCAGCCAGTATGCCCGGTACTCGGCGCTGGACCAGCCGTCCAGCACACCGAGGAAGAGCGCGAAAGAGCCACCGGCGTACATCAGGAGCGCCGCGGCCCAGACGATCTGGTAGGCACGCCGGCCCGAGGAGTAGCGCCGGGCGAGGAGCCCCGCGAACACGAGGGCGATCAGGGTCGCGATCAGCGGGAAGACCCACATGTTGGGGCTCCTTCCTCCATCGGGCGCACAGCGTACGCGTTACCCTTCGTAGCGGCACATGGCTTCCCCGAAGATCCTCTTCTCCTCGGCCGCGTTCTTCGCGCGGCCCCTCGCCGAGACGTTCGGCATGGTCGCCGAGGCCGGCTTCGGCGGGGTCGAGGTGATGGTGACGAAGGATCCGGCGAGCCAGGATCCCGCCCGCATGGGCGAGCTCGCGCGCCGCCACGGGCTGGAGATCGGCGCCCTGCACGCCCCCTGCCTCCTGCTCACGCGCCGTGTCTGGGGCACCGATCCTGTCGCCAAGATCAGACGGACCGTAGAGGTGGCCGCAGAGGTGGGAGCACCTCTCGTCGTGACCCATCCGCCGTACCGGTGGCAATCTCCCTACGGTCGATGGCTCGAGGATCACATGCCGG
>JACQDK010000036.1 GCA_016201135.1 Actinomycetota bacterium
CCCCAGGGCGCTCGCTCTGGCCGCGTCGATCTCATCGGCCTGGGCCCATTTCAGAGCAGACATCCGGTCAAGCACCTCGTTCCGGCGCTCGAGGGTCGCCTTGGGGTTCGTGATCGGGTCGAACGATGCGGGCGCCTGGATCATCCCGGCGAGCATCGCGCCTTGAGCAAGCGTGAGCTTGGACGCCCGCTCGTGGAAGTAGAAGTCGGCGGCCGTGCCGATCCCGTAGACCCCGTTCCCGAAGTACACGTCGTTCAGGTACAGCTCCAGGATTTGATCCTTCGTGTACTTGCGCTCGAGGCAGTTCGCGATCGCCGCCTCCTGGAACTTCCGCTCGATGGTCTGTGAGGGATCCACCAGCACGGCGTTCTTCACGAGCTGCTGCGTGATGGTGGAGCCCCCCTGCACGTACTGGTGATTCAGCAGGTCCGCAAGCATCGCCCGAACGAGCGACGAGAAGTTGAGGGCGCCGTGGTGATAGAAGCCGTCGTCCTCGATCGCCAGCACGGAGTCGCGCGCGATCTGGCTCACCTGCCTCAGGTGCACGATCTCGCGGTTGTAGTCGAGGTACAAGGTGGCGAGCTTCGTCTTACCGTCCGCGGCGTAGATGGTGGAGCGCTGTGGGAACGCGGCGAGCTTCTGGCAGTCGCCCAGGAAGGCGACCCGGTCGCTCGCCTTGGTTACCCCGTATCCCAGACCGCCCACGATGGGCATGATGAGGAGGGCGAAGACCGCGGCACCGATCGCGATCACCGCCACGATGAGGAGCGGGACGAATGGCGCGATCGGGAGCCGGGCCCGCGGAGCACGTGGGGCGTCGGTCGTGCCCATGAGGTCGAGGCCAGGATACCCCCGGCCGCGGGTACGATGGGCGGTCGGATGCGCCGCCCCATCTCTGCCTGTCTGCTCGCCGCCGTCGTTCTGGGCGTCCTCGTCGGCGCGGCCTCGGCGGGGTCCTCCGCCACGGTGGTCGAGGTCATCAAGGTCGAGGGCGCCATCGATCGCCCGCTCCTGGGGTACGTGGAACAGAAGCTCGACCAGGCCGAGGCGGAGCATGCCGTGGTGGTCCTTCAGCTCAACACGGCCGGCACTCTCGACGAGGACGCGGTGGCGCTCGCCGAGC
>JACQDK010000042.1 GCA_016201135.1 Actinomycetota bacterium
AGGTGCTCGGCGCGGACCTCGAGCGCGTGAGCGTTCACATCGCGGACACCGCGCTCACGCCTCTTGCCGGAGGGACCTTCGCGACGCGGCAGCTGTACATGTCGGGCAACGCGGTGCTCCAGACGGCGAGGGAGCTCCGCGCGAAGGTCTCGCCGGTTGCCGCCTCGCTCCTCGGCGCGGACCCGGGCTCCGAGCTCGAGTTCGCGGACGGCGCCGTCTCGATCGCGGGGACCGAGCGCCGGATCACGCTCGGCGAGCTCGCACGCGCGTGCGAGGACCGGGGTGTCGATCCCGCGAGTCTCGGCACGTTCCGTCCTCCGAGGGGCGAGTTCGATCCGCGAACGGGCCAGGGAGACACGTTCCCGGACTACACGTACGGCACCCACGCGGTCGACGTCGAGGTGGACCTGGACACCGGACGGGTGCGGCTGCTCCGCTACGTCGCGTGCCACGACGTCGGCCGGGCGATCAGCCCGCAGCGCGTGGAGGGGCAGATCCAGGGCGGCGCGGTGCAGGGGATCGGGTACGCGCTCACCGAGAAGGTCGCGATCGAGGACGGCAACAACCTCTCGTCGCTCTTCGCCGACTACCTGATCCCGACGGCCGCGGACGTGCCGGACGTCGAGCCGATCGTGCTCGAGGCGGCCGAGGGGAAGGGCCCGTTCGGGGCCCGCGGCATCGGCGAGGCCCCGGTGGGGCCGACCGCGGCCGCGGTGGCGAGCGCCATCGCGGCCGCGGTCGGCGTCCGTCTCACCGAGCTTCCCTTCACGCCGGAGCGGGTGCTGCTGGCGATCCGCGAAGCGGAGCAGGCCGAGGGGGTGAGCGGTGATCCCTAGGAACGTTGGGCGTTCGGTCCTTCGCCGGGAGGATGCGGCGCTCCTTGCGGGGCGCGGCCGGTTCACGGACAACATGGTCCTTCCGGGCATGCTCCACGCCGTGATGGTGCGCTCGCCGGTCGCGCACGCCCGGATCGAGTCGGTGGACACGTCGGCTGCCTCGCGAGTGGATGGCTTCGTGACCGTCCTCACGGGCGCCGATCTGATGAGCGAGTGGGCCGGTCCATTGCCGATGATCTGGCCGGTCGCGGACGGCATCCTGCTTCCCGATCACTGGCCGGTCGCGCCCGCGGAGGTCAAGCACGCCGGGGACCCGGTGGCGGTCGTGGTCGCCGAGTCCCGCGCGGCCGCGGAGGACGCGGCCGAGCTCGTCGGGGTCGAGTACGACGTGCTGGACGCGGTCGTCGACATGGAGGCTGCACTGGAGCCGGACGCGCCCCTCGTGCACGAGGAGCTCGGCACGAACCGCTGCTTCGAGGCCGGCCTTTCCAACGGAGACGTGGATCGGGCTTTCCGCGAGGCGGCCGTCACCGTGAGCGAGCGGTTCGTCCAGCAGCGGGTGATCCCCAGCCCGATGGAGACGAGGGCGGTGATCGCGGTCGCCACCCCCGGGACGGGCGAGCTGACGCTCTGGTCCTCGACGCAGGTGCCGCACATCCTGAAGGCCGAGCTCGCCGGCTGCGTCGGCGTGCCCGAGCACAACCTCAGGGTTATCGCGCCCGACGTCGGGGGCGGCTTCGGCGCGAAGCTGAACGTATACGGCGAGGAGGCCGCGGCGGTTGTGCTCGCGCGGCGGCTCGGCCGTCCGATCAAGTGGGTGGAGGAGCGGTCGGAGCACTCCCTCGCGACCAGCCACGGGCGCGGCCAGGTCCAGTACGTGGAGATCGCGGCCGACGCCGACGGGAAGATCCGAGGGATCAGGTCCCGGATCGTCGCGTCGATGGGGGCGTACCTGCTCCTGGAGACGCCCGGGATCCCGATGCTCGGCAAGTTCCTGCACTGCGGCGTGTACGGAGCCGACGCGTACTCGTTCGACTGCGTCGCGGTGTTCACCAACCAGACGCCGACCGACGCGTACAGGGGAGCCGGGCGTCCCGAGGCCTCCTACGCTATCGAGCGCGCGATCGATGCGCTCGGCCGCCGCGTGGGCGTGGATCCAGCCGAGATCCGCCGCCGGAACCTGCTTCCGCCCGGAGAGTGGGTGACCAACGCGGCGGGGATCGAGTACGACTCGCTCGACGTCGAGCCCACCCTGGACGAGGCGCTGCGCGTGGCCGGCTACGAGGACCTCCGGCGCGAGCAGGCCCGGCGCCGGAAGCAGGGGGGCACCCGGCTCCTCGGGATCGGGCTCTCGTGCTACGTCGAGTCGTGCGGGGTCGGTCCCTCCCGGGTCCTTGCCAAGAGCAACTACCAGGCCGGCGGGTGGGAGGCGGCCAGGGTGCGCATCCTCGGCAGCGGCAAGGTCGAGGTCGTCACGGGCGTCTCGCCCCACGGCCAGGGACACGAGACGGTGCTTTCCCAGATCGCGGCTGACCGCCTGGGCGTCCCGATGGAAGACGTCGCGGTCCTTCACGGCGACACGGCGGTCTCGGCCGCCGGACTCGACACGTACGGCTCGCGGAGCCTCGTCGTGGGAGGGACGGCGGTCCTGAAGGCCGCCGATCGCGTGCTGTCGAAGGCCCGCGCCCTCGCGGCCCACCTGCTCGAGGCCTCCGAGGAGGACCTCCTCTTCGAAGACGGGGAGTTCTCGATCTCGGGTGCGCCCGAGCGCGCGCTCGGCATCGCGGCCGTCGCCCGCGCGGCCCACCTGGGCCAGAACCTCCCGGAAACGATGGAGCCCGGACTCGAGGAGCAGGTCGTCTACGACCCGCCCGAGTTCACCTATCCCTTCGGGACGCACGTCGCCGTCGTCGAGGTCGACGTCGAGACCGGCTCGGTCGAGCTGTTGCGGTTCGTCGCCGTGGACGACTGCGGCAACGTCGTGAACCCGATGATCGTGGAGGGCCAGGCCCACGGCGGCCTGGCGCATGGGATCGCGCAGGCGCTCTACGAGGAGGCGGTCTACAGCCAGGACGGTCAGCTTCAGTCCGGGTCGCTCATGAGCTACCTGGTTCCCTCGGCCGCCGAGCTCCCCTCGTTCGAGGTCTCGCGGAAGGTGACCCCGTCGCCGGTGAACCCACTCGGGGCGAAGGGGGCGGGAGAGGCCGGGACGATCGGTTCGGCGCAGGCCGTGATGAACGCGGTCGTTGACGCGCTGGCTCCTCTGGGCGTGACGGCCCTCGACATGCCCGCGTCACCTGCCAGGGTGTGGGCGGCGATCCGCGAGGCCGGCCGCGGCTGACGATCCGGCGGGTCTATATGCCGAAGACGCTCCGGCATTCCTCGGCCGAGCCGACGTACGCGAAGACGTGCTCCAGGCAGAGCAGCGCCGCTTCGTGGCGCTCGGGCGAGGTGCCCGCCACCCCCTCGCGCACCACGAAGCACCGGTAGTCCAGGTTCCTCGCGTGCTGGACCGTCGAGGTGACACAGATGTCGGTGCACACGCCCGTGACGATCAGGTTCTGCACCCCGCCCGCGCGGAGCACGAGGTCCAGGTCGGTCCCCAGGAACGCGTCGTAGCGGCGCTTGCCTGTGATGCGGATGTCCCCCGGCTCGGGCTTCAGCTGATCGATCACCTCGAACCCGGCCGTTCCCTCCAGGCAGTGGGGTGGCTCGAAGTGGAGCTCGATCCCGAAGTCGGCCTCGTCGGGGCGGTGCATCTCCTGCGTGTAGACGACGGGGAACCCGCGCCGGCGGGCCCGGGCCGAGAGCTCGGAGATCACCGGCACGACATCGAGGGCACCGGGAGCTGCGATCGGGGCACCCGGGATCACGAAGTCGTTCTGCATGTCGACCACGAGCATCGCGGTGCGGTCTGGGTTCTCGATCAGGGCGTGCACGTCCAGGGTCATCGGGTCTCCCTTCCGTTCGGCCGGAGCCGCCGACGCCGATTCAGGGCCGTCCGGCGCCCGCCGTCAAGGGGCAACCCATGTCCCAGGACGGGGCCGGGTGCTGCACCCTGCTCGGCGCCTGATGGTGGTTGCCGGCCGCCGGCTCTCGCGGTCCTCCGTGAGTCGATACCCTGCCCGCATGGGCGCGTACGAGCTCTCGTTCGAGGACCTCGTAGCCACGCTGGCGTCCTGGGGTGAGCCGGCCTTCCGCGCGAAGCAGGTCTCCGCGCAGCTCTGGCGCCGCGCGGCCACCTACGAGGAGATGTCCGACCTGCCTCCGGCCCTGCGCGAGCGCCTCGCCGCCGAGCTACCGCTCGAGGTCGAGGTGCTCGACGAGCGCTCGGCCGACCGCGGCGCCACCCGCAAGGCGCTGCTGAAGCTGGGCCCCAAGGGTCACGTGATCGAGACGGTCCTGATGGGCTACCCCGACCGCGTAACCGTGTGTGTTTCCAGCCAGGCGGGCTGCGCCATGGGCTGCGGCTTCTGCGCCACCGGCCAGATGGGCCTTCAGAGCAACCTCACGGCCGGAGAGATCGCGGCGCAGGTCGTGTGGGCAAGGCGCGAGGCCGCCCGGCTCCCCGCCTCCACGCCTCGTCGACTGACGAACGTCGTGTTCATGGGGATGGGCGAGCCCCTCGCGAACGAGCGCGCGACGTTCGGCGCGATCGAGCGCCTGACCGATGCGGGCGGCATGCGCCTGGGCGCGCGCCACGTCACGGTCTCGACCGTCGGCCTCGTCCCGGGGATCCGGAGGCTCGCCGACCGCCTCCCTCAGGTCGGGCTTGCCGTCAGCTTCCACGCGGCCGACGACGAGCTGCGCGACGAGCTCGTCCCGATCAACCGCGTGCACCCGCTCGGCGCGCTCGTGGAGGCGATGGATGAGCACCGCTCCAAGACCCACCGCCGTCCCTCGATCGAGTGGGCGATGATCGACGGAACGAACGACTCCAAGGATCAGGCCGTGAAGCTCGCTGCGATCGCGCGGCGCCTGGGCGCGCACGTGAACCTGATCCCGTTGAACCCGACGCCCGGATGGCCCTCGAAACCGAGTCCGCCGCAGCGGATACGAGCCTTCGTGCGCGTGCTCGAGAGTGCGCGCGTGAACGTCACCGTGCGCGACACGCGCGGTCGCGCGATCGATGCCGCGTGCGGTCAGCTGCGCTGGGAGTTCGATCGCGCGACCACCGGCTGACGAAGTCGGGGCGCCCGACCGCGTGCAGGATCAGCGGACCGGAGCGTGCGCGTGCGCGTCCGCGTACGCGGCGGAGTGCGCCGGGTGCGGTTGACGCGGCGGCGTGCGGGACTCCAGGAGCAACGCTTCCTCGACCGCGCGGCCGGCGATGAGCTCGTTCAGCCGGCGCAGCTCGTCTTCCAGCTCCCCGATCCAAGGGTCGGAGTCGTCGAGCAGGTGCTCCTGCCCCTCGGGGGTACGGACGCACCACATCGAGCCCTGCTCGTGACGCACCTCCCAGGTGCCCGGGTGGGATCCACGCTCCAGGGTGACGTGGACGTGGCCCTTGTCCTTCGTGTGCGTGGTGACGTACATCTTCCTCATCTCCCTCGTGGGATCAGGCTGCCCGGCGAGCATCCACCGGCTCGTCGGCGGTGCGCGGCGGCCGTGGAGGCGAGGCGACTCCCCGTTCTGCCGGACGGAGCATCAGGGCGGCCCTCTCCCTGCCCGTCCGGGAAGAGCGTCCCCTCGTGATCGCGTCCCGGGTCGAAATCCCCTCGAACTTGCCCACGGCTCCGGCCCTCCGTGGCTACGGATCGCCGGGTACACCGTAGGCACGCGAGGGAGGGCGAACCCAGGGTCGACCGGCCCACCGACGTGGGGACGCCGGGAGGCGATCGCTTCGCCTCCGCCCGCCCGGAGCCTCAATCCTCGGGCTCGGGCGGGTCCTGGCGCCGCCTATCCATGTACGCCCGCAGCTCCTCGTCGACCGCCGGGTCCAGGCCGGGGTCCTGGTAGGACTCCAGGAGCTTCTTCCAGGCGGCGTTCGCGCGCTGCGCGGTCGACTCGGCTCCAGCCGTCTCCCACGTCGCGAAGTCGGGCGTCTGGAAGAGCGGGCTCATGTAGAGCCACTCCTTGAAGTGGGCCATCGTGTGCGGGCTCGCGAGGAAGAGACCGCCCGGGCCGGTCTCGGCCAGGGCCTCGAACGCGAGCTCCTCCGGGCTGAAGCCGATCCCGCGGGCCTGGATCGTGAACTGGTGCAGGAGCTCCACGTCAAGGGCGAACTTCTCGAGGCTCGCCGTGAGCCCACCCTCGAGCCATCCGGCCGCGTGCAGCACGACGTCGGTGCCGGCGAGCAGCGTGGCCCAGAGCATCATCTGGGTCTCGGCCGCGGCCTGAGCGTCGACGGCGTTGGAGGAGGCGAGCCCGCCGCCGCCTCGGTAGGGCAGCCCGTAGCGGCGCGCGAGCTGCGCACCGGCCAGCACCCCGAACACCGACTCCGGCGTGCCGAACGCCGGCGACCCGGTGCGCATGTCGGTCGCCGTGAAGAACGATCCGTAGAGGCACGGGGCGCCCTCGCGGACGAGCTGGGCGAGCGCGACGCCCGAGAGCGCCTCGGCCGCCTGCTGCGCCAGTCCGGCGGCGACCGAGACCGGCGCGGTCGCCCCCGCCAGCAGGAACGGCGTGACGATGATCGCCTGGTTCGCCTCGGCCCACGCGAGCAGGGCGTCGGTCATGCGGAAGTCCCAGATGAGCGGCGAGTTCGGGTTCACCACCCCCATCAGCACTGTGTCGTCGCCGAACGACCCGCCTTGCGCGATCTCGGCCATCCGCAGGCCGTCTCGGGCGCGGGGCCCGCTGGTGCCGTAGGTGACGTACGGCTTGTCCGACCAGCGCAGCGCCGAGTACTCCATGTCCATGTGGCGCACCGCGACCTCCAGGTCGGTGGCCTCCACGGCGCCGGCCTGGACGCAGTTCAAGACGTCCGTGGCCTGTGTGAGCTTCACGATCGTGTCGTGGTCGGCCATCGTGCCGCTGCGCCGCCCGGCGTCCAGGTCGCTCGCGAACGGCGGCCCGCCCACGTTCATCCACACGCGCGTGCCGTCGCCCACGGTGAGCGAGCGCTCCGGGTTGCGGGCGCGCAGCCGGAACCGCGCCGGCGCCTTCGCGACCTGCTCCATCACGAAGGCCCGGTCCCAGCGAACGCGGTCCCCGTCCACCTTCTGACCGGCTTCGGCCAGAAGCTTCCTGGCCCGCTCGTGCAGGACCTCCGTGCCGATCTCCTCCAGGATGCGCATCGCCTGCTCGTGCACGATCTCGACCTGCTCGTCGGTGAGCACCTTCGGGGCGTTCTCACGTTCGAACATCGGATCCCCCCATCATCGGGGCGAGCAGGTCCTCGAGTGGCCCTATCCCGAGGTCGTGTATCTCCAGCGGCCTGTCCATCCACGCGGCGATCTCCCTGGCCTTCGCCTCGCGCTCGGGGTCGGGGTGCTGGCGGACGAACAGGATCCGCGTGAGGTTGCCGAAGTAGGTCTCCTTGAGCCATGGGAACCGGTCCAGGCCCAGACCCTTGATCACCGCGCGATCCCAGTTCGTGACGAGCCAGTCGGTCAGGAAGTAGATGCCGATGTCGTCGGCGAACCGCCTGTACAGGTCGCCGGCGTACCACTGGAAGCAGTGGAAGCCCGCCGGCCGGGCCGCCGGGTACCGCTCGAGCACGGCGTCCAGGCGCCCGCCGGTGCCGCAGTCTCCGTACACCACGATCACGCGCTCGTAGCGCGGCAGCAGGTCCTTCAGCTTGGCCTCCACCGCAGGCGCGATCTCCAGCGGCGTCATGTGCAGGTCCGACGAGATCCCGTGAACGTCCGCGTCCCAGCCGCGGCGCTCGATTATCGCGGCGGTGTCGAGCGCGACGGCGCCGCAGGCGAGGAACGCGACCTTCGCGCCGGTCGAGGTCACGCCCGAACCGCCTCGAGGGAGGGGAACGCGAGGTTCCGGATGAACCGCTCGTTGAAGTCCTCCGCGCCCGAGAGCTCGACGTACTCGATCATCTTCGGGAGCTGCTCGAACGCGACCTCGCGCTCGCGGAAGGACGTGAGCGCCATCTTCGCCCCCTCGCTCGCGGTGTTGCCCACCGCCTTGATCCGTTCCACGGGGACGGGGGGAACCAGGCCGAGCACCCGCGCGCTCTCGGGGTTGATGTAGGTGCCGAACGCGCCGGCGAGCAGGACCTCTTCCAGGTCCTCGGGCTCCAGGCCGAGGTGATCCATCGCCACCTCGATGCCGGTCGCGATCGCGCCCTTGGCCGACTGGAGCTCGCGGACGTCGAGCTGAGTGAGCACGATGTCGCCGGTGAGAGCGAACGCGCGGACGCCGTCGCGCTCCACGAGGTGGGCGGAGAGTGGATGACCGGGAACCTCCTCGGGCGAGGCGAGGATCCCGTTCTCCTTCAGGAGCCCGGACAGCCGGAGCTGCGCGACCACGTCGACCAGGCCGCTTCCGCAGATCCCGCGTGGCTCGACCCCGCCTATCACCTGAAGGCGGACGTCCTCGCCGAGCCGAACGCCCTCGATCGCCCCCTCGCTCGCCCGCATCCCGTGCAGGATCTGTCCTCCCTCGAAGGCCGGGCCCGCCGGCGCGGCCGTCGCGGCCACCCGGTCCACGTTGCCGCACACGATCTCGCCGTTCGTTCCGACGTCGACGAGCAGGCGCATCCGGGGCTCGCGCGCCAGACCGGTCGCGACCACGTCGGCCACGATGTCGGCGCCGACGTACGCGCCGATCGAGGGGAAGAGCGCCACGCGCCCGCGAGGGTGGATCCGCAGACGGGCCTCCCGGGCGGACAGGTCCAGCGGCTCGAGGAAGGTCGCGACGAACGGGGCGAGCGCGATCGACCGCGGCTCGACGCCCAGGAACAGGTGCAGCATCGTCGCGTTCCCGACGAGCACCACCTCGTAGATCTCGGAGGGGTCGACGGCCGCGTTCCCACAGACCTCCTCGAGGAGGCCGTTCACGGTGTCGAGCGCAGCCTGCCGGAGCTCCTCGAGAGCCTCCTCTCCGCCCTGCATCGCGTGACCCATCCGCGCGATCACGTCGGCGCCGTATCGCGCCTGTCCGTTCAGCGTAGAGGCGACCGCGGTCGCCGCCCCCGTCACGAGGTCGACGAGCGTCGCGACGACCGTCGTCGTCCCGAGGTCGACGGACGCGCCGAACATCCGCGCGCTCGTGTCGCCGGGTTCGACCTCGACCAGCCGGTCGCCGACGACGGTCGCCGTGACCCGCCGCTCGCTCTCGCCGGCGATCCCTGCGAGCGTTCGCAGAACCGGCGCGTCCGCCTGCACCTCGAGGCCCTCCTCCACGAGGGCGTCACGGAGGCGTCCGGCGTGGCTGCGCGCGTCCTCGAGACTGGGCGCCGAGAGGTCGAGCACGAGCTTGCGTACGTTCGGCTCCAGCAGCACGAACCGCCCCACGCCCATCGTCGCGGCCTTCGGTGCTCGCATCAGGCGAGGGACCTCGGCACGGGTGTCCTCGACCACCTCGCACCGGCAGGAGAGGCGCCATCCCTCCACGATCTCCGCGGCCAGGAGGTGCCGGTGGTCGGACGGGGTCGGGTCGGCCGCTCCCTCGAGCACGCGAACCTTGCACTTGCCGCACGTCCCGCGGCCACCGCACGTCGACTCGATCGGCAGGCCTGCCCAATGAGCGGCGTTGAAGAGCGAGGTGCCCTCCGGCACGTGAACGGTCGTCTCGCCGGGTAGGTAGGTGACCTGGAGCTTGCGCACGGGTCAGTCTCCGGTGGAATGCTGGGCGCGGTGGTCCGCGATCCACGCTGCTCCGAACGCGTCGCGGCCGAGGAGCAGGTCCGCCGCCAGGACCGCCTTGCGCACCGGGCGGTGCAGCGGGTTGGCGATCGCCGCGTTCATCCCCGCGTGGATCGCCATCGCCAGGAACCCGGCGTCGATGCCGCGCCGATCGGGCATCCCGAACGAGATGTTCGAGGCTCCACAGGAGACGTTCACGCCGAGATCGTCGCGGATCAGCCGGATCGTCTCGAACATCGTCGTCGCGGCGCCGGCCGCCGCGCCGGCCGCCGCGCCGATAGGCATCGCCAGAGGGTCGATGATCACGTCCTCGCGCGCGATGCCGTGGTCGAGGGCGGCCTCGACCACCTTGCGAGCAGCGGCCAGGCGTACCGCCGGGTCCATCGAGATGCCCTCCTCGTCGTTCGCCATGCCTATCACCGCGGAGCCGAAGCGCTTCGCGAGAGGAAGGATCCTGTCGAGCGAGCGGTCCTCGGCGGTTACGGAGTTGATCAGGACCTTGCCCCGGGCGAGCGGGATCGCGGCTTCGAGCGCCTCGGGCGTGGAGGAGTCCACGCAGAGCGGCACCCCCACCACGTCGTGCACGGCCCGCACGACGGCCGACAGCATCTCGGCCTCGTCGAACCCCGGCACGCCGGCGTTCACGTCCAGCACGCGAGCGCCGGCCGCGACCTGGGCCAGGGCGTCGGCCCTGACCGTGGTCATGTCGCCGCGGGTGATCTCCTCGGTGAGCCGCGAGCGACCGGTGGGGTTGATGCGCTCGCCGATCACGACGAACGGATGCTCGTCGCCGATGCGAACGTCGCCGTCCGGGCCGGCCAGGACCGTGTCAGAGACTTTCACTGCGCGAGCCCCACGAGCTTGCGGGCGACCTCGACGGCCTCGGGGGCGTTGTTCGCGTAGCCGTCGGCCTGGATCTTCTCAGCCCACTCGGGCGTGACCGGGGCGCCTCCCACCATCACCTTCACCTGGTCGCGGAGGCCCTCCTGGACGAGGCGCTTGATCACCGTCTCCTGGTAAGGAACGGTCGTGGTGAGCAGCGCCGAGAGCCCCACGATCTGAGGCCGCATCTCCTGGATCGCCGCGACGATCTTGTCGGCCGAGACGTCCTTTCCCATGTCGTGCACGTCGAACCCGGACGTGCGGAGCATCGCGCCGACCATGTTCTTGCCGAGGTCGTGCAGATCGCCCTTCACGGTGGCCAGCACGACCAGCGCGTTCGGCTCGGTGTTCTCGTCCTTCTGCGCGAGAAGGACCGGTTCCACGACCGCGTTGCAGCGCTTGAAGACCTCGGCGCTCGCCACCACCTCCGGCAGGAACACCTCGCCGCGCTTCCACATCTCCCCGAGCTCGAACATGGCGACGGCCATGCCCTCCTCCAGGATCGCCTTCGGGTCGACGCCTGCGTCCACCAGCCGCTGCGCGGCCGCGACGCCCGCGTCCGGGTCTGCCCTTATCAGGGACCGTTTGAGGATCTCGAGGTCTTCCCGCATCCTGCCTCCCGGGACGTGACCGCGGGTCCCCGAACCCCGGGGTCGTCGCTCGGACCACGATAGAGAGTCCCAGCCGCGAGCGGAACGCCCGCGGCTGGGTGGCGGGTGACCCCCGGTCACCTCTCCCGGGGCGTCCCCGGGCCTGCGGCCGGGGCGTCCCGGGAGCGGGAGCGCGTGGGCTACAGTCCCAGGCGATGCCCTCCCCGTACCGCTCCCCGGCCGTGCCGGTCGCCCTCTCGGCGGCATCGCTCGGCTTCCTCGCGACCGTCGCCTCGGTGCCCCGGTCGACGCTCCAGCCCGTGCTGCCCCCTGGCGCCTCGCCCGCCGGGCCGTTCGCATGGCTCGCTCGCGCGGTGGGCCTCGACGGGGTGCACGGGGCGGCGCTGGGGACGGTCGGGGCCGTCGCCCTGGTGCTCGCGGCCGCCGCCTTCCTGTACGCGGTCCGCGAGGCATGGCGAGGGCGCCTTTCCACGCGCGCCGTCGTCGTGCTCGCGGTGGCGGCGCACGTGGCGGTCCTCACCCTGCCCCTGCTCGTGTCGCGGGACGCGTACTCGTACCTCGCGTACGGCCGGATCGTCGCAGTTCACCACGCGAACCCGTACGTGCTGACGCCGGCCGACTTCCCCCTCGACCAGGTCTCCGCGCTGGTCGGGCCGAAGTGGCTCTCGACTCCGGCCGTGTACGGACCCCTGTTCACGTCGATCGCGGCCGTCGTCGCGCAGGTCCTCCCGCGGATCGACGCCGCGGTGGCAGCGTTCCGGCTGCTCGCGGCGGCCGCGAGCCTGGGGACGCTCGCGCTGATCGGGTGGTCCGCCCGCCGGCTCGCGCCCGAACGCGCCGCGTTCGCGGTGGCTGTCTTCGGGCTGAACCCCGTCGTGCTCTTCCAGTCGGTGGCGAGCGGGCACAACGACCTGCTGGTGGCGCTCGCCGTGGCCGCCGCGCTCGCTCTCGTGCTGGGCGGACACGACGGGCTCGCGGTGGCGGCGCTCTCGATGGGCGCGCTCGTGAAGGCCACCGCGGCGCTCCCCCTCCTGCTGCTGCTCGTCTGGATCGTGGCGCGTCGCCCGCCGGGAGAGCGCCTCGCCGCGGCGCTGCGGCACGCGGGGATCGCGGCCGCGATCGGCGCCGTCCTTGCCGCCCCCTACTTCCAGCTCCGGGATCCGACCCTGGGGATGGCCGAGCTCGCGGGGCACGAAGGGTGGCTCGCGCCCTCTCGGCTGTTCCGCCGGATCCTCGACGCGGTGAGCGGAGACACCTTGGGGATCGTGGCGCGAGTCGCCTTCGCGGGGCTCCTCGCCGCGGTCGTGATCGCGCTCGCCGGAAGGGTGTGGAAGGAGGCCGCCGGCCCGGCCGGGCTCGGAGCCGCCTGGGGCTGGGCGCTGCTCTCACTGATGCTCCTGGGGCCGGTCCTGATCCCGTGGTACGTGACGTGGGCGCTGCCCCTCGCGTTCCTGCTGCCGAGGGAGCCCCGCGGGGTGCTGCTGGCCACCTCGACCGCCCTGGCGGTCTCGACCTGGTCGGCGGAGCCCTCGCGCTTCCACGCGGTCTTCGAGGCGAACCTGTTCGTCGGCCACTACGTGATTACCCCGCTAGTCGTGATCGCGCTCGGAGTGCTCCTTCGGGACCTGTGGCGCCGGCTAACGAGCGGGGCGCCGCTCGAGCAGGTATCTGGCGCAGAAGCCGCCCGCCCCGGCAGCGAGTGAGACGGCCGTCGGGCCTGCCGATCCGCCGAGCGGCACCCCTACCCGTTCGAGGGCGAGGGCCGCGAGGGTGAGCGCGCCGAGGCCGAACGCGGGCGCGAGAGCTGCCGCGGCCGCGGCGTGCAGGCCGGCGGCCCTGGCCCAGCCGTAGCCGGCCAGACCGAGCACGGCGAGAACCTCGAACGCGGCGAGCGAGATCTGCGCGGGGGACGTTGGCTCGAGCGGGTCGGACGCCGCCGGCGCCGGGCCGTCCGGGAGCCCGGCGGCCGCCAGGCCGGGGGCCAGCTCGACCAACGGGGCGGGGAGCCCGGGCGCGTTCACCCCATAGATGGGAGCGGCGAAGGGCCGCAGCTCCATCGTCACGGGGGAAGCCCCGCTGGCGGCGATCAGATAGTCGTCCAGGGTCGAGCGCGACAGAATGGCTCGCTCGGACCCCGGTGGCGCCTCGCCCGGCAGGACCAGGATGTGGACGTCGGGGATCCGTTCGGGAGGGACCGCTGCGCGGATCGTGTTCTCGGCCTGGGTGGCGAAGAACGTGATCGTGTCGTCGCCGGTCTCGACGACGAAGAAGAGGGGGGTGCCTGGGGGCGTGGCGCCGATCCACCCCGAGGCGTCGGTGACGGCTCCCACCTGCGCCTGGGTGAGGAACGGCTTCTCGCGGCGCCATGCGAAGAAGCTGCCGAGCGCCATCAGCGTCACGAGCGCGGCGACGACGAGGGTGGCGACCGCTCGCCGCGGATGGAGCGAGCGCCAGAGGCGCATCGCGCCGACCGCCGCGAGCAGCGGCACCACGTAGCCGAAGGTCACGAACCGGTCGGGCGGGAGCAGCCCGGTGGCGAGCCCGAACGCGACGCCCGCCGCGGTGACCACGGCCCATGCGGCCAGGAGCCGACCTACCGGCCCTCTCACCTTCGGCGCGCCCCACAGCGCGAGCGGTACCGAGATCCACTGCACGTATCTCGCCGCGCGATGCACGAAACGGTATCGGTAGAGGCCCCTCAAGGTGTCGAGCATCC
>JACQDK010000043.1 GCA_016201135.1 Actinomycetota bacterium
CCCGCGCGCGCGGGCCCCTCGATGGGCGCGGATGGCGCGGGTCTGCCCCGAGTCGCTCCGCTGTATCCTGCGCCGATGGAGAGCGCGGTCTGGGCCGATCTCCCGAGCTGCGGCAACAGATCTGACGAAGGCCGGTTCCGCGACAAGGCCTCCGCCGCGTGACCGTCACTCTCGAGCTGCCGCTCCGGGGCGCTGGCGGCGAGCCGGTCGACCTCTTCCGGACGATCAACTCGCACGGGTTCGCGGACCTGGCTCCGATGCGCCTGGACGAGGGCGAGCGCGCGCTGGAGGCGACGGTCCGGGTGCCCGGCGGCAAGCCGCGCCGGGTGCGGATCGCCGCCGGCGGACGCGGGCGCGCCGCGGTGACGGTGCTCGGTCCCGCGCCGGGCGAGAGGGTCGCCGCCGGCGTGCGGGAGGCCGTGCACCATGTCCTTCGCCTCGACGCCGACCTCTCCGGCTTCTACTCGAAGGCCGCCGATGACCCGGACCTTGCCTGGGCGACGGCCGGCGCTGGGCGGATGCTCCGCAGCCCCACGGTCTTCGAGGACGTCGTCAAGACGATCTGCACCACGAACTGCTCCTGGGCTCTCACCGTGAAGATGGTGAACGCGATGGTGTCCGAGCTCGGAGATCCCCCCGTGGGCGCCGCCGGAGAGCCCCTGGCCCGGGCGTTCCCCACGCCCGAGGCGATGGCCTCGCGACCGGAGTCCTTCTACCGGGAGGTCGTGCGAGCCGGGTACCGGGCGCCCTTCTTCGTGACCCTCTCGCGCGCCGTCGCCTCGGGCGAGCTGGACCTGGAGGCGCTCGGCCGGGCCTCACCGGAGGAGTTCCCCGACGCCGAGATGGAGAGGCGGCTGCTCGCCCTGGCCGGCGTGGGGCCCTACGCGGCCGCGCACATCATGATGACCCTGGGCCGCGACTCCCGGCTCATCCTCGACTCGTGGAGCCGACCGAAGTACGCGCGGATCCTCGGGAGGCGCTCGGTGAAGGACTCGGCGATCGAGCGGCGGTTCCGCCGCTACGGCGACCACGCCGGGCTCGCCTTCTGGCTGTTCGTGACGAGGGACTGGGTGGACTCGGGCGGTACCGGGGCGGTTTGAGCGCGCCAAGCGTCGAACTGACCCACTACCGGCTCCGGCTGAAAGGTTGCCCCGCAGCGGGAGCCGGGCGCATACTTCCTAGGGCCCTCCCGGCCCTCCCGATGTCAGAAAGCGAGCGAACCCCGATGGAGTCCTTATGGCCTCCGCCCGCCGTGTGCGCATCCCGCGCCGCGCGAAGCGGCTCTTCGGCTACTGGCGCGCCGAGCGCAGGACGCTCCGCCAGGGCCTGGTGGCGCTCGCCCTCTCGACGCTCGCGGGGTTCGTCGCCGGCCTGACCCTCCAGGGCATCGGCGGCACGCTCGTCCGGCTGCCCGGCTTCCTGATCCTGATCCCCGCCGCGGTGGGGATGCGCGGAACGATCTTCGGGGCGATCGGGGCGCGCCTGGGCACCGAGAACGCGGCCGGCACCTTCGAGATCAGCTTCCGCCGCGGCGGGGTGCTCGCCCGCAACGCCGAGGTCGCGGTGCTCACGACTTTCTCCTCGGCGCTCTGGCTCGGGCTGCTCGCCAAGCTCGCGGCAGCTGCCTCTGGACAGCCCTCGATCTCGCTCGGGGACCTGATCACGATCTCGGTGGTCGGAGGGGTGCTGGGCTCGGCGTTCATCCTGGCGATCACGATCGCGCTCTCGGTGCTGTCGTACCGGCGGGGCTGGGACCTGGACTCGGTATCGACTCCGATGGTGACCGCGCTTGGCGACATGGCCACGCTCCCCACGCTCTACCTGGCCACGTTCCTGGTGCGCGACCACCACGTCGCGGTGGCGGCGTCCGCGGCCTGCGGAGCGGTGGCCCTGGTCGCGACCATCCGCTCGTTCGCGGCGAGGGACCGGGTCGTCCGCCGGATCGTGCTCGAGATGACCGCCGTGATCCTGCTCACGCCGATCCTCGACATCGTCTCGGGGGCTCTACAGGAGGGGCGGCTGGGCGAGCTCCGGGGCGCCCCTGTGCTGCTTGCGCTGATCCCCCCCTTCGTGTCCCAGGCCGGCGCCCTCGGGGGCATCTTCTCCTCCCGGATCTCCTCGAAGCTCCAGCTCGGCGTCGTCACGCCGAGCGGGCTGCCCGAGGTGCCAGCCCTGGTCGACGCCTCCATCGTTCTCGGTCTGGGGGTGTTGGTCTTCGCGCTCATCGGGACCGTCGCGGTGGCACTGTCGACCCTCACCGGGCACATGGTCGCCGAGCCGGGGCTCGTGATCCTCGGCACCTTGGTCGCCGGCCTGATCGCCACGCCGCTCACGATCGTGGTCAGCTACGAGCTGGCCGTGTGGAGCTACCGGTTCGGGTTGGACCCCGACAACCAGACGGTCCCGATAATCACCAGCGTGATGGACCTGGCCGGGGTCGCCTGCATCCTGTTCGTTATGTCAGTATCGGGAGTGCTGCATGGATGAGGAACAGCCCCAGAACGTGAAGGACCTGCTCGTCGCGTCGAAGGACGCGTCGGAGCTCATGGTCGACCTGGCCTACGCGGCCGTCTTCTTCAACGAGGAGAGCCTCGCCGAGGAGGTCGAGGAGCTCGAGGAGAAGATGGAGGGCTACCTCCGCAGGCTCCGCATGATGGCGATGCTCGCCGCCCGGAGCCCGGAGGACGCCGAGAGCATGGCCGGCGTGCTGTGGATCGCCGGCGCGATCGAGAAGATCGGCGACGCCGCCTCCGACATCGGGCGCGTGGTCGGCGCGCGGCTCGGGATCCCGGACGCCCTCCGTCCCGACCTCCGCCACGCCGACGAGATCTCCGGTCGCGTGAAGGTGCGCGAGGACGCGCCCGCCATCGGACAGACGCTGCGAGAGCTGTCGCTCCCGACCGAGACGGGGATGTGGGTGATGGCGATCCGCGCCGGCACCGACTGGGAGTTCGACCCCGGCGCCGACGACGTCGTCTCCGAGGGCGACGTGCTGCTGTTCCGAGGCCCCGAGGACGGCGTGAACCTGATCCGCGCCGTCGCGGGCGCCCCGCCCCTGCCGGGGGCTCCCGAGTCCGAAGCGCCTCCGCTCTCGGAGCTCGACCGCGCCGTCGACATCATGGTGGAGCTGAAGGACTCGGCCGAGGCCGCGGTGGGCCTCGCGTACTCGTCGCTGCTGTTCAACAACCGCGCGCTGGCCGCCGAGGTGGGCACGATCGAGGCGCGTTCGGACATCCTGCACGACGAGCTCGAGTCCTGGGTGCTGCGCGCCGCTCCCGAGGCCCGCAATCCGGACGAGCTGCGCGGGCTGCTGCGCATCGCGAGCGCCTCCGAGACGATCTGCGACGCCGCCCGAGACATGACCTGGTACGTGGAGAGCGGCGTCCCCCTGCATCCTGTGGTTCAGCTCGCCCTCGAGGAGACCGAGGAGACCGGAGCGGAGACGCTCGTCGAGCCCGGCTCCCCCGCTGACGGGAAGTCGCTGAAGGAGCTCAGGATCGAGACCGAGACCGGCATGTTCGTGCTCGCGGTGCAGCGGGGACCTCGGTGGATCTACCGTCCTCGCGCCGGATTCGTCCTGCGGCAGGGCGACCGTCTGATCTCCGTCGGCCCGGAGGAGGGCGAGGAGGAGCTCCAGGCCCTCTGTGGCGTCCCCGCCGCGGTCGCCACGGACTGAGGCCGGGTCCTTGTCCCGGTCGGTCCTGCAGCTTACGGTCGTGCCGTGGACGCCTTCGTGTACCTACGGGTCCAGCCCGGAGCGGTAGGTCG
>JACQDK010000039.1 GCA_016201135.1 Actinomycetota bacterium
GCCCGGCCTCTCGCGCGGCCGACACCACGGTTTCAGTGACACGCTCGTCTCGCGAGAACGGCTCCTTCGTCTCGCGGTCGCGGACGAGCTCGATGCCCATCATCGGACCGAGGCCTCGGACGTCGCCCGCGTGCGGGCAGTCCTGGAGCGCCGAGGAGAGCTCCGTCCGCACGCGCTCGCCGACCTCCCGGCCGCGCTCCAGCAGCCCGCCGGCCAGGCGCGCGAGCACCGCGCGGCCCACCGCGGCGCCGAGCGCGTCGTGGGACCACGTGAACCCGTGGACGAACCCCCCGGACGCCACTGTCTCGAACACGGAGCCGCTCGCCGCCGCGAAGCCGAAGGGCACGTACCCCGAGGTCGAGCCCTTCCCGGCCGCGAGGATGTCCGGACGCGCTCCCCAGTGACCCATGCCGAACCATCTGCCGGTGCGGCCGAACCCGGTCATGACCTCGTCGGCGATCACCAGCACCCCGTGGCGGCGGCAGACCTGCGATATCGCGGGCCAGTAGTCGGCGGCCGGCACCGCCGCCGCCAGCGTCGCGCCGCCGACCGGCTCGGCGATGAACGCCGCCACCGTCTCGGGCCCGGCCTGCTGGATCATCCGATCCAGCTCCGCGGCGTGCCACGCGCCGCAGGCGGAGGGGTGCTCGGGGTTCTCGCACCGGTACTCGTAGGCCGCCGGGGCGTGCGAGAAGCGCCCGAGCCAGGGCGAGTACGGCTTGCGCAGAGGCTCCTTGCCGCTGGCATCGAGCGCGCCGAGGGTGTTCCCGTGATAGCTCGACCGGCGTGCGATGACCGTGATCCGGGAGGGCTCCCCCCGCGCCAGGTGGTAGGAGCGCGCCATCTTGATGGCGGTCTCGACCGCCTCCGAGCCGCCTGAGACCGGGTAGATCCGCGCGTCGTCCATCGGGAGCAGCGGCGCGAGCTCGTCCGCGTAGGCCTCGAGCGCCTCGGTCGTGAACATCGAGCCGTGCACGTACTGGGTCTTGTGGAGCTGGGCCTCGGCCGCCTCGATGAGCGCCCGGTCTCCGTGGCCGACGTTCACGACTATCGCCCCGCCGGCCCCGTCGAGGTACCGCTTCCCGCCGGAGTCGGTGATCCAGACGCCCTCCGCCGCAACGGCCGTCGGCAGCTGCCGGCTCGTCACCCGGGGAAAGACGTGCGTCACGGACGTTCCCTCCGCCGCCGGCCCATCGACCTCACGCTATCGGTTCCCGCCACGCGCCGTCACGCGGAGAACTGCGAGCGCAGGAACAGTCCAGCGAGCACCAGCACGAGCCCAGCGGCGATCCACACCCGTCGAGCCCTGCGCATGGCCGCCGAGGCCGCGGCGAACCGCGGGTTCGTGATCTCGGCGAGAGGGTCGATCCGGACGAGGAAGCGGTGCAGCAGCCCGATCGCCAGGATCACAGTCCCCAGGATCAGGAACCCGACCGCGAACCGCACCTCGCGAGCCTACCGCAGCCGGACGCTACTTCGTGGAGATGCCCTCGGGATCGAGCTCCTCGCGGATGAGCCGGAGCTCCTCGTCGGTGGGCGGCAGGGTCTCGCCGAGATCAGAAGATACCTTCGGGTCCCAGCCCATGTTCTCGCGGACCCGGTCCAGGGTGACGCCGGGATGAAGCGTGACGAGCGTCATCTCCCCGGACGCCTCGTCGAAGGCGTATGTCCCGAGGTCGGTCACGACCGAGGTGGGGCCGCTCCCCCACCATCCGCGGCTCGCGTCGTGAGCAGGATCCCCGCTGTGCCCCGGCGACGTGCGGAAGTGGAGTTGATCCACGAACGACCGCTGCCCCTGCCGCATGATCACGAGGATCTGCCGCGCGTGGATCGCGATCTCCCACGCGCCGCCCGAGCCCGGCAGCCGGACCTTCGGCTTCGCGTAGTCCCCGATCACGGTGGTGTTGATGTTGCCGAACCGGTCGATCTGCGCCGCGCCCAGGAACGCGACGTCGATCAGCCCCGCCTGGAGGTAGTAAGCGAAGAGCTCGAACATCGACGTCACGGCGATCGCGCCAGTCACGAGAGTGGGATCGCCGATCGAGAGCGGCAGCCGCTCCGGACGCGCGCCGAACACCCCGGATTCGTACACGAGCTGAAGGTCGGGCGCGACCGTCCTCTGTGCGAGGTTGCACACGATGTTGGGCAGCCCCACGCCGACGAAGCAGTTCCGCACCCCGCCCAGCTGCCGCGCGCTCGCCGCGATCATCATCTCCGAGGGCGAGTACGCCTCGTACGCCTCGGACGTCTCGCTCACGCGTACCTCCCGTAGTCGACCTCGCCCGAGGGTGCCGGCTCCGGCCGGAGCGAGCCCCACCGATCCGCGCCCATCTTCTCGACGTAGTCGCGGTGCGACCCGAGGTCGTACACCCACTCCTTCAGCCACGCGTCCAGCGTCTCAGGGTCACGCGCGATGTCGTCCCACGCGACGTAGAACGCGTTGTCGCGGTCGTAGTAGCCCTGTGCGAAGGACGGGTGGCACCCGAACGGCTCCTCCACCACCGCGTCGACGATCACGCTCGGGATCACGGTGCGGTTCGGGTCCCGCCGGATGACCGACTCGTCCACGACCTCCTCCACCACCACGATCACGCGATCGGCCGCGAAGGCCGCCTCCTTCTGGCAGCCGAGCAGTCCCCATATCTGCGCGTCGCCGTTCGCGTCGGCTCGCTGCGCGTGCACGATCGCGACGTCGGGCCGGAGGGGCGGCACCACGTAGACCTCCGTGCCGTCCTCGTACGGCGAGCGCATCGGCACGATCTTCAGGTTGACCTTGGGGATGTCGCTCTCGAAGTAGGAGCGGATCGGGAAGAACGGCAGGTTCGAGGCGCCGGCCACGTACCGGCACACCATCCCGAAGTGCGAGTACTCCTCGATCTCGAGCGGCCCGGGGTCCTCGTCCTCGATCCTGCGACGGATCGCGTGCAGGGATCCCACGCCCGGGTTCCCCACCCACGAGAAGATCAGCTTCTTCGCGACCCCGGCGCCGACCATCTGGTCGTAGACCACGTCGGGCGTCATCCGGGCCAGAGTGAGGTCCCGCCTGCCCTGGCGGATGATCTCGTGCCCGGCCGCGAACGAGATCAGGTGCGTGAAGCCCTCGATCGAGACGGTGTCGCCGTCGCGCACGAGCTCGCGCACGGCGTCTTGCATCGTGGTTACCTTGCTAGAGCTCACCGCGAGACCATCCGTCCCCCGGTCCGCGGAGCACGCAGAACTCGTTCCCCTCGACGTCGCGCATCTGCGTCCAGAACGACCCGCCCTCCTCGATGTATCCGCGGACGGTAGCGCCCAGGCCCTTCAGGCGCTCGACCTCCTCGGCCATGGTGCCGGTGGGCCGCACATCGAGGTGGACGCGGTTCTTCACCGTCTTGGTTTCGGGCACCGACTGGAAATACATGCACGGGGTGCGGCCCGACGGGTCAAGCAGGAACGCGCTGTCGTCGTCGGGATCATCGGGGTCGTGATCTATCTCGTGCCCGAGCGCCCCCGCCCAGAACGTCGCGACCGCGAGCGGATCCGCGCAATCGAACATGAGCGTGTCGAGCTCCAGGCCCATCTACCCCTCCGCTTCGACGGCGGCGACGGCCTCCTCGAAGATCTCGAGCGCGGCCAGGGCCTGGTCCTTGCGGAACACCAGCGCCGGCGACATCCGGACCGCGTCGTCGCCGCACGTGAGCACCAGGAGGCCCCTTCGGAACGCCGCGAGCTCCACCTCCGTGGCCACGTCGTGATCGGGGAACTGGAGCCCGATCCACAGGGCCTTGCCGCGAACCTCCAGCAGGATCGGGTGGCGGCTCTGGATCTGGCGGAGACCCTCGAGCAGCACGTCTCCGACCTTGGTCGCGTTTGCGAGCAGGCCCTCCTCCTGGATCACGTCGAACGTGGCGAGCGCCGCCGCGCACGAGATCTGACTACCCCCGTAGGTCGGGCCGTGCGCGCCGAGCGTCCACACCATCAGGTCGTCCCTCGCGATCATCGCGCCCAGCGGGAGGCCGCTCGCGATGCCCTTGCCCGCCGTGACGATGTCGGGCTCGACGCCCTCGTGCTCGACCGCCCAGGTCTTGCCGCTGCGGCCCATGCCGCTCTGCACCTCGTCGCAGACGAGCAGGATCCCGTGCTCGTCGCAGAGCCGGCGCAGGTAGCCGAACCATCCCTCGGGAGGGAGCAGGTAGCCGCCCTCTCCGAGCCAGGTCTCCACGACGATCGCGGCCACCTCGGTCGGCGAGACGATCCGCTTGAACAGCACCTGCTCCAGGTACTCGAAGTCGCCGTAGAACGAGTGGTAGATCGAGGGAAGCATCGGACCGAAGTTCGTCCGGTAGTGGGCCTTGCTGGCTGTGAGGGTGACGCTCCCCATCGACCGCCCATGGAACGACTGGTAGAACCCGATCAGGTACTGGCGCCCGGTCGCGTAGCGCGCGAGCTTGATCGCCGCCTCCACGGCCTCCGTCCCAGAGTTCGTGAGGAACGAACGGGCAGGCTCGCCGCCGAACGGCGCCATCGCGTCCAGCCGCTCGCAGACCTCTGCGTACACGGGCAGGTAGAAGTCGCTCGCCGAGTAGTGCAGCAGCTCGGACGCCTGCCGCTGCACGGCCTCCACCACGCGCGGGTGGCAGTGGCCGGTGGAGGTCACTGCGATCCCCGCGTTGAGGTCGAGGAAGAGGTTGCCGTCGACGTCCTCGACGACCGACCCAGCTCCCCGGCGCGGCACGAACGGGTAGGCGCGCGGGAGCGACGGGCTCGTGACCCTTCGGTCGCGCTCGATCCTGGCGAGGGCTTCGGGCCCGGGGACGTCCGTCACCAGGCGGGGCCGGTCCAGAGACGCGAGACCCTCGTAGGCGAGCTGGGACTCCCGGACCGTCACTCGGTGATCACCGTCCGCGACTGCTCGCGCATGTACTGCGTGACGTAGTAGGGGCCGCCGCCCGCCTTGCCCGTCGTGCCCGAACCCTTCCAGCCTCCGAACGGCTGCACGCCGGGCCACGCGCCCGTGGTCGCGCCGGCGCGCCGGTTCACGTAAACGACGCCGGCCTCGATCCTGTCGAGCCACTCGCGGATCTCGGCCTCGTCCTCCGAGTAGAACCCGGCCGTCAGACCGTACTCTGAGTCGTTCGCCTTCCGGATCGCGTCGTCGAGCTCGTCGAAGGGCGCGACGGCCACGAAGGGCACGAACAGCTCCCTCTTCCAGATCCAGCTGTCGTCGGGCACCTCGACCACGGTGGGCTGCACGAAGTTGCCCTTCGCGTGCTCGCCCTCGGTCAGGCGCTCTCCGCCGGCGATCACGTTGCCGTTCTTCTTCGCCTCCTCGGCCGCCTCCTCGAACGTGTGCACGGCGTCCTCGTTGATGAGGGGCCCGAGGTAGACGTCGCGCTCGAGCGGGTTCCCGACCTTGATCTTCTCGGTCTTGCCCTTGAGCCGGGTCACGAAGTCGTCGTAGACCTCGCGCTCCACGAACACCCGCGAGGCCGCCGAGCACTTCTGCCCCCCGAATCCGAACGCCGAACGCATCACTCCGTCGGTGGCCTTGTCGAGGTCGGCATGCTTCGTGACGATGGTGGGGTTCTTCCCGCCCATCTCGCAGATCACCGGCTTGGGGTAGTCCGAGGCGAAGCTGCGATAGATGCCCATGCCGACCTCGTACGAGCCCGTGAAGGTGATGCCGGCGACATCGGGGTGGTGCACGATCGCATCGCCGACGACGGAGCCGCGGCCGGGGAGGTAGTGGAAGGCGGCGGCCGGGAACCCGGCGTCGCGGTACACCTCGTAGAGCTTGTAGCCGAGGAGCGCGCCCTGGTGGGCGGGCTTGAACACCACTGTGTTGCCGGCCACGAGAGCGCCGGAGGAGGGGCCTCCCGCAAGGGCCATGGGGAAGTTGAACGGACTGATCACGGCCCACACGCCGTACGGGCGCATCACGTCGTAGTACTGGCCCGGGGCGCCCATCGCCTGCATGGGGACGTTGAAGCCCTGATGGTCCTCCATCTCCTTGGCGTTCCACCGCATGAGGTCGGCGGTCTCCTCGACGTCGCCCAGGGCCTCCAGGCGGTTCTTCCCGACCTCGAGGGCCATGAGCGCCGAGAGCTCGTTGCGCCGCTCGGTGATCAGGTCGGCGGCCCTGCGCATCAGCTCGACGCGCTTCCGCCAGCCCGTGCGCTCCCACTCGATCGCGAAACCGCGCGCGGACGCGATGGCGTCCTCGACGTCTTGCCGGGTTGCCTGGGAGACGTGCGCGAGGAGCGTGCCGTCGATCGGAGAGTTGAGCTCGTATGGGCCTTCGCCCGGACGCTCCTGGCCGTTCACGACGATCGGGATCGTCCCTCCCAGCTGGGCCTTGGCCTGCTCGATACCCTCCTCGTAGCCCTTGTGCAGCTCCTCGTTGTCGGCGGACATCGTCGCGTAGGTAACGCGGAAGCCCTCTGCCATAGGAGTTCGCCTCCTTTCGGACGCCGGAAGACCAGCTGGTGGAGCACCCGGAATGGTAGCCGAGCGCCCCTTCGAGCGCCCATGGGCGCGTGACCCCAAGTTCGACGCGCAAACCCGAGAAACCGCCGGTGGGCGGGCGTATGCTTCGGCTCCCTGATGAGGCTCGTGACCTTCGACCGGAGGGGGCACCGGCGACTGGGCGCGATCCTCGGAGGTGAGGTGGTCGACCTGCCCGACGCGGTCGGGCACCCGGCCTTCCCCGCCACCCTGGAGGCACTCGTCGCGGCCAGCGGGGGCACCGTCATGGATGCCGCCCGCGCCGCCCTCGAACGCGACGACGCTGCGGCGTCGGTCGTCCCGCAGGCACGCGTCCTGACGCCGCTCTTCCCCACCTCACTCATCTCGCCCGACTCCTTCGAGGTGGAACGCAAGGTGGTCGGGCCCGAGCAGGAGGTCCCCTGGCCGGACGGCGCGGCCTGGCTCGACTACGAGCCGAAGGTGGCGGCGGTGCTCGGTCGGGAGAGCCGTAACGTCGAGCCCGACCAGATCCGCGCGAACGTCTTCGGGTACACGCTCGTGAACGACTGGACGGCCAGGATGGCCAACGGCGACCCGATGCCCACCGCCGGAGGCCTCCCGATCGCGATCGGCCCTTGCATCGTGACCGCCGACGAGATCGAGCCGCAGACGATGTTCGTCGAGGTGAAGGTCGACGGGCGGCAGATCGCGAAGGGGAACCTGAACGGCGCCGCGCGCAACCTGCTGGAGGTCGTTAGCGGCGCGTCTCGCCTGGGCGAGCTCGAGCGCGGAGACGCCTTTGCGCTCAGCCCGTTCGGAGGCGTGGGCGAGGACCCGTCACGCCAGCTCTGGCCCGGAGCCGAGATCGAACTGGGCGCGGAGGGCATCGGGACGCTCCGCAACCGGCTGGGCCTGCGCGCGCGCTAGCGCCTAGCGCTTCCTCGCGGCCTTGCGCTCCGCCCCGCGCCCGGTGGCTGCGCGCTTCTCGCGGTCCTTCTTCCTTCGCTCGCGATCGTGCGCCCAGCGCACCTTCGCCCGATCCCCTCGTCCCATGTCGGTTACCTCTCAGTCGTCCTCGTCGCCGCCCTGCGCGAGCTCCGCGCTGCGGATCCTGGCCGCGTCGATCGCGTTCAGGAACGCGGCTCGCACGCCCGCCTCCTCCAAGTGACGGATCGCCGCGATGGTCGTGCCACCGGGCGAGGTCACCATCTCCCGGAGCTCCACCGGGTGCTTGCCGGTGTCGCGGAGCATCTTGGCCGAGCCGAGCATCGTCTGGATGATCAGCTCGGTCGCCACGTCCCGGGAGAGCCCAAGGAGGATACACGCCTCGATCATGGCCTAGGCCAGGAGGAAGAAGTACGCGGGACCGGAGCCGCTGGTCGCCGTCACCGCGTCGAGGTGGGTCTCCTTCAGGCGGAGCACCTTGCCGACGTAGCCCAGGAGCTCCTCCGCGATCGCGAGATGCTGGTCGGTGGCGTGCAGGCCGGCGGTTATCACCGACATCGCCTCGTCCACCATCACCGGCACGTTCGACATCACGCGAACGACCGGCACGCCGTCGGGCAGGTGCTTCTCCACGAACGAGGTGCGAACGCCGGCCGCGAAGCTGACCGCGAGGTGCTCGGGCGTGACGTGCCCGCGGATCTCGGAGAGCAGGACCCCCATGTCCTGCGGCTTGCACATCAGCACCAGCACTTCCGCCCAGCGCGCGGCCTCCGCGTTGTCGAGCGTGCCCGTCACGCCGTACTTGCCCGCGAGCTCCTGGGCTCGCTCCTCGCGGCGGCAGGTCACCATGATCTCGTCGACGCCCCGCCCTCCCGAGCGGATCAAGCCCGAGATCAGGGCCTCGCCCATCTTGCCGCCGCCCAGGACGGCCACCTTCCGGCTCATCTCGTTCTCCTCGCGTCGCGCGTCATCGCCCCTCGGACCATGTTCGACAGGAAGAACCACATGTTCGCTGGTCGCTCCGCCAATCGCCTGGTGAGGTAGGGATACCACTCCGTGCCGTACGGGATGTATACCCGGACCGGGTATCCGTCGCGTGCCAGGCGATTCTGCACGTCCCGGCGGATACCGTAGAGCATCTGGAACTCCATGCGCGACCAGCCGTTCGGCTCGCCCTCGGCGATACGGCGGGCGCCCTCCAGCAGCCTCGGGTCGTGGGTCGCGACATCGATCGCGTGGCCTCTGGACCAGAGTGTCGCGAACAGGTGGGAGTAGCTCTCGTCGACCTCCCGCTTCGAGGCGTACACGATGCCCGGCTCCTCAAGGTACGCGCCCTTCACGAGCCGGATCCTGGAGCCCATCGGCAGGTCGAACACGTCGCGCTCGCTCCGGCGCAGGTACGACTGCAAGCAGACGCCCACCCGCGGGGATCCGGCGTGCGCCGCGCGGAAGACCTCCAGCGTGCGGTCGACGTACTCGCTCGACTCCATGTCGATCATCACGAGCGTTTTCGCCGGCTCGGCCGCCTCCAGGATCCGGCGCACGTGCGCCAGGCAAAGATCGACGGAGAAGTCCAGACCGAGCTGAGTGAGCTTGATCGAGATCGCGCAGTCGAGGGTCTCCGCCTCCGCGATCCGGTCGAGCGCCCGGACGTGGGCGTTCGCGGCGTCGGCGGCCTGCTCGGGAGCCCGCACGTTCTCGCCGAGGTGATCGAGCATCGAGGCGATCCGGATACGGTCGAGCGCGCGCGCCGCCTCCATCGCGTCACTCAGGCTCTCGCCCGCGACGAACCTGGACGCTACGGCGCGGCCGGGGGGCGTGCCGGTCACCAGCCTCCGGAACCAAGGATGCCCGGAGAGTCGCAGGATCAGCTGGCGGAAGGTCGATGTCGCCAGGTCGCTCACGGGCGGCAGACTAGCGCGTCGCGATCCCGCCTCGGAGCAGCTCCGTGAACTCGCGGATCCGCGTCTCCCGCCGGTCGGCGGTCTCGCCGCCGCGGTGGATCAGGCCGGGGTCGAGCTCCTCTGAGGAGAGGGCGTCCTGGAACCGCTCGGCCACCCAGTCGAGCATCGAGGCGATCATCTCCACGTCGACGTCTCCTCGGATCTCGCCGCGAGCCACGCCGAACTCGACGAACTCGAGCGTCCCGTAGGGGTCCTCGCTCCGCATGAAGCGGTCGATCGGGCGCCGCAGGAGGAGCCCCGCGTCGTAGCGACCCATCATCGCCACGCGGTTGGGCACGACGTCGGAGCTGATGAACTCCTCGGTGTGATCGAGCCACCAGTCCAGCGTGGCCCAGAATCCCTGCTCCACGACCTGGGCGGGAGCGTCCAGCCAGGCCGGCAGCGCCGAGACGGCCCGCTGGAAGGCGGCGAGGAAGAGGCCCTCCTTCGAACCGAAGTCCAGGAAGACGGTGCCCTTGGCCACGCCGCACTCCGCCGCGATGTCCTCGACCCTGGCGCCGCGGAAGCCGTGCTCGGCGAAGTGGCGCATGGCGGCCCCGATGATCCGCTCGCGGCGCTGCTCGGCGGCTCCCCGCCGCGGGTGCCCCTCGCCCATACGGACCCGAAGGTACATCGGGAAAGACAGAACCCGAGGGACCTCGGGCTCGTCGGGGACCGAAGTCCCCAACCACCCTCAGCCCCTCGGGCTCAGGCGCTCCAAGCAACCTCAGCGCCTCGGCGCCGGCCGGACGGTCCGCGCGGGTCGCGCCTTGCGGCGCTCCTCGCGCGTGCCCGGCGGGCGTCCCCTGCCGGGTCCCCGCCGGGATGCCTTGCGGCGATCCCGGTGGGTCCGCGGGTGGGTCCTAGGTTCCTCCCGCGGGACGCCGATCGGGTCTTGCGACCTCCTCGGCGTTCCGCCCGATCCGCCTTGCGGCTTCCCGGGCGTTCCGTCCGACTCCTCGCTCCGGCCTCGTCGGCTGCTTGGAGCGAAACGGAATCTAACTACGGGACGGGCGGCGGTCAACACGGAGAATTCGCAGGTCAGGCGACAAAAGCGCAGGTGAGAGCCTCGCCGAAAAGAGTGACAAATGCGGCGCGTATCACTGCGAGGCGGCCGAGGACCCGCGCCACTGCTCCATCGCCACCGAGAAGCGTTGCCGCGTAACGCTCATCACGAGGCGATCGTGGAAGCTTCCATCCTTGAACGAGCGCTCCGGCAGCCTCGCATCGACCTCGAAGCCGCAGCGGCTGAACGCGCGGATAGCCCGCTCGTTCTGCTCGAGCGTCCACAGCTCCACCCGGGCAAGGTCGTAGCGCTCGAAGGCGTGTTCCAAGAGCGTCATCACGGCGTCGGTGCCGTGACCCATCCCCCAGTGGGATCGATCGCCGATCAACACGCACAGGGAGCA